>CAYXZX010000088.1:0-11157 GCA_964469455.1 uncultured Rhodocyclaceae bacterium | reverse complement strand
TGGTCGGCGACGTCGGCAAGGCCGGCGTCGCCATTGATTCCGTGGAGGACATGAAGATCCTCTTCGACGGCATCCCGCTCGACAAGGTGTCGGTGTCGATGACCATGAACGGCGCCGTGCTGCCGGTGCTGGCCGGCTACGTGATCGCCGCCGAGGAGCAGGGTGTCTCGCAGGACCAGCTGGCGGGGACCATCCAGAACGACATCCTCAAGGAGTTCATGGTCCGCAACACCTACATCTACCCGCCCGAGCCGTCGATGCGCATCATCGCCGACATCATCGGCTATACGGCCAGCCACATGCCGAAGTTCAACTCGATCTCGATCTCCGGCTACCACATCCAGGAAGCCGGCGCGACGCAGACGCTGGAACTGGCCTTCACGCTGGCCGACGGCATGGAGTACGTGCGCACCGCGATGAACAAGGGGCTTGACGTCGATGCCTTCGCCGGCCGCTTGAGCTTTTTCTTCGGCATCGGCATGAACTTCTACCTTGAAGTCGCCAAGCTGCGCGCTGCGCGTCTGCTCTGGTGGCGGATCATGAAGAGCTTCGGCGCCAAGAACTCGAAGTCGCTGATGCTGCGCACGCATTGTCAGACCTCGGGCTGGTCGCTGACCGAGCAGGACCCTTACAACAACGTCGTGCGCACGACCATCGAAGCCATGGCGGCGGTGTTCGGCGGCACGCAGTCGCTGCACACCAACGCCTTCGACGAGGCCATCGCGCTGCCGACCGAGTTCTCGGCGCGCATCGCCCGCAACACGCAGATCCTGATCCAGGAAGAGACGCACATCTGCAAGGTCATCGACCCGTGGGCCGGCAGCTACATGATGGAGAAGCTGACCCAGGACATGGCCGACGCCGCCTGGCAGATCATTGAGGACGTCGAGAAGATGGGCGGCATGACGCACGCCGTCGAGACCGGCTGGGCCAAGCTGCAGATCGAGAAATGCGCCGCCGAAAAGCAGGCGCGCATCGACTCGAACCAGGACGTCATCGTCGGCGTGAACAAGTACAAGCTCAAGGAAGAGGCGCCGATCGACATCCTCGACATCGACAACCACGCCGTGCGCGAAGCTCAAATCGCGCGGCTGCAGAAGATCAGGGCGACGCGCGACAATGCGGCGACGAAGGCGGCGCTCGATGCGCTGACCGAGGCGGCCCGCAGCGGTACCGGCAACCTGCTCGACTTGGCGATCAAGGCCACGCGGCTGCGCGCCACGGTCGGCGAGATTTCCGACGCGCTGGAAAAGGTTTATGGCCGCCATCGCGCCAGTCACCAGACCGTCAGCGGCGTCTATCGGGGTGCGTTCGGGGAAGGGGAGAGCATGAAGTCGCTGCTGGAGCAGGTCGAGACCTTCATCGCCCACGAGGGCAGAAGGCCGCGCATCATGGTCGCCAAGCTCGGCCAGGACGGCCACGACCGCGGCGCCAAGGTGGTCGCGACGGCCTTTGCCGACCTCGGCTTCGACGTCGATGTCGGCCCGCTGTTCCAGACGCCCGACGAGGCGGCGCGCCAGGCGATGGAGAACGACGTGCACGCCATCGGCGTGTCGACGCTCGCCGCCGGCCACAAGACACTGGTGCCGCAGCTCATCGAAGCCTTGAAGAAAGAGGGCGCCTCCGACATCGTCGTCTTCGTCGGCGGCGTGGTGCCGGCGCAGGATTACGAGTTCCTCGAAAAGGCCGGCGTGGCTGGCATCTTCGGCCCCGGCACGCCAATCCCGGATGCCGCGCACAAGGTCCTGCGCGCCATCTGCTGCAAGCACGCGCCTGGGTCTGCCTAGGGTCGTCTTGATTGAGGCATTTGAGAAGGGTCAGCCGTGGCAAAACAGAAGCGAACCGAGTTTGTTCGATGGATGGGGCCGCTTCTGGACGTTCTTCGGGAACTCGGTGGATCGGCGAGTCCTCGGGAGGCTTCTGATGCCGTCGCGGAGAGATTGCACTTGGATGCCGCCATCCGAAATGCGTTAACCAAGACGGGGCAGGAGCGGTTTCACAACCAGGTCCAATGGGCACGGCAGTACCTGGTGTGGGAAGGGTTGATCGATGCGGGGAAGCGAGGCGTCTGGGCGCTAACTCCAGCAGGCTGGAAAGCGAACATTAGTGAACAGGAGGGCCATCGAGTCTTTCTCAAATGGGTTGCCCATCACACTGAGCGGCGCAGATCAAAGGAGGCATCGGATGATTCTGTCGTCCGGAAAGTACAAGACGACACGCCCCCCGACAGCGAGAGATCGCAGACCCTTCTCGACATCCTGAACAACTTATCGCCATCGGGTTTCGAGCGGATTTGCCAGCGGCTCTTGCGGGAATCGGGGTTCGAGAAGGTGGACGTCATGGGCCGCTCCGGTGATGGCGGCATCGACGGAATTGGTGTCCTGCAAGTTAATCCGCTGGTGAGTTTTCGCGTCGTGTTTCAATGCAAGAAGTGGCAGGGAGGTGTGCCCCCGAAGGAGATTCGCGATCTTCGCGGGGCGATGGATGGCCGGGCCGAAAAGGGAATCTTCATTACCACTGGTACTTTTTCCGCGCAGGCGAGAGCGGAAGCCGAACGACCGGGCGCAACACCCATCGAGCTTGTAGATGGTGCCAAGTTGACGACGATGTTCGAGGTCTTGGAGTTGGGTATGCGGCCCAAGACCATATTCGAGATCGACTTGGCCTTCTTCGACGGTTTCATGAACTGATATGAGCTTGGAGTGACTTCAATGAATCCAGAGCTATTGCAGAGAATTACCCTCGATCCAGGCAAACGCGGCGGCAAGCCCTGCGTCCGGGAGATGCGCATCACCGTCTATGACGTGCTGGGCTGGCTCGCCGCCGGTATGACGCCGCAGGAGATTCTGGCGGATTATCCGGAACTCGAAGCCGAGGACATTCAGGCCTGCTTGACCTTCGCCGCTGCCCGCGAGCAACGCATGGTGCGCATCGCAGCGTGAAGCTCCTGCTCGACCAGAATCTATCGCGGCGGCTGCTCCCACGGCTGGAGCGTGAATTTCCCGGATCGAACCAGGTGGCGTTGCTTGGCATGGACAGAGCCTTGGACAGTGACATCTGGAAATTCGCCCGAGATGAAGGATTCGTGATCGTCACCAAAGATGCCGATTTTGTCGAACTGTCCCTGATGCGTGGTTTTCCCCCGAAGATTGTCTGGATCAACCTCGGCAACGTCGCCAACACGTTCTTGGCCGATCGACTGGCGGCCGGTTCGGAAGCGATCCGGGCATTTCTAGCCTCGGATGTGGACGGCATTCTGGAGATTGAATAGGCGTTCCCCCATGACTGACTTTCCGCCAAGTACTTTGCTTGCTGAGGATCGTGCGCTCGCCGATGGCGTGCTGGGTGGCACGCGCCGGGCGCTGGCCAAGGCCATCACGCTGATCGAGTCGGTCAAGCCGGAACACCAGCAGCGCGCCGAGTCGCTGCTCGACGCCTTGTTGCCGCACACCGGCAGGTCGATCCGTGTCGGCATCACCGGTGTGCCGGGCGTCGGCAAGTCCACGTTCATCGAGGCGCTCGGCCTGCACCTGATCGAGCAGGGCCACCGCGTTGCCGTGCTGGCGGTCGACCCGTCCTCGTCCGTGACTGGCGGCTCGATCCTCGGCGACAAGACGCGCATGGAAGGGCTCTGCCAGTGCACCGAGGCCTTCATCCGGCCGTCGCCGTCCTCCGGTGCGCTGGGCGGCGTGGCGGAAAAGACGCGCGAGGCGCTGCTGCTCTGCGAGGCGGCCGGTTTCGACGTCATCATCGTCGAGACGGTGGGCGTCGGGCAGAGCGAGACCACGGTGGCGGGCATGACCGACTGCTTCGTGCTGCTCCAGTTGCCCAATGCCGGCGACGACTTGCAGGCCATCAAGAAGGGCGTTGTTGAACTGGCCGACGTTGTCGTCTTCAACAAGGCGGATATCGATGCTGTCGCCGCCGAGCGCGCCGCGGCGCAAATGCGTGCCGCACTGGCCATGCTGCGGCCCGCGTCGGCGAGCTGGCAGCCACCGGTGCTGACCGCCACCGCCAAGGGCGATGGCCGGCGTGCCGCCATGGCTGACTTCTGGCGGACTGTGCTCAACTACCGCGACACCCTGGCGGCTTCCGGCGAACTCGCCGCCAAGCGTCGCCGCCAGTCGCTCGACTGGATGTGGACCCTGATCGACGCCGGGCTGCGCAGGCGCTTTCGCGAGCATCCGGCCGTGCACGCGGCGCTGCCCAACCTGGCGCGGGCGGTCGAGGCCGGCGCGACCACGCCGACGGCCGCCGCGCACAAGCTGCTCAACATGCTCAACCGATTCTTTTAGGGATTTTCGTAGGAGACCTCCATGCACGAGATCATCGAACAACTGGACCGCAAGCGCGAGCAGGCCCGCCTGGGCGGCGGCCAGAAGCGCATCGACGCCCAGCACAAGAAGGGCAAGCTGACGGCGCGCGAGCGCATCGAACTATTGCTCGACGAGGGCACTTTCGAAGAGTGGGACATGTTCAAGGAGCACCGCTGCACGGACTTCGGCATGGCCGATACCAAGATTCCTTCCGACGGCGTCGTCACGGGCTACGGCACCATCAACGGCCGCATGGTGTTCGTCTTCTCGCAGGACTTCACGGTGTTCGGCGGCGCGCTGTCCGAGGCCCATGCCGAGAAGATCTGCAAGGTCATGGACAAGGCCATACAGGTTGGTGCGCCGGTGATCGGCCTCAACGACTCGGGCGGCGCCCGCATCCAGGAAGGCGTGGCGTCGCTCGGCGGCTACGCCGAGGTGTTCCAGCGCAACGTCATGGCCAGCGGCGTGATTCCGCAGATCTCGATGATCATGGGGCCATGCGCCGGGGGCGCCGTCTACTCGCCGGCGATGACCGACTTCATCTTCATGGTCAAGGACACGTCCTACATGTTCGTCACCGGTCCGGAAGTGGTAAAGACCGTCACGCACGAGGAAGTGACGGCCGAGGAGCTGGGCGGCGCGGTGACGCATACCAGCAAGTCGGGAGTGGCGGATCTCGCCTTCGAGAACGACGTCGATGCGCTGCTCATGCTGCGCCGCTTCTTCAACTACCTGCCGCTCAACAACAAGGAGAAACCGCCGATCCGGCCGACCCAGGACCCCGCCGACCGACTCGACCATTCCCTCGACACCCTGGTGCCGGACAATCCGAACAAGCCCTACGACATCAAGGAACTGATCCTCAAGACGGTCGACGATGGCGATTTCTTCGAGCTGCAGCCCGACCACGCCAAGAACATCGTCATCGGCTTCGGCCGCATGGAAGGCCAGACCGTCGGCATCGTCGCCAACCAGCCGATGGTGCTGGCCGGCTGCCTGGACATCAAGAGCTCGATCAAGGGCGCGCGCTTCGTGCGCTTCTGCGATGCCTACAACATCCCGATCATCACTTTCGTCGATGTGCCCGGCTTCATGCCGGGCACTTCGCAGGAGTACGGCGGCATCATCAAGCATGGCGCCAAGCTGCTCTATGCCTATGCCGAGTGCACCGTGCCGAAAGTGACGGTGATCACGCGCAAGGCCTATGGCGGTGCCTACGACGTGATGAGCTCCAAGCACCTGCGCGGCGACGTCAACCTCGCCTGGCCATCGGCGGAAATCGCCGTGATGGGGCCGAAAGGCGCGGTGGAGATCATCTTTCGCGAGGAGAAGAACGACAAGGCCTTGCTGGCCGAGCGCGAGGCCGAGTACAAGGCCAAGTTCGCCAACCCGTTCGTCGCCGGCGCGCGCGGCTTCATCGACGACGTGATCCAGCCGCACGAGACGCGCAAGCGCATCTGCCGCTCGCTGGTCATGCTGCGCAACAAGTCAATTTCCAATCCGTGGCGCAAGCACGGGAATATCCCTCTGTAAGGGTCGGGTGAAGGAATGAGCATGTTCAAGAAGATTCTCATTGCAAACAGAGGCGAGATCGCCTGCCGCGTCATCAAGACTGCCCGCCGCATGGGCATCGCCACCGTGGCCGTCCATTCGGAGGCGGACAAGGACGCCATGCACGTCACGCTGGCCGACGAGGCCGTCTGCATCGGCCCGGCGCCTTCCAAGGAAAGCTACCTCGTCGCCGACAAGATCATCGAGGCCTGCAAGCTCACGGGCGCGCAGGCCGTGCACCCCGGCTACGGCTTCCTTTCCGAGAACGAAGCGTTCTCGAAGCGACTGGAGGAGGAAGGCATCGTCTTCATCGGCCCGAAGCACTATTCCGTCGCCGCCATGGGCGACAAGATCGCCTCAAAAAAGCTGGCGCTCGAAGCCAAGGTCAACGTCATTCCCGGCTACAACGACGCCATCGACACGCCGGAGCAGGCCGTCGGAATTGCCAAGGGCATCGGCTATCCGGTGATGATCAAGGCCTCGGCGGGCGGCGGCGGCAAGGGTTTGCGCGTCGCCTTCAATGACAAGGAAGCGCATGAAGGCTTCGCTTCGTGCAAGACGGAAGCGAAGAATGCCTTCGGCGACGACCGCGTATTCATCGAGAAGTACGTCGAGGAGCCGCGCCACATCGAGATCCAGGTGCTGGGCGACGCCCACGGCAACTGCGTCTACCTGCACGAGCGCGAGTGCTCGATCCAGCGCCGCCACCAGAAGGTCATCGAGGAGGCGCCGAGTCCCTTCCTTGACGGGGCGACGCGCAAGGCCATGGGCGAGCAGGCGGTGGCGCTGGCCAAGGCCGTCAATTACCAGAGCGCCGGCACCGTCGAGTTCGTCGTCGGCGGCAAGGACAAGAGCTTCTACTTCCTGGAAATGAACACCCGCCTGCAGGTCGAGCATCCGGTCACCGAGTGCATCACCGGGCTGGATCTGGTGGAGTTGATGATCCGCGTCGCCGCCGGCGAGAAGCTGCCATTCAAGCAGGAGGACCTCAGGCTCAACGGCTGGGCGATGGAGTGCCGCATCAACGCCGAGGATCCGTTCCGCAACTTCCTGCCGTCGACCGGCCGGCTGGTCAAGTACCTGCCGCCGGCGGCGAACATGGAGGCGGCGCAGCCGATGCCGGGCGCCGGCGGCGTGCGCGTCGATACCGGCGTTTACGAAGGCGGCGAAATCTCGATGTACTACGATTCGATGATCGCCAAGCTGATCGTGCATGGCGCGACGCGCGACCAGGCCATTGCCCGCATGCGCGATGCCCTCAATGCCTTTGTCATCCGCGGCGTGGCCAGCAACATCGCTTTCCAGTCGGCGCTGATGAAGCATCCGCGCTTTGTTTCCGGCGACTTCAACACCGGCCTGATCGGCGAGGAGTATCCGAAGGGCTTCAATGCCGCCGACGTCGTCCACGACGACCCGGCCATGCTGGTCTGCGTGGCCGCCGCCGTGCATCGGCAGTATCTCGCGCGCAACGGCTCGATCACCGGCCAGATGCCCGGCCACGAGTACAAGCCCGGCGAGGATTTCGTCGTGCTGCTCGGCGAGGGCCAGCACGCGGTCAACGTGGTTCAGGCGAAGGGTGGCTGGGACGTCACCTTTGCGGGCAAGACCCATGCCGTGCGCTCGGCCTGGCAGTTCGGCCAGATCCTCTATCACGGCACGCTGAATGGCGAGCCCTTCTGCATGCAGGTCGAGCGCCTCGGCCTGAAATACCGGCTGTTCCACTGGGGCACGCAGGCCGACGTGATGGTCATGCACGCGCATGCGGCGGAATTGCAAGCGCTGATGCCTGTCAAACTGCCACCCGACATGTCCAAGTTCCTGCTGTCACCCATGCCCGGCTTGTTGACCCAGGTTGCCGTGGTGCCGGGCCAGGAGGTCAAGGCCGGCGAGATCCTGGCCAAGATCGAGGCCATGAAGATGGAGAATGTCCTGAAGGCGGAGCGCGACTGCGTGGTGGACAAGCTGCTGGCCAACCCAGGCGAATCGCTGGCGGTGGATCAGGCGATCATCGCCTTCAGGTAGCTCGGAGGGGGAGTTAAGAATACCTTAACTTGGGTCGCCAATAATCTGGCCTGAATTGTTTGAGCTAGGGTCGATCCGGATGTTGCCACTTCGTAGCTGTTTGTTGCTGCTTGCCGCGGTGAACGCCACGGCAGTTCTCGCGGCCGACGACCTGATCGCCATGTCGGCGGAGCAGGCCGGCATGGCCGGCATCGCTACCGCCGCGCTGGCTGAAATGAAGGCGACCGGCGGCATTCGCCTGGCCGCCCAGGTGGTGGTGCCGCCGTCACAGATCGAGGTTATCGCCGCGCCGTTGCCGGCCATGGTCGCAGCGGTGCGCGTCGCGCATGGCGAAATCGTGAAGAAGGGCCAGGTGCTGGTCCGGCTGCAAGGTGCGCCCCTGCTCGAATTGCAGCGAGAGTTTGCCCAGGCGCGGTCGCAGGCCAGCCTGGCTGCCGAGAACCTCCGTCGCGACGAGAGCCTCTACGCCGACGGCATCATCCCCCAGGGCCGCCTGTCGGCCACGCGCGCCGCCGAGCGGCAGGCGGCCCTGGTGCTGGCCGAGAAAAGTCAGTCGCTGCGGCTCGCCGGCTTGCCCCAACCCGGGGAGAAGGGCGCCCTGGCCAGTGCCGCGGAAATCCGCGCGCCCTTTGACGGGGTCGTGCTGGAAGCCGCGGCGCAACCCGGTCAGCGTGTTGACTCCATGTCGCCGCTGTTCAAGATTGGCCGCATCTCACCCCTGTGGGCGGAGATTCAGGCGACGCCGGCGCAGGCCGCCGGCATCACGGTCGGCGACGAGGTCGCCGTGCCCGGTTGTCCCCCGGGCGGTCGGGTTACCGTGATAGCGCCGCAGGTCGATGCGCACGATCAGTCGTTGCGTCTGCGCGCCGAACTGCCGTATCGCGTCGCCTGTGTCCGGCCGTATCAGTACGTGCAGGTCGATGTGCGCCCGGCGGAGGCGAGAACCAGTTACGCCTGGCGCGTGCCCGCCGGCGCGCTGACCCGGCACCTGTCGCGCACGTGGGTCTTCGTCGAGGCGCCCGGCGGATTCAGGCCGGTGGCGGTGCAGGTGCTGGAGGAATCGGCGCAATCGTCGCGCGTTGCCGTGCCGGTCGACGCGTCGGCGCGCATTGCCATCAGGGGTGTCGCCGCGCTCAAGGGCGCCTGGCTGGGCCTTGGCGCCGCCGATCAGTAGCATGTTCGCGCGGCTGACCGAGTTTTCGCTGAGCCAGCGCCTGCTGGTGCTGATTGCCGTGCTGCTGCTGGTCGGCGCCGGTGTCTTCGCCTTCAACGGCCTGCCGATCGATGCGTTTCCGGACGTGTCATCCACGCAGGTCAAAGTCATCATGAAGGCGCCGGGGATGACGCCGGAGGAAGTCGAGGCGCGCATCGTCACGCCGATCGAGGTCGAACTGCTCGGCATTCCCCACAAGCGCTTGCTGCGCTCGACGGCGAAATATGCCATCGCCGACATCACGCTCGATTTCGATGACGGCACCGACATCTACTGGGCGCGCCAGCAGGTCGCCGAGCGGCTGGCGGGGGCACTCAAGGACCTGCCGGACGGGGTAAGCGGCGGCCTCGCGCCGATCACCACGCCACTTGGCGAAATGTTGATGTTCACCGTGGAAGGCGATATCAGCCTCGAGGAGAAGCGCACGCTGCTCGACTGGACGATCCGGCCGCAGTTGCGCACGCTGCCAGGGGTCGCCGATGTAAACAGCCTGGGCGGCCTGGTGCGTACCTTCGAGGTGACGCCCATCCTCGTCGCGTTGAAGGCGCGCGGCCTGCAGATTGCCGACCTCTCGCGCGCGATCGAAGCCAACAACCGCAACGATGGCGCCGGTCGGCTCACCGAGGGCGAGGAATCCTTGCTGGTTCGCGTGGATGGCAAGGTCAGGACGATCGAGGACATGTGCGCCATCGTCGTGCACCGCGACGTCGGCGGCCGCGTTACACGTCTCGGTGACGTGGCGACGGTGCGCATCGGCAGCCTGACGCGCTACGGCTTCGTCACCCACGGTGGCAGGGACGAGGCAGTCGAGGGCCTGGTGCTGGGGCTGCGCGGCGCCAACGCGCGTCAGGTGGTCGAGGCGGTGCGCGCGAAACTGGCGGCTGTCGCGCCGTCGCTGCCGCCCGGCGTGACGACCAAGATCTTCTATGACCGCGGCGCGCTGGTCGACCGCGCGGTGAACACGGTGTCGAAAGCCCTTGGCGAGGCTATCGTCCTGGTGTTGGTCCTGCTGCTCGCCTTTCTCGGCAACCTGCGGGCGGCCATCGCTGTCGCCTGCGTGCTGCCGCTCGCGGCGCTGGTCACCTTCATCATGATGCGCCTTGCCGGCATGTCGGCGAACCTGATGAGCCTGGGGGGGCTGGCCATTGCCATCGGCATGCTGGTCGACGCGGCGGTGGTGGTGGTCGAGAACGTCGAGAGCCGCCTCGCCGACGCCGGCGGCGCCAAGCTGCCCTTCCTGCATCGCATCTATCGCGCCGTGCTTGAAGTTACCGAGCCCGTCGTCTCGGGCATCCTTGTCATCGTCATCGTCTTCCTGCCGCTGCTGACGCTGCAAGGGCTGGAAGGCAAGCTGTTCATCCCGGTGGCGCTGACCATCGTCTTTGCGCTGTCGGGTTCGCTGCTGCTGTCGCTGACCGTGATTCCCGTGCTGACGTCGTACCTGCTCAAGCCGTCGACCGGGCACCATGAGCCTTGGCTGCCGCGGCAGGCGATGCGGCTCTACGAGCCCTTGCTGGCGTGGAGCCTGGCCAACGCGAAGAAGGTGATCGCGACCGCGCTTGCTCTGCTCGGCGCCACTGTCGCCGCCTTCCTCATGCTGGGCAAGACCTTCATGCCGACCATGGACGAGGGCGACATCCTGCTGCAAGTGGCCAAGCTGCCGTCAATCGCGCTTGAACAAAGCGCCCGGACCGATCTGGCCGTGCAGAAGAGCCTGATGGAGCGCGTACCCGAGATCCGCGACGTTGTCGCGCGAACCGGCTCGGATGAACTCGGCCTCGACCCCATGGGCCTGAATGAAACCGACACTTTCCTGGTGCTGGCGCCGCGCGAACAATGGCGCCAGCCGGACAAGGAATGGCTGACCGGCGAAATCCGCAAGGTGATGGCCGACTTCCCTGGCATGGACATCGCCTTCACGCAGCCCATCGAGATGCGCGTTGCCGAGATGCTCACCGGCACGCGTGGCGACCTGGCGATCAAGATCTTCGGCCCGGACCTCAACGAGCTCAACGCGCTTGCCGAGCGTATCGCCGCGCAGCTCAAGACCATTCC
>CAYXZX010000087.1:0-11257 GCA_964469455.1 uncultured Rhodocyclaceae bacterium | reverse complement strand
GGCCGCTGCCGCCAGCCCGGCCCTTGGCGGCGCGATGTTCGCCGCCGGCTGGCTGGCCGCGCCACTGGTCGCCTGCGGCGCGCTGAAGATCGTCTACGACCTGGCCATCTGGCGCGCCTTCCGGCGCCTGCGACCGGATCGCTAAGGGGGCCGCGTCAGGCGCCAGCAACGATCGTTTTCGGCGAGAATGCCGATATGACGCCGGAACAATTCATCGCCCGCTGGAAGAACAATCCCCTCACCGAACGTGCCGGCGCGCAGGCGCATTTCGACGACCTCTGCGACCTGCTCGGCGTCGACAAGCCGCGCGACCCCGATAACTACTGCTTCGAACGGGGCGCCAGCAAGGCCAGCGGCGGCGATGGCTGGGCCGACGTCTGGAGACGCGGCCATTTCGCCTGGGAGAACAAGAAGCCCGGCAAGGACCTCGGCAAGGCGCTCAAGCAGTTGATGACCTACGCCCTGGCGCTCGACAATCCGCCGCTGCTGGTGGTCAGCGACCGCGAGATCATCCAGATTCACACGCACTTCACCGGCACGCCGTCCGAGACGCACATCATCCTGCTCGACGACATCGGCCATCCGGAGAATCTGGAGAAGCTGCGCTGGCTGTTCGAGTCGCCCGAGCGCTTCCGCCCCGACCGCACCGTCGCCGAAATCACTGCCGAGGCCGCCGGCCGCTTCGCCGACATCGCCGCCACGCTGGCCGGGCGCGGCTTCGCGTCGGAACGCATCGCGCACTTCCTGATCCAGTGCCTGTTCTGCATGTTTGCCGAGGATGTGCGCCTGCTGCCGGAACGCCTGTTCGAGCGTCTGCTGGAGCGGCGGCGCGGCGCCGGACTGGCCGAGCTGTTCCAGGCCATGCAGGCGGGCGGCGCCTTCGGCATCGACGAGATTCCATGGTTCAACGGCGGGCTGTTCGCCACGATCGATCCTCTGCCGCTGGAGGCCGCCGAACTCGATGCGCTGTACCGCGCCAGCCGCATGAACTGGAGCCAGATAGAACCGTCGATCTTCGGCACCCTGTTCGAGCGCGGCCTGAACCCGGGCCTGCGCGCCCAGCTCGGCGCCCACTACACTGACCCGGCCACCATCATGAAGCTGATTTGCCCGGCGGTCGTCGCGCCGCTCGAAACGGAATGGGCGACGGTACGACAGCGTCTCGCCGAGCTGGCGCCGGGCTTCAAGATGGTCGCCACGCGCGGCAAGGGTCGCTCGCGGCCCAACGACGTCATGCAGCAGGGCTACGCGCTGTTCCATGGCTATCTGGAAAAGCTCAAGAACTTCCGCGTGCTCGATCCGGCCTGCGGCAGCGGCAACTTCCTCTACCTCGCCCTCAAGTCGCTCAAGGACCTGGAACACCGCGTCAATCTCGACGCCGAGGCGCTCGGCCTGCAACGTGCCGTCGGCATCGAAACCAGTCCGGCCAACGTGCTGGGCATCGAGATCAATGGCTACGCCGCCGAGCTCGCCCGCGTCACCGTCTGGATCGGTGAGATTCAATGGATGCTCAATCACGGCTACCCGATCCGCCGCAATCCGATCCTGCAAGCGCTCGATCACGTCGAATGCCGCGACGCGCTGCTGAAAGTCAGCCATGGCGGCACGCCGATAGAAGCCGACTGGCCCGCCTGCGACGCCATCGTCGGAAATCCGCCGTTCCTTGGCGACAAGAAGATGCGCGGCGAGCTTGGCGACGAGTACGTAACCAGGCTACGCAAGTGCTACGAAGGCCGCGTGCCCGGTGGCGCCGATTTCGTCACCTACTGGTTCGAGAAAGCGCGGGCACAAATAGAGAACGGCAAATGCAGAGCCGCAGGACTCGTCGCCACCAACTCGATTCGCGGCGGTGCGAGCCGAAAAGTACTCGACCGAATCCTCGAAACCATCCGCATTTTCGAAGCTTGGAGCGACGAGGACTGGATTAACGAAGGCGCGGCGGTGCGAGTATCGCTAGTGTGTTTCGGTATGAGCGAAGGGCCAGAGTGGCTCGACGGCCAGGAGGTCGACACGATCAACAGCGATCTGACGGCAGGGAATGATGGCAAGACGGAGGATCTCACGCAAGCACACCGCCTTGCCGAGAACGCTGGCGTTTCATTCATGGGCGTGACGAAGTCCGGACCGTTCGATGTTCCGGCCAACTTAGCGCAGCGATGGCTGACGCTGCCGAACCCGCATGGCCGTTCGAACTCTGACGTGCTGTCGCCGTCGCTGAACGGCCAGGATTTAGCCAAGCGACCGTCAGACGAGTGGATCATCCACTTCGGCAGCCTGTCGGAAGAAGAGGCTTCTCTTTACGAGGGACCATTCTCCTATGCTCAAGAGCACATCAAGCCGGCACGCCAAGTTAGTCGAACGCCGAAGAACCGCGAAATCTGGTGGCGTTTCGAACGCTCTCGTCCTGAAATGTTCGCAGCCTTTGGTGCGCAGCGCCGATATATCGCAACCTGCCTGGTTGCAAAACATCGCTTCTTCGTCTGGGTGCACCGGCGAGTGGTGCCAGAAAACGTGGTTATTGTCATCGCCCGCGCCGACGACACCACCTTCGGCATTCTGCACTCGCGGTTCCACGAGCGCTGGTCGCTGCGGCTTGGCACGTCGCTCGAGGATCGCCCGCGCTACACGCCGACCACGACCTTCGAAACCTTCCCCTTCCCCGCCGGCATGACGCCGCGCGACACGGCGCCGGGCGCGGGCAAGGAATCGCCGCCCTGCATGGCGCCGCAGGTGACGGCCGCGAACATCGCCGCGGCTGCGCGGCGGTTGAACGAACTGCGCGAGAACTGGCTCAACCCGCCGGAATGGACGGAGCGCATTCCCGAAGTGGTGCCCGGCTACCCGGACCGCATCGTCGCCAAACCGGGCTTCGATGCCGACCTGAAGAAACGCACGCTGACCAACCTTTACAACGCCCGCCCCGCGTGGCTCGACAACGCACACAAGGCGCTCGACCAGGCCGTCGCCGCTGCGTACGGCTGGACGGACTACACACCCGGGATGCCGGACGAGGAAATCCTGCGCCGGCTGCTGGCGCTCAACCTCGAACGCAAGGCGGCGGAGGCGAGCGCCGGCGTGTCGCCATGACTGACTTTCATTCGCGAGTCCTGTCGTGAGCGATTGCGGCCATTCCTGCGAATGCGCTGCCACCGCCGCGACGGCCGAGGCAAAGACGCTGCGCTGGCTGCTCGCGATCAACGCCGCGATGTTCGCCGTCGAAATCGTCACCGGCTGGCTAGCGCAGTCGACCGGCCTGCTCGCCGATTCGCTGGACATGTTCGCCGACGCCGCCGTCTACGGACTCGCGCTCTACGCGGTCGGGCGCGACACGGGCCACCAGCAGCGCGCCGCGCGGCTGTCCGGCTGGCTGCAGCTGCTGCTCGCGCTCGGCGCGCTGGCCGAGGTGTTGCGACGCGCCTGGATCGGCAGCGAGCCTGAGCCAATGCCGATGATGGGCATCGCGCTGCTCGCACTGGCCGCCAACGTCGCCTGCCTCGCCCTGCTGGCGGGCCATCGCGACGGTGGCGTACACATGAGGGCGAGCTGGATCTTCTCGACCAACGACGTGCTGGCCAACCTGGGCGTGATCGTTGCGGGTGCGCTGGTGGCGTGGTCCGGGTCCAGCATCCCCGACCTCGCGATCGGCACGCTCATCGCCGTACTGGTTCTCAACGGCGCCCGCCGCATCCTGCGCCTGCAGGCGTAAGGCCAATACACCACAACGAGGAACTCGTGATGAAAGCGCAACTCGACGAACTGCTTGCTCGCATCCGCAGCCTCCAGGAGGAAGTCGAGGAGGTATATCGCCAGGCGCGCGAGGAATTCGCCGAGCAGAAGCTGCGCCTGGCCGAGGAGTTCCTCAGGCGCCAGCGGCGCTACCGCACCGGTCTGATCCGTTTCATCTTCACGGCGCGGCCACTGGTGCTGCTGACCGCGCCGATGGTCTACCTCGGCTGGCTGCCCTTCCTGGCGCTGGACCTGTTCGTGACGCTCTATCAGGCGATCTGTTTTCCGGTCTGGCGCATCGCCAGGGCAAGGCGTTCCGATTACCTCGTATTCGACCGTGCAGACCTCCCTTACCTCAACGCGATTGAGCGTTTCAACTGCTTGTACTGTTCGTACGGCAACGGCGTCGCCGCCTATGCGCGAGAAGTGGCGGCGCGAACTGAACAATACTGGTGTCCGATCAAGCACGCGCGCCGCATTGTCGGCGCCCACGACCGTTATCCGCGCTTCTTCGAACATGGCGATGCCGAAGCGTACCGGCAGGGGCTGGAGCGGCTGCGGCGGGAATACGGAGACAAGCAGGAACGCTGATGCGTGTCATGCGGCCTTGCTGATCGACGAGAAATTCTCCGGGAGACTGATTACCCGGCGCTATACGGCCGTCCGCGTGAACTTCTGCCACAGCCAGCCGCTCGCGCGTTCATGGCCGGTCAATACGTAGTCCAGCACGTTGGCGTTTTGCAGCGTCAGGTCGAGTCGGCGCCGGGTGCCGATGGCACCGGCGAACAGCAGCTGGTCTCCCGCCGCGAGCCGCATCGAGCCATCAGGCGTCACGAGCAGTTCGCCGCCCTTGTCGAGCAGCAGCGGCATGATGGCCATCCGCTGGTCGCGATCCGTGTTGTCGCGCAGGAGATCGCTTAGCGCCACGGCCGCATCGTCCATGAGTGCCCGGTGCGCCGCGGGCGCATCCGCCGCGTTGAGCCGGACGCCCCAGATTTCCGGCATGCGCCCGGCGCCTAGTTCTTCCAGGCGCCGGTCGAGCGCCAGGCACCATGCTTCGTCGCGGCCGCGCACCAGATCGAGGAAGCGCGTGAGCAGCGGCGTGGTCAGGATGGCGATGCATTCCTGGGCGATGATGCGGGGCGGCACCATGCAGAAATCGTCGCGGAAAGCATCGAACAGCACGCCGTTGGCGGTCTGGTTCTGGCGCGTGACCACGAACAGGCGGGGATTGAGTTCCCTGGCGGTGACCGCGATCGAGAGGTTGTTGATGTCGTTGTCGCTGCCGGCAACGATCCCGCTGGCATCGTGGATGCCGGCTTCGATCAGCGCCGCCGCCTCGGTGCCGAAACCGATCACGGCGGGGAGCCCGCCCGTGTCGCCGGGTTCCGGATCGATCACGACGAGTTCGATGCCGGTCGGCGCCAGGTGCTGGACGATGGCGCGGCCAAAGCGGCCATAGCCACAGACGATCCAGCGGCCGCGCGGTGGCCGGTGCGGCTGGGGCATCGCGGAACCCGGCAGGCCGGTGAGGATTTCGATCAGCCGATAGCGCTGCGGCGCCGCGACCGCGAGCGCCAGGTATTCGGCGAAACGCTCGAAGGGATTGATGATGTGGTCGGTGCCGAACGACGCCATGTTGGCGGCGAAAAGTGGCGTTTGAGCGCAGGCCAGCACGGGCAGCTTGGGATTCATCAGGCGCGCGGCGATGGCGATGCCGAGGTTGGCCCGCTCATCGTCGGTGAGTGCGAGCACGCCGCGGCACTTGGTGTGGCGCAGCCCGGCGATCAGCAGATTGTCCGGAACCGCCGCATCGGCTGCCAGCGCCGGCACATCGGTCTGGAACTGGCCGAGGTCGAGCTCCTGCACGCGCAGTTCGTCCTTCTCGAGGATCACGAACTTGCGGCCCAGGGTTTCAAGGGTCTGGCTGACCAGGCTGCCCGTCTCGCCCGCCCCGCAGATCAGATGGAAGGATTCATGCGTGCGCCGCACGCGGCGCATGAAGCGGCTCGTCACCAGTGCGTTCTGCAGTCCCTTGTCCTGCAAGCAGGCCAGCAGGGTGACGATGACATACGACCAGCTGATCACCAGCAGGTAGATGCAGCCGGTGATCCATAGCCGCTGGGCGTCGGAGAATCCGCTGGCGGGTTCGGTGTAGCCGATGGTGGTGGCGGTGTAGGTGATGAAGTAGAAGGCGTGGAAGAAATCGAGCGGCGGCGCCGGCTTGCCGCTGGTATCGGCGCTGGGAATCATCGTCAGCCCGAACACGGCGATGGCGTGGCTGACGATGACGAAGATGAGCGGCGCCCGAAGCCGCCGCAAGACCAGGAAGAAGATGCTGTTCATGCCGCTTCCCGCGTCAGCGGTGCATCATCACGGTCTCGGCGATGAGGATGACGACGGACACGACGTTGGCGAACAGCGCGCCGCCGGAAAGCGACACCACGCTCGATGTCACCTCGACCGTCATGCCGCTGCCCGTGACATGCACCGCCATCGCCCAGACGATCGCCGCCGCGATCAGCTGGAGGTCGGCAACGAGGCTGGTGGCGAGATGGATGGCACCGATCTGCGTGCGGTCGCCGAACTTGAGCACGGTGGCGATCAGATTCACCACGATCGCCGCGAACAGTTCATTGACGTTGTGCAGTTCCGGGCGGGTGATATCGCCAACGAAGAATCCGAAGTTGAGCGTCGCCGCCAGCACGATAAAAAAACCGAAAACGACTTTTTCGAGATTCATCCTTCCCTCCTGCGGGACCCCTCGGCCCCTTTCGAAATTCGTCCATCAATGGTCCGGCGTCGGCATGCCCTTGGTATTGATTTGCGTCAATGGCATGGGCAAGCAATGCGCTAAGTTCAAATAAAAAAGGAGATGGAGGTTTGTCGGATTTGCCTGTTTCGAAGGGGAGATCGATCATGAAACTCGCGAACATGTGTTCCGGTCGTGTGTTGGTAGTCGGGGCGGCGATGGCAGGGCTTGCCGGATGTGCCGGCATGGAACAGGCGCCGTCCTATCCGATCCGACCGGTGAAGCTGGTGGTGCCGTATCCCAGCGGCAACGCAGCCGACTTGGTGGGCCGCCTCGTTGCCGAGAGACTTTCACAGCAATGGGGCCAGCCCGTGACGGTGGAAAACCAGCCCGGTCGTGTCACCATTCCGGGCGTCGATTACGTTGCCAAGTCACCGGCCGACGGATATACCCTGCTGGTGCATTCCATCTCCTACGCGGTAGACGCCGGGCTTTACACTAACCTGCCCTACGACCCGGCAAAGGATTTCGCGCCGGTGGCGTCCATTGCCCGCCAGCCGTTCGTGCTGGCGGCATCACCGTCGCTCGGCGCCAGGTCGGTGACGGAACTGGCGGCGATGACCAAGGCCAGGCCTGGCCAAAACAAGTTCGCGTCCCTGGGGCCCACCACGCAGGTGTATTTCGTCGCCGAGCAGTTCAAGCGGCAGAGCGGCGCCGATGCCGCCAACGCCAGCTACAAGTCGCTCGGCGAGGCGAATGCGGCGGTAGCGAAGGGCGAGGCGGCATTCTGGTTCCCGCCGGTGGCAGGCGCGATGGCCGGCATCAAGGAGGGCAAACTGGTACCGTTGGCGGTGACCGCCGACAAGCGCTGGCCGGCGTTGCCGCAGGTGCCGACCATGGCCGAGGCCGGCGTGCCGAAGATGCAAGCGGCCGCGTGGTTTGGCCTCTGGGCACCAGGGGGCGTGCCGGCTGCGCTGGTGAACAAGATCGGCAAGGATGTCGCCGCCGCACTGGCGGCACCCGACATGCAGGAGAAACTGGCCAGGATCGGCGCAGAGCCGATGACCATGACGCCGGCACAGTTCGGCGGCTTCGTCGCCGGCGAGATCGAATCGAGCAAGCGCTTCGTCAAGGAACTCGGCATCGCGCCGCAAGCCTACGTTCCGCCCGCCCGGCAGCCATAGTCGCCGGGTGGCAAGCCGCCGCCGGACACTTGCCGGCGGCGGCGCATTCAGCTCACGCGCACATTCTTGAACTGCCACGGGTCGCCAGCGTCGATGTCCTCGGCGAACAGTTCCCCGCGTCCCTGCAGCGGTGTCCAGTCCGAGAACACACCGACCATTTCGCCAAGATAGGGCGCGGCGACCTCGAGCACCTCGCGGAAATCCATGTCGTCGGGATCGACGATGCCCGCTGCCGGATGGCGCATGGCCCAGACGACGCCGCCGAGCACACCGGCCGCGGTCTGCAGGCTCGTGGCGTTGTTGTGCGGACACAGCGCGCGCGCCTCGCCGATGGTCAGGCGGGAGCCATACCAGTACGCGGTCCTGGCATGGCCGCCGAGCAGCACCCCGAGTTCGTCCATGCCGGCGGTGATGACGCCGTCGGCCAGTTCGCGCCGCCGCTCCTGCAGGCGCCAGTTCCGACCCGCCAGTTCGTGCAGCGACAGGACGGCATCGTCACAGGGGTGGTAGGCGTAGTGCACCGTCGGCCGATAGACAACCCGGCCTTTTCCCCGGACGGTGAGGTAGTCGGCGATCGAGACGGACTCGCCATGGGTGATCAGGAAGCCATGGTACGGGCCTTCGAGGGGCGTCCAGCTGCGCACGCGCGTGCCGGCACCCGGGCGGTCGAGATAGATCGCGGCGTCACAGCCATGACCGTGGCGATGGCCATCCGCCGGAAAGTGGCGCTCGTGCGTGCCCCAGCCGAGTTCGGCTGGCTGGCAGCCTTCGCCGGCAAAGCCTTCGATCGACCAGGTATTGACGAACTCGCCAGGCCGCTTGGGATGGTCCGACACCTGGGTGTCGCGCTCGGCGATGTGAATCGCCTTGATACCCAGCCGCTGCGCCAGTGCGGCCCAGCCGGCACGATCACAAGGCTCGGCATCCGCGTCGCCGACCGCCCGCGCGATGTCGAGCAGGGCCTGCTTGACGAAGTGCGACACCAGGCCGGGATTGACGCCATGCGTCAGGACGGCCGTCGGTTGCTCGCCCGATCGGCGCAGCGCCAGGGCTGACTCTCGCAGCCCGTAGTTCGAGCGCGCCGAGGCACTGAGGCTGGTGTCATAGTAGCCGCCCGCCCAGGGCTCGATGCAGGCGTCCAGATAAAGCACACCGTGCTCCTGGCACCAGGCGATCAGGTCGACGCTGGCGACGTTGATCGAGAGGTTGAGCAGGAAGTCACCCGGCCCGAGTTCCTCGGCGAGAACGCGGCGGTAGTTGTCGCGCGTCAGCGCCTCGACCCGCATGGCGATGCCATAGCCCGCCGCGACGTCACGCTGCGTGTCCCGGTCGGTGACGATGCGGATCTGCGCCGGCCGAATCGCGACGTGCCGCAGCAGCAGCGGCAGCACGCCGCGGCCGATGCAGCCGAAGCCGACCATCAGCAGCCGGCCGCCGAATTCCGCGTGGGTCGTGTCGGGCATGGGAAGCAGCGGTCAGGTTTGTCCCATGGGGCATTCTAGCGATCCTCGGCGCCGGCGCGGCGCCAGCGCTCAGGGCCCAACGACGAAACGCTCGCGCAGTTCCTCGAGTCCCAGCATGCCGAGCAGTTCGTTGAGCCGCTCGGCCGCGCGCCGGCGCGGCAGGTCCTGGTAGCGGGCGATGATCAGCTCGTTTTTGAGCGAATGCTCCCAGCCCACTAGTTCGGTGACGCCGACCTGATAGCCGTGCGCCTCGAGTTGCAGGCAGCGCAGCACGTTGGTGACGTGGCTGCCGAACTCGCGGGTATGAATGGGGTGCCGCCAGAGTTCGGCCAGCGGATTGGCCAGCGCCCGGCCCTTGTGCCGGCGCAGGGTGGCCGCCACCTCGGCCTGGCAGCAGGGCACCAGCACGACGAAACTCGCCTGCTTGGCCAGCGCGAAGCGGATGGCGTCGTCGGTGGCGGTGTCGCAGGCGTGCAAAGCAGTGACCAGGTCCACGCGCGCCGGCAGGCGGTCGGAAGCCATCGATTCGGCGACCGAGAGGTGATGGAACGACATGCCGGCGAAACCGAGCCGCGAGGCCAGCGCGCGGGAGCTGGCCACCAGCTCCGTGCGCGTCTCGATGCCGTGCAGGCGCGCCAGCGGCGCCCTGTCCTTGCAGAACAGGTCGTAGAGGATGAATCCCAGATACGACTTGCCGGCACCATGGTCGACCAGGCAGATGTCCTCATGGTCGGCGCGCAGTTCTTCCAGCAGGGGTTCGATGAACTGGAACAGGTGGTTGACCTGCTTGAGCTTGCGGCGGCTGTCCTGGTTCATCTTGCCGTCACGCGTCAGGATGTGCAGTTCCTTCAGCAGTTCGATGGACTGGCCGGGACGGATGTCGGTGGTGGTGACCTGCATGGGCAAGGCAAACGAGAGGTTAAGGCCACGCAATGTACGCGCCCGCGCCGCCAAAGTCAGCCGTGGCGGCACGCCGCCGAAGGCCGGCCATCCGCCCCGGGAGCATCAAGAAATGCCGCAAGTGGCCTATAATCCAAGGCAACTCCCAGGTATCGACCAGATGACGCCACCGGATCAGGCGCCCCGCCGGATTCTCCCCGGGGCCGCCGCGCAATCGCGACGGGTCGCGGTATTGCTGTCGCTCGGCGTGATCGCCGTCAACGCGGTGATGATCGCCATCGGCGCGCGCGGGCTTTACAACAGCCGCGAGCAGACGGTGGCGCAGGTACGGGAAACGACGACCAATCTGGCCACCCTGCTCGAAGGTGAAATCAGCGGCGGCTTCAGGGGCATCGACCTCTCCCTGCAAACCATTGCCGACGCACTCGAGAGGATGCTGCGCGATGGCGCGGTCGACGACGCCACCCTCGACCGCCTGCTCGACATTCACTGCGGCCGCCACCCCGAAGTCGACGCCTTTCGCGTCAGTGTTGCCGACGGTCGCGTACTCTGGGGCAAGGACGTGAATCGCGCCGCGCCCATTTCCCATGCCGGCCGGGATTTCTTCCTCGCGCACCAGGCCGAGCCGGGGCGGCGCTTGATCGCCACCGAGCCGATCTTCGGCAAGCTCTCCAAGGTCTGGGCCATCGCCCTGTCGCGCTCGTACCGCCATCCGGACGGCACCTTCGCCGGTGTCATCACGGCGGCGACGCCGGTCGGCCAGTTCGCCGAGCTATTGTCTCGGGTCAATCTTGGCGCCCATGGCTCGGCGGTGCTGCGCCACGAGAACCGCGCCCTGGTGGCGCGATTTCCGCCGGTCGACGGCCCCGGCGGGCAAGTCGGCGACAAGAACAGCTCGCGGGAGTTCACCGAACTGCTCGCCTCCGGCGTCCCCTACGGCGCGTTCCATACCACCAAGGCGCCGGACGGCTACGAGCGCACCTACGCCTTCCGGCGACTGCGCGCGCTGCCGTTTGCGCTCACCGTCGGCATGGCCCCGCAGGACTACTTCGCGGCCTGGCATCGGGAAGTTCGCAACACCCTGCTGTTGCTCGGCATTCTCCTGGTCGGCAGCGTCATCGCCGCCTGGCAGATGCACCGCCACTGGTGGCGTCTATTCGCCGAGCAGGCCGCGCGCCGCGAGAGCGAGGAGCGGCTGCGCATTGCGCTCGATGTGGCCCGCCAGGGCTGGT
>CAYXZX010000086.1:0-11319 GCA_964469455.1 uncultured Rhodocyclaceae bacterium | reverse complement strand
TTCCAACCGTGCTATCAACCCCGGCTTCCCCGCCCATCATTTCGACCAGGCGTTGGGTGAGCGCCAATCCGAGGCCGGTGCCGCCGAGTTTCCTGGCGGTCGAACTGTCCGCCTGCTGAAATGCCTGAAACAGGCGCGACTGCTGCTCGGCGCTGATGCCGATCCCCGTATCCGCCACTTCGAAACGCACCCGCATGTCATCCCCGTGCATTTCCAGCAGATGGGCGCGCAGGGCAATCGATCCGCGCGCGGTGAACTTGACGGCATTGCTGGCGAGGTTGAGCAGGGCTTGTCGCAGTCGCGTGACATCGCCGTATAACCACAGAGGCACGCCGTCAGGATCGATCTCCAGCGTGAGCCCCTTGCCCTGCACCGCTTCGCGGATGATCGAGGCAACGTTGTCGATCACGGCCGAAAGATGGAAGTTGGCAAACTCGAGTTCCAGCCGCCCGGCCTCGATCTTCGACAGGTCGAGGATGTCGTTGATGATCGACAGCAAGTGTCGCGTCGCCACTTCCATCTTCTGCAGCCGTTCCGACTGCTCCGGCGAAAGGGTGCCGGATTGCATCAAGCGGTTCAGGCCGAGGATGGCGTTCAGCGGAGTGCGAATCTCGTGCGACATGTTGGCAAGGAAGGCACTCTTCGCCGCATTGGCCGCCTCGGCAGCCAACCTGGCCTCGAGCAGTTCCCGCTCCGCCTTCTTGCGCCGCGTGATGTCGGTCATGAAGGCGATGAAGCGTGAGCTGTTCTCCCCGCTTCCGGCGTGGTAATAGATCGTCATCTCGGCGGGAAAGGTTTCCCCATTCTTCTTCCGCTGGGTTGTTTCGAACTGCACGAACCCGCTCGTGCGAATGCGCTCGGCGTTCTCCCTAAACGTCTCTCTGGGAAAACCCGGATCAATATCCGACACGCTCAGGTTCAATAACTCATCCTGGGCATAGCCAAGAGTGTTCGCGTGATAGTCGTTGGCGTACAGGAACTTTCCGTTGGCAGGATCGGCCCAGGTAATGCCTATGCCCACCTTATTCATGGCGAACTGGGTGTCGAGCAGCGACTGGTGCGCCGCCCTGAGTTCCGCGGTCCGTTCGGCGACCATGCGTTCGAGTTCATCGCGGTGCTGCTGAACCTGTTCCTGGCTGGCGCGCAACTCCGTGATGTCATGGGCAATGCCCAGGACGCCAATCAGGCCGCCATCCTGTCGGTACATCGGCGTCTTGGTGGTCACCAGGAGCGCCCTGTGGCCGTCGTTGGCGTAGGTGATCCACTCTTCGTTGACGGTTGGCTTGCCGGCTTTGACGGCATTACGGTCGTGGCCGCGGAAGAATTCGGCAAGATCCCGGTCCATGAAGTCGTAATCGCTCTTGCCGACGATTTCCTTCTCGGGATGGCCGAAGAAGCGCTCGAACTCGGGGTTGCAGGCAAGGTAGACACCCTGCGGATCCTTGAGCCAAACAAGGTCCGGAATGGTCTGGATCAAAGTCCTGAGGAAGCCGCGCTCGTGTTCCAGAGCCTCGTAAGCATGCTGGAGTTGTCGCTCGGTCTGCTTGCGCTCGGTGATGTCCTGCGCCAGGCCGATGATGCGCACTGGCTGGTTATTTGCAGCGTACTGGATCGTGGCGCGATCCTCAACCCACTTGATTTCTCCATTGACGACCACCCGGTACTGGGCGAAATAGCGAGTTCCGGCGGCGATTGCCTTTCGCATGGCGGCATCCCGGATGCCCTTGTCCTCCTCGTGCTCGATCGACTCCAGCAATGCAAGCGAGGGCTCGACCCGCGCCAGGCCGAAGATCTCGAAGATTTCGGGCGACCAGTAGAGTCTGTTGCCCACGTAATCGAACTCCCAAACGCCCATTCGTGCAGCGTTCATGGCAAGCCGCAGGCGAAGCTCGCTGTCTTCCAGCTTGCGTCGTGCCTCCTTGCGCTCGGTGATGTCGATGAGCGTGCTTTGCATGCCCACCACATTGTCGAGGGCATCGGTCAGCGGGCGGGAATTGTTGAGAACGCTGATGACGGAACCGTCCTTGCGCCGCAACTGGTGCTCGTAGTCGATCAGCCGGCCACCTTCGAGAAGCTGCCGATGGGCAGGCAAAACCACGACAGGATCGGCGTCCACGTCCGGGATGCTCATGGACAACAACTCCGCGCGACTGTAGCCCAATAGATCCAGACCCGCCTGGTTGCTGTCAATGAAGTGCTTTTGGCTGTCGAAAACGTAGATGGCCGCCACCGACTCGTCGAAGATGCC
Source organism: uncultured Rhodocyclaceae bacterium (assembly GCA_964469455.1). GTDB lineage: Bacteria > Pseudomonadota > Gammaproteobacteria > Burkholderiales > Rhodocyclaceae > Fen-999. The sequence goes on along the minus strand of CAYXZX010000086.1, from coordinate 9,071 downwards.
TCGGTACTTTTCCTCGCTTGCCTTCAGCAGGTGCTCGGTCTGCTTGCGCTCCGAAATGTCTCTCGCCACGGTCACCGCGATGACCTGGTCACCAACGCGTGCATGCTGGATGGTGACTTCGGCGTCGTAGGTACTTCCGTCCTTGCGGCGATGGCGGGTCTCGACCGTGTAATTGCCCAACTGCGCGGACGGAAATCGGCTATCCAGATCTGCCTCCGAGAAGCTGATATCCCAATCCCAAGGATGCATGCCGATCATCTCGGCGGGCGCATAACCGAGCATGTCCGCGAAGCGCTGGTTCACCTCCAGCACGGTCTTGCTGTCGTCGAAGACGCAGATTCCATCCAACGTATTCTGCAGCAGGGCGTGATGCCAGGCGGCCGCACTCCTCGCGGCCTCGAAAGCTTGCATTTCCTTGGCGATATCGCGGAACTCCCAAAGCACGTAACGCCGGCTGTCAAGATGAACGAGGTGGCCCGAGATTCGATGCGGGACCTCGCCCGCTTGGGTCATCAGGTGCGTCGTTTGGTCGCGGACTCCTCCGGAACGCTCGAGCTCGGCCATGCAGGCAATGCGCTCTTCGACGCGCGTCCAGATGCCCAGGTCATAGGCGGTCTTGCCGATGGCCTCATCGCGCGGAATGCCCATCGCGCGTATCCATGTCTCATTGACATCGATGATGCGGCCCGTTGACGCCTCGGTAAATGCCATACCGTTGCTCGCCGCATCGAAGATGACCCGGTAATCGATCTGGAAGGGTGATTCGGACTCAGGCGATTCCATTTTGGCCAGGTTCAAGTTTGTCTTGCGAATAGGCCAGTCTGGCCCGTTTTTGTATCTCGGTGTCCCGCAAATCCTGCAATACATCGAGAAAATGCATCTGAAAGCTGCCGGGACCGGACGCCTTTTCGGCAGCCAGTTCGCCAGCGACGCCCATGGTGATCATCGCGAGGCTCGCCGCATCGAACTTGTTGGATTCCACCGCCAGGAATGCCCCCGTGATGGCGCTGGCAGTGCAGCCCATGCCGGTGACACGGGTCATCAGCGGATGTCCGTTTTGGATTCGCGCCACTTGACCGCCCGCAACGACGAGATCAACCGGGCCGCTGACCGAAACCACGCACGCCAGCGAACGCGCCAATGACAAGGCCTCGTCGACGACCTGGTCAGGCGTATGCACGCTGTCCACACCCTTGGTGCTTCCCGCGCATCGTGCCAAAGCGTGGATCTCGGACGCATTGCCACGAATCACGCTCGGACATGCAGCTTCCAGCAATCTTGCCGCTACCCTGGTCCGATAGGATGTCGCGCCACAACCGACGGGATCGAGCACGATGGGAATGCCCGATTCCGCTGCCGACCGGACCGCCGCCAGCATGGCCTCGGTCCAGGCAGCACTCAAGGTGCCAATGTTGACCACCAGCGCACGGGACAGCCGGACCATTTCTTCGACTTCCTCCAGCGCATGCGCCATCACGGGAGAAGCACCGAGTGCCAGAAGGGCATTCGCGGTAGTGTTCATCACCACATAGTTGGTGATGTTGTGAATCAGGGGCGCTTGTGCCCGAATGTCCGAGAGTCGAGAAGAATTCATATACCGAGTCGCCGAGCCGGTCCGTCCTTCAAACGCGAACCAGCAACTTGCTGGTTGCCCGTCCACTCGACAGGCGCCAAGTCTACTCCTCCTCGCGAGATTCCTTCGCCTGGAGGTCAATTCCTGTTCCTCGCCAGCTTGCCGGCCGGGAACCATTTCCCCGGTTTTCGTGTCACCATCGCACACCGGACAACGACATGGAGGACTCCCCGATGAGACGACTGTTTGCACTGGCCACGCTGCTGCTGGCATTCGCCCTGCCCGTGCGCGCGGACCACCTCGACGGCATCGTGCCGCTGGCGAAGGACGACCTGGCCGCCGTCGGCCAGGTGAAGACGATGCCGGATCGCCACGCCATGCTGTACTTCGGCGATCATGCGAACTGAGGAGCTTGCCGCTACACCGTGCGTGTGCTCAGCGAGCCCGAAGTCCGCGAGAGATTCTTCAGGCATTATGTCGGTGCCCATGCCGATTTCGGCGAACTGCAGCTCGACGACCATGATCCGCGCCACTCGATGATCGCCCGCCACAATCCGCGAAAGCTGAGGCCGGTGCTGGTGTTTCTCGATGCGCAAGGCAAGGAAGTGGCTCGGCATCAGGGCGGTCTCAAGTCAAAGGATGAAGCGCTGCTGCTCGACCGCTTCGTCTCGGAGCGGCATTACCTGAAGACCGACTTCAAGACTTTCCGCGCCTCCGCGGGATGACGGCGGAGGTACGCGCCATATCGGCTGCAAGGACGCGCCACCTCGGCTGGGGGTTGGCGGCGGTGGCGGTGCTGTCGCTGGTCTGGGGTTACACCTGGGTGCTGGCCAAGCAGGGACTGTCCTACGCGCCACCCTTTGCCTTTGCCGCCGAGCGCAGCCTCGGCGGCGCGGCGGCCACGTTCCTGGCGCTGATGTTGCTCGGCCGGCCGTTGCGCCTGAAGGCACCGTGGCGGACGCTGCTCATCGGCGTGGTGCAGACGGGTGGCTTCATCGGCCTGCAGACGTGGGCCCTGGTCGAAGGCGGTGCTGGCAAGACGGCGGTGCTGATCTTCACCATGCCGATCTGGACACTGTTGATGGCGTGGCCGTTCCTCGGCGAACGCATCCGCGGCCCGCAATGGCTGGTCGCCGCCGCGATGCTGGCCGGGCTGGTGCTGATCATCGAACCATGGAACATGCACACCAGCCTGCTGAGCAAGGCCCTCGGCGTCGGAGCGGCCCTTTCGTGGGCGACGGGCACCATCCTGATCAAGCGGTTGCTGGCCCGCGAGAAGTTGGACCTGCTGTCGCTGACCGCATGGCAGATGTTGTTCGGCGCCCTGGCCCTGGCGCTGGTGGCCGGAATACTGCCCGAACCGCCGACCCGGTGGACGCCCACCTACATGACGATCCTGGCCATCATCGCCATCATCAGCACCGCCTTCTGCTGGAGCTTGTGGGCCTGGATCCTCGACAGCGTGCCGGCGTGGGAAGCCAGCCTCTCGGTGCTCGGCACGCCGGTGGTCGCCATCGTCTCGTCGCGCCTGGTGCTCGGCGAAGGCTTCAGCCCGGCCGAAGTCGCCGGCATGCTGCTGATCGGCCTTGGTCTTGCCCTGCTCTCGCTGCTGGGCTGGCTGGCCAGCCGGCGCGCCGGCGGCTAGACGAACGGCGGCGCCTCGCGCCGCCTGGCCGCTGCCACGTCCTGGTGGCGGCCGGTGGCCAGCGCGTAGATGCGCAGCAGGTCTTCCTCGGACACGTCGATGAATGAATCCATCTGCGTCAGGGCGTACACGAAATCCTCGTGCGAAATGGCGGCGTAGCCCGGTTCGCTGCGAGCCGGAGGCATCGACGACCGCATCAGGGACACCGGGTAGCGGCGCCAGGGAAACAGGAGGTTGAACGCGACCGCCACCGCGAGAATGATCAGCACGTTGAGCATGAGCGGCGCGACGACAAAGCCGTAACCCGTGGCCCGCACCGTCTCGTTGCCAAGCGCCGCCGCCAGCGCCGTGGCGCCCGCGGGCGGGTGCAGGCAGCGCAGGTAGTGCATGGCACCGATGGCCAGCCCGGCAGCGAGGCTGCCCGCCAGCATTGGCTCGGGGACGAACAGCAGGCAGGTGATGCCGATGAGACCCGACACCAGATGTCCACCGAGCAGCGGCCACGGCTGCGACGACGGGCCGTGAGGCACCGCGAACAGCATGGCGGCCGTTGAGCCCATGGAAAACAGCATGATCGGCGACGCATCATTGCCGAGGACTGTCTTGCTGATGGCATAAACCGAGAAGATCGCCAGGAAGCCACCCAAGGCCGACACCAGCCGTTCGCGATGGCTGACCGGGCTCAGCTCGATGCCGAGCGCCTTGAACCACATGGACTCAGACAATCGTTTGCCGTTTACCATCGCCTTCCCTTTCGCGCCAGCGGAATGCCGTCAATCGCGCAGTTCGATCGGATTGAGGCTGCTGAAATGATCTGTCCAGAGCGGCACGCCGGGAATATCGGGGTTCTGCTCCCCCTTCAGGTTGCCGTTCTGGTCGAAATATTGCCGATTGACCGAGGGATAACGCCGCAGGTACTCGCGATCCTCGGTGAGGATCACGTAGTGGTTGTGGCGAATGTGCCGATCCAGGTCGGAGTTCTGGTACTTGTTGCGGAATCCCATGCCGAGAGCCTCGGCCTGCCGCCGCACCACCGGATAGAGATTGAGATAGCCGTTGGTGATGTGGACAGCGATGAAGCCGCCCGGCTTCAAGCGCTGCCGATAGGTCTGGAACGCTTCACGCGTCAGCAGGTGGATCGGCACCGAGCCGCCGGTGAAGGCATCCAGCACGATGAGGTCGTAGCGAACATCCTCGGGCAGCCGTTCCAGTTTCAATCGGGCATCACCGACGATGATCCGCTTGGCTCGGGCGCGACAGGCAGACAGATTGTCGAACCAGCGGCTGGCCACCTGCACGGCCTGAGGATTGATCTCGAAGAAGTCGTAATCGTCGGTGTCGCGCGCATAGGTGGCCAGCGTGCCCGCGCCCAGGCCGATCAGGGCCACCCGCAGCGATGGCTGGCGCGCCTGCGCGTAGGTCAGTGTCTCGCCCACGCCGCTGCCCTCCGAGTAATACGTGACGGGAAGGCGGCGCAGGCCGGGATCGATGTACTGGACCCCATGCGTGACGCCGCCGCTGTAAAAGACGCGGTAGCTTTCCAGAGGATCGTCATGGTAGCGGCGTTCCTTGACCGACACCGTGCCGTAAAAATTGCGTGACTGATGCAGGCGGATGTCGGTGTAGCGCGAGCTCGAATCCGTGCGCCAGTTCAACGGATCCTCCCAATACAGCACCAGTCCGACCAGCAACAGGCAGCCGAGGGCCGCGGCATATCGCCACGCAAGTGTCCTGCCCAAGGCCGACGCGATGATGAAGCAGGCCAGCGCGACCGCGGCCACCAGGCAGAGCGTCCACTCGTGGTAGTCGGAGAAATAATTGGTCGCCACCAGCGCCACGAACAGTCCGCCACACGCGCCGCCAAACGACATCCAGAGATAGAACTCCGTCAGGTAACGCGGATTGGTCGGGCGCTGACGATACAGTTCGCCATGGCTCATCAGGAAAATGAGGAACATGGCCGCCAGGTGAAACCAGCGCACTTCGGTAACGCCGTAGTCGACTTCAAGTCCGAACCAGCCGGGAATCTCGTTGCGTCCGGAGAGCAGCAGCACGGCGACCAGGGCGCCGAGCGCCACCCATCCCCGCCGATACCAGCGGGGATGATCGAAGCATATGATGAACGTGAGGAGATACAGGCTGAGGGTGGCGATCCAGAGCCGCGGCTCCGGTGCGATATTGTGGCTGACGTGATCGGTCGTGGCGATGAAGGCGAGCGATGCCAGCGCCGGCAGCATGACCCAGCCCAGGCGCCGCGCCAGCGTGGGCACGGCGGCAAGGTCGGCACCATCCGCTGCGGGCACCATGTTAGCCGATCCCGTACCCGGCCCCTCCTTGTCGACGTCGGGCCAGTCCCGGCGCGTCACGCGCCATGTCACGGCGGCGCACATGGCAGCGAACATCCAGAAACCCAGGGTCCAGAAGTGCCCCAGCTGCTGCAACTCGAACAGCGGTTCGAATACGTACGGGAAGGACAGCAGCGCTAGGAACGAACCGACATTGGACAGGGCGTATAGCCGGAACACAGAGCCACCGGTTCCCACACGCAGGTACCAGTACTGGATCAGCGGCCCGGTGGTCGCCAGGCAGAAGTACGGGATGCCGACACTGACGCCGAGCAACAGCAGTATCCGCCCGATCGGGTCCTCGTCGCCGGTCGGCTTGAACGACTCGCCGGGCAACACCAGCCAGGCGAGAAGCGCCGCCACGGCCAGTAACGCCAGATGCACCTTGCCCTGCACGGGCGGCGGGCAGTGCCTGGTGATCACGTGGGCGTAAACATAGCCGCCGAAAAGTACCGTCTGGAAGAACAACATCGCGGCCGTCCAGACCGTCGGACTGCCGCCGAACCAGGGCAGGATGAACTTGCTGATCAGCGGTTGCACCTGGAACAACAGGTAGGCGCTGAGAAAAATCGTCAGCGCAAACAGCGCCACCCCCTTGTTGTCCAGCCGTTCGCGCACCATGGAATTCCCTGCCTGTCATCGAGCCGGCTCGCAGTCTAATCGATGCACCGAGGGTGCACGCCGGACTGGGGTAAACTGGCCTCATCTCGTTTCTGCCCGGTGCGGGTGAAACCATGACCAACGACCTGTCCAGACTCCCTTCCGTCGACCGTGTGCTCACGAACGCGGCGGTGGCACCCCTGATCGAACGCCACGGCCGCGCCGTCGTCACCGGCATCGTGCGCGATACTCTGGCGCAGATACGCACGGCGGCCCGCGAGGGCGAGCCGCCGCCGGACGAAGCGGCGCTGCTGGCGAAAGTCAGCCGTGGCGTGACGCTGGCCACACAGCCGAAACTGCGTCCCGTCTTCAACCTGACCGGCACGGTGCTGCATACCAACCTCGGCCGCGCCGCGCTGCCGGACGAGGCCATCGAGGCCGTCGTCATGGCCGCGCGCAATCCCTGCGCGCTGGAGTACGACCTCGACTCCGGCGGGCGCGGCGACCGCGACGACGTCGTGAACGAACTGCTCTGCGAGCTGACCGGCGCCGAGGCGGCGACCGTGGTCAACAACAACGCCGCCGCCGTCTTCCTGCTGCTCAACACGCTGGCGCCGAAGAAGGAAGTCGTCGTCTCGCGCGGCGAGCTGATCGAGATTGGCGGCGCCTTCCGCGTGCCGGACATCATGAAGCGCGCCGGCGCGAAGCTCATCGAGGTCGGCACCACCAATCGCACCCATCTCGAGGACTTTGCCGAAGCCATCACGCCGCGCACGGCCCTGCTCATGAAGGTGCATGCCAGCAACTACGCCATCCAGGGCTTCACCCATGCCGTACCCGAGGCCGAGTTGGCCGTGCTCGCGCACCAGCACCAGCTTCCCTTCGTCATCGACCTCGGCAGCGGCACGCTCACCGACCTCGAACACTGGGGCCTGCCGCACGAACCGACACCCCTCGAAGCGATCACCGCTGGAGCCGACCTCGTCACCTTCTCCGGCGACAAGCTGCTCGGCGGCCCGCAGGCCGGCCTGATCGTCGGCCGCAAGGAACTGGTCGCGAAGATCAAGCGGAACCCGCTGAAGCGCGCATTGCGCGTCGGCAAGCTCACGCTTGCCGCGCTCGAGGCGGTGCTGCGCCTCTACCACGATCCCGACCGGCTCGCGCAGCGGCTCACCGCGCTGGCGCAACTGACCCGGACGGAAGCGGACATCCGCGCCGCCGCCGGGCGCCTGCTGCCGGCCCTGCACACCGCGCTCGCCGATCTTCCGGTCAAGGTCGACATCGTCGCGCTGAAATCGCAGATCGGTTCCGGCTCGCTGCCCGTCGACCGCCTGCCCTCGGCCGGCTTCGCCATCCGGCCGCAAGGCAGGAAGAGCGGCGTCCTCAATCGCATCGAGGCGGCGCTGCGCGCCATTCCCTATCCTGCGCGGCCGGTCATCGGCCGCATCGAGGACGGCGCGCTGCTGCTCGACCTGCGCTGCCTCGGCGCCCACGAGGAAGCGGAATTCATCGCCGCGCTGAAGGCGTTCCCATGCTGATAGGAACCGCCGGCCACATCGACCACGGCAAGACCACGCTGGTCAAAGCGCTCACCGGGGTGGATGCCGACCGCCTGCCCGAGGAAAAGGCACGCGGCATCACGCTCGACCTCGGCTACGCCTACACGCCGCTGGCCGACGGCAGCGTGTTGGGATTCATCGACGTCCCCGGCCATGAAAAGCTGATCCACAACATGCTGGCCGGCGCGACGGGCATCGACTTCGTGCTGCTGGTCGTCGCCGCCGACGACGGCCCGATGCCGCAGACGCTCGAACACCTGGAACTGGTCGACCTGCTCGGTCTCGAGCACGGCGCGGTGGCACTGACCAAGTGCGACCGCGTCGATCCGGGACGACTGGAAGCGGCCAGGCGCGAGATCGCGGAACTGCTGGCTGGCACGCGGCTGGCCGGCAGTCCCGTCTTTCCGCTCTCGGCGATCACCGGTGATGGCGTCCCGGCATTGCGCGCGCACATTGAAACCACTGCCACGCAGCTTCGCGCGCGTTCCGCCAGCGGCCGTTTCCGGATGGCGATCGACCGCAGCTTCACGCTCGCCGGCGTCGGCACGGTGGTGACCGGCACGGTGCACGCCGGGAAAGTCAGCCGTGGCGACACGCCGGTCATTTCGCCGCCGGGTCTGAAGGTGCGCGTGCGCAGCCTGCACGTGCAGGATCGCCCCGCCGAATCCGGCCAGGCGGGCGACCGCTGCGCGCTGGCGCTGACCGGCGACTTCCAGAAGCAGGACGTCGCTCGCGGCATGTGGGTTGTCGCGCCCGAACTGCACCATCCGCTTGCCCGTTTCCATGCCGAGATCCGCGTGCCCAATTTGACCAGTGCGACCCAGCCGGAACTGGAGCACTGGCGCGCCGTGCATGTGCACCTCGCCGCTGACGACGTCACCGGTCGCGTCGCCCTGCTCGATTGTGACAAAGTCAGCCCTGGCGGCACGGCGCTGGCCGAGATCATCCTCGATCGCGAGATGCTCGCCCTGCGCGGCGACCGCTTTGTCCTGCGCGATGCCGGCGCCCGGCGCACCGTCGCGGGTGGCCGCGTGCTCGACATCTTTCCGCCGACGCGACACAAGCGCACGCCTGAACGGCTGGCCCTGCTTGCCGCGATGCGCGACGACGATCCGGCAGCGACGCTTGCAACGATGGCCGCGCGAAGCCCCGCCGGCGTCGATCTCATACGCTTTGCCGCCAACTGGAACCTCGATGACGAAGCCGCTGCCGCGCTCTGGCGACGCGCGAACCTGCGCGTGGTCCACGGCGCCGGGTTTTCCGCCGATGGCTGGGCCGCGCTGCGGGCGCGCATGCTCGATGCGCTGGCGCGCGAGCACGAGCGGGCGCCCGACATGGCCGGCGTCGAG
>CAYXZX010000085.1:0-11332 GCA_964469455.1 uncultured Rhodocyclaceae bacterium | reverse complement strand
GGGCAAGCTGCTGTCCTACAACTGCTCGCCGTCGTTCAACTGGAAGAAGAACCTCGACGACAAGACTATCGCTAGGTTCCAGGACGAGCTGTCGGCCATGGGCTACAAGTACCAATTCATCACGCTGGCCGGCATCCATCTCAACTGGTACAACACCTTCATGCTCGCGCACGCCTACGCGCGCGGCGAAGGGATGAAGCATTACGTAAACATGGTGCAGGAACCCGAGTTCGCCGCCCGCGAGCTGGGGTATTCATTTGTTTCGCACCAGCAGGAAGTCGGCGCCGGCTATTTTGATGATGTGACGACGGTAATCCAGGGCGGTTCGTCAAGCGTGAAAGCGCTGACGGGCTCCACGGAGGAGGAGCAGTTTCACTGATCCCTCGACACAGAGGGAGTGGAGCGGACAGGCCGCGCCGGACAGCCGGTGCGGCCTTTTTTTCGGCAGAAACAACTCCCGCAGGGGAATCATCAATATTTGATCATTATTCTCAAGCAAGCCCTTTTGAGGTAGTTTATTAGCAATTTCTTATTGTTTATTCATTGTTTCATTTGCTATTTTCAAAATTCCATTAGCCGTCATTCATCGAATTGATCACTGTTCCGGAGACATTCTGGCTTGCACTAAAGTGTCGATCAGTTTCGTTTAAGGCGAAATCACACACTTCAATCAAGAAAACGCCCTCAGGGCCTTGTCCGCCGCTTTGCGGTCCTGCAATAATCCACACTCCAATCAGAACTAATAACTCGGCGGTGTGTCGGGGCTGACTTTGGTGGTGCGGGCCCGACCTCCGGCACGGATGGAGGAGTTCCATGGCAGACAATTTGCGGCAGCCGGCTGAAGATTCGCCCACCAAGAAGCAGGGTTGGTTCTACCGCCTGCTCAATCCTCCGAAGTGCTCGATGCTCAGGATGCTGACCGTGGGTACGATCATAGGGGTAGCGATTTGGGGCGGTGTTAACATGGGCATGGAATACACCAATCGCGCCGATTTTTGCATCTCGTGCCATGAAATGAACATTCCCTTCGAAGAGCTCAAGAAGACGATTCATTACAAGAACCGCAGCGGCGCGGCAGCGCAATGCGCCGACTGCCATGTCGCCAGCAGCAAGACGCCGACCGACTACATGTTCAAGTCGTTCCAGAAGTTGATGGCGGCGCGCGACGTCATCGGCAAGGTTTCCGGCATCGTCGACACGCCGGAGAAATTCGAGGCGCATCGCCTCACCATGGCCCAGCGCGTCTGGGAGCGCATGAAGGAGCGCGATTCCAAGGAATGCCGCAACTGCCACGACTTCAAGTACATGGACACGGAAAAGCAGAAGGATCGCTCGGTGGTCAAGCACGAAGGCGCCATCGAGGATGGCAAGACCTGCATCGATTGCCACAAAGGCATCGCGCACAAGCCTGTCCATCAAACCAAGGATGTCGCAGCCGAAAAAAAGGAAGGCTGAAGCTCGCCCCAGTCCCGCCCGAGCGCTACCGGTTGTTCGTTGAACCCACCGTCAGGAGTTGATCGATGAAGAAGATTGCAGTGGCTGTACTTGGAACCTTGCTAGCTGCCGGCGCGCAAGCCGGAGCACCGGATTGGAGCAAGGTCGCGGAACGCAAGATCAAGGTGTTCTATCCCGGGCAAGCGCCGCTCGAATGGGTCATGAACCAGGCTGACCACTCCGCCGTGCCCGACATCGTCAACAAGAAGCGCCCCTGCGCGAAATGCCATGAAGGTGACGCCAACGAGATTGGTGACAAGATCGTCGCCGGCAAGGCGGTGGGTCAGTCGAAGAGCGTTCTCGAACCGAAACCGATCAGTGGCAAGGCGGGCTGGATTCCGGTGACCTTCAAGGCCGCCCACGACGGCGAGAAAGTCTATTTCCGCTACGAGTGGACGCCGCCGCAGATCGCCGGACCGCAGATGGACAAGAAGAACGAGGTCAAGGTCACGATGCTGTTCGACGGCGGCAGCACGGTCCCCGGCGCCGAACTCAACGGCTGCTGGAATACCTGCCACACGGACCTGCGCTCCATGAAGGACGCCAAGGACGACAAGAAGACCAAGTACGTCAAGGATGCCGACCTGGCCGGCGGCAAGTTCTACGACCTGATCCAGTTCAGGAGCGGCAAGGGCGAAAAGCCTGTGGACGGCTATGTCACCGACCAGCGCTATATGGAAGGCGGCAAGGGATTGGTCAAGGCCGAAGGCGTCAAGGACGGCAACAAGTGGGTGGTGACCTTCGAGCGCACTCTGGCTGGTGGCGGCAAGGGTGACCACGCCATCACACCCGACAAGATATTCAACTTCGGTTTCGCCATCCACGAAAGCTTCGCCGAGGCCCGGTACCATTACGTTTCGCTGGGCTACCAGTTCGGCCTCGACAAAACGGTCGAGGGCGTGAAGAACTATTACAACATCGTCAAGCAGTAAGCAGGTCGTCCATCACCGGCAGTTCTTGTCACCTTGAGGAGGAGAGCACGATGAAGCAATGTTGGAACGCAGCCCTGGCCGCTGGGGCCTTGGCACTTTCGGTTTCGGCGCAGGCCGTGCCGCCGACGCCGGAGATGATCTCCTACGCGTGTGCCGGCTGCCACGGCACCAACGGTGGCAGCGCCGGCCTGGCCATGCCCAGCCTGGCCAGCCAGTCGAAGACTGCCATCGTCGACGCGATGAAGAAGTTCAAGAGCGGTGAGCGTCCCTCGACGGTGATGGGACGACTGGCCAAGGGTTACGCCGACGCCGATTTCGAGGCGATGGGCAACTTCTTCTCCCGGCAGAGATTCCACCCGACCGGGCAGGCAGTGGACAAGGCGAAAGCGGCCAAGGGCAGCGACCTGCAGGAAGCGAACTGCTCGCGCTGCCATCTCGACGATGGCAAGGACGGCAAGGACGACACACCGGTGATGGCCAGCCAGTGGCTGCCCTACCTGCAGATGCAGATGGAGCTTTATCAATCCGGCAAGCGCAAGATGCCGGAGAAGATGGCCGAGAAGGTCAAGCCGCTGTCCAAGGAAGACCTGGACGCCCTGCTGCATTTCTATGCCAGCGTTAACAAGTAAGGAGGCGACGACATGACACTGGATAGAAGAAGCTTCATCAAGGTTCTCGGTAGCGCTTCGGGCGTCGTCCTGGCGGGCTGCGCCGGCGCGCCGTCGATATCTTCCGGCAGCGCGGGCGAAATCATGGCCAAGACCGGCCGCCGCGTCGTCGTGGTCGGTGGTGGATACGGCGGCACCATCGCCGCCAAGTATGTGCGCATGCTCGACAACAGCATCGAAGTGGTGATGGTCGAACGGAACAAGCAGTTCATTTCCTGCCCCTTCAGCAACTTCTACATCGCGGGCATCACGAGCGACATGAACGCGCTGACCATCGATTACGACAGGCTGGCGGCGAATCATGGCATCAAGATGGTCTACGCCGAAGTCACCGCCATCGACCCGGCGGCGAAGAAGGTCGTCACCAGCGCCGGCACCCTGGCTTATGACCGACTGATCGTCTCGCCCGGCATTGACTTCCGCACCGAGGAGATCGAAGGCTACGACGCCAAGACACCCGAGATCATCCCGCACGCCTGGAAGGCCGGCGCGCAATCGACGCTGCTGCGCAACCAGCTACAGTCGATGAAGGATGGCGGCACCGTCATCATGAGCATGCCGCTGACGCCCTACCGCTGCCCGCCCGGACCCTACGAGCGTTCCTGCCTGATCGCGAATTACCTGAAGACGCACAAGCCGAAGTCGAAGCTGATCCTGCTCGACGCCAACCCCGATGTGGTTTCCAAGAAGCCGCTGTTCACCAAGGCGTGGAGCACCTACTACAAGGACAACTTCCAGTACATCGGCGCCAAGAAGGTGACCCAGGTGAATGTCGCCGGCAAGTCGGTGAGCATCGAAGGCGTCGAGGACTTCAAGGGCGACGTCATCAACCTGATACCGCCGCAGCGCGCCGCCAACATCGCGGTCGCAGCCGGCTTGGTCGGCGACGACAAGAAGTGGTGCCCGGTCGATGCCGTCAGCTTCCAGTCGACCAAGCACAAGGACATCCACGTCATCGGCGATGCGACCGCGCTGCCGTCGGATGGCCCTCCGATGCCGAAGTCCGGCTACTCGGCCAATTCGCAAGCGAAGGTCTGCGCGCAGAACGTGGTCAACCTGATGAACGGCAAGGAGCCGGTCGAATTCTCGGGCATCAACGTCTGCTACAGCGCGCTGAACGAACACGAATCGGTAAGCGTCGCCAACGTGTACGCGATAAAGGGCGGCAAGATCATCTCCGTGCCAAACTCTGGCGGCATCTCGCCGGCCGACTTCTCGCTCGCCAAGGCGGAACACGCCTACGCGGAAAGCTGGCTGCGCAACGTCCTGACGGAAATGTCGACCTGATCCGACAGGACCGGCGACTTACTCGGACAAGTCCCGCTGCGGCGGGACTTGTCTTTTCAGCACTCAGGAATGGCCAGTACTGCCGAAGCCACCTTCACCCCGATGGCTTTGCTCGAAGTCGTCGACGACGTTGAAGGCGACCTGTACTACCGGCACCACCACCAGTTGCGCCAGACGGTCGAGCGGATTCAGCGTGAAGGCTTGCTGGCCGCGATTCCAGGTCGACACGAAGATCTCGCCCTGGTAGTCGGAATCGATCAGGCCGACCAGGTTGCCGAGCACGATGCCATGCTTGTGGCCAAGACCGGAGCGCGGCAGGATCATCGCGGCGAGTCCCGGATCGGCGAGGTGGATCGCCATGCCGGTCGGCACCAGATGCGTCTGGCCTGGTTGGATCGTCAGCGGCGCCTCGATGCAGGCGCGCAGGTCGAGGCCGGCCGAACCGGGCGTTGCGTAGTGGGGCGCATATTGGCCGGATGAGTCCTTCAGTCGCTCGTCGAGGATCTTGACGTCTATCCGGTGCATTTCATGAGTTCCGCAATATGGGCAACGATGCCGCGCGCCACGGTCAGCTTGTCGCCGGACGGCAGCGGATGCGCTCCCGCCTCATCGAACAGCGTGACCTGGTTGGTGTCACCGCCGAGTCCGTCCTGGACGAGGTTGCCGACCACCAGCGGCAGGTTCTTCGACCGGCGCTTGCCTTCGGCGTACTCAGTCAAATTGCGGCTCTCGGCCGCGAAGCCGACGCAGAACGGCGCATCGACCCTTGCCGCCACTTCCGCCAGGATGTCAGGATTGGCGACCAGTTCGATGCTCAAGTTCGCGGTCCCCTTCTTGATCTTGTGCTCCGCTGCACTGGCCGGCCGGTAGTCCGCCACGGCGGCGACGGCGATGAAGACGTCCTGCCCCGGCAGCGCCGCCAGCACCGCATCGCGCATCTCCAGCGCGCTCTGCACGTCCACACGTTTGGCGTGCCGCCATGACTGACTTTCGCAGACTGGCCCGGCAACGACAGTCACGTTCGCCCCTGCATCGGCACAGGCGCGCGCGAGCGCAAAGCCCATCTTGCCGGAACTCGTGTTGGTCAGTCCGCGCACCGGATCAAGGGCTTCGAAGGTCGGACCGGCAGTAAGCAACACTCTCTTGCCGGCCAGAAGCTTCGGTTGCAGGAACGCAACCAGCGCATCGAACAACTCCTGCGCTTCCAGCATGCGGCCCTCGCCGACCTCGCCGCAGGCCTGCTCGCCCGCAGCGGGCCCAAGGATGGTCACGCCGTCAGCCGCCAGTTGCGTGACATTGCGCCGCGTCGCCGGGTTCTCCCACATCTGCCGATTCATTGCCGGCGCGACCAGCAGCGGGCAATCGCGTGCCAGACAAAGCGTCGTCAGCAGGTCGTCGGCCATGCCATGGACGAGTCGTGCCAGGAAATCGGCGGTCGCCGGTGCCACCAGGACAGCGCTCGCCCCGCGTGTCAAGTCGATGTGGGCCATCGAACGATTTTCGTCCGACCATAAGCGGGTCCAGACGGCGCGACCGGACAAGGCCTGAAACGTCGCCGGCCCCACGAAGTGCGTGGCTGCCTCGGTCATGACGACGTCCACCTCGGCACCGGCCTTCACCAGCAGCCGCGTGAGTTCCGCTGCCTTGTAAGCGGCGATGCCGCCGGTAATGCCGAGGACGATGCGCTTGCCGGTCAGTTCAGCCATGACAGGTAGAATCCCGATGAATTGAAAGGAAATTCTAACCGCGAATGGCGATCACCGACTGGCCAGAAAGCGAACGACCCCGGGAGCGCCTGCTCGCGCACGGGCCTCAGGCACTCTCCGACGCCGAGTTGCTGGCGATCTTCCTGCGCGTCGGCATCAAGGGCAAGAGCGCCGTGGACCTCGCCCGCGACCTGCTGGTGCATTTCGACGGCAGCCTGGCTCGGCTGGCCGATGCCTCGCCCAACGAACTCGCACAACTGCCGGGGCTTGGCCCGGCCAAGGCCGTCCAACTCGCCGCGACGCTCGAACTGGCGCGCCGCGCCCTGGCCGAAACCATGCGGGATCGTGATCTGCTCGGTTCGCCCGACGCCGTGCGCGACTGGCTGCGCCTCAAGCTCGGCGCCCTGCCGCACGAGGTGTTCGGGGCCTTGTGGCTCGACGCGCAAAATCGCCTGATTTCCTGGGAGGAACTGTTTCGCGGCACCCTGACGCAAACCAGCGTCTACCCGCGCGAGGTGGTGAAGCGGGCGCTCGCCTGCAACGCCGCCGCTGCCGTATTCGCCCACAACCACCCGTCGGGTGCCGCGGAGCCGTCCGCGGCGGACGAAATGCTCACGCGCAACCTCAAGGAAGCCCTGGCGCTGGTGGACGTGCGCGTGCTCGACCATTTCATCGTTGCCGGCCGGGCTGCCCCGCTTTCCTTCGCCGAACGCGGCTTGCTCTGAAAAAGGCTTGAAAGCCTGCCGCATTTCCGGGTATACTGCGCGGCTTTACTGAATTCGACTGACTGGAGCAAGACCATGTCCCGCGTCTGCCAAGTGACGGGCAAGGCCCCGATGGTCGGGAACAACGTTTCCCACGCCAACAACAAGACCAAGCGCCGCTACCTGCCCAACCTGCAAAACCGCCGCTTCTGGGTGGAAAGCGAAAACCGCTGGGTACGCCTGCGCGTGTCCAATGCCGGCCTGCGCACCATCGACAAGAAGGGCATCGACGTCGTCCTCGCCGAGCTGCGCGAGCGCGGCGAAATCTAAGCAGCGCCTCCCGGGAGAACGATCATGGCCAAAGGCGGTCGCGAAAAAATCAAGCTCGAATCCACGGCTGGAACGGGCCACTTCTATACCACTACCAAGAACAAGAAGACCACGCCGGAAAAGCTGGAGTTCATGAAGTACGACCCCAAGGCGCGCAAGCACGTGGCCTACAAGGAAGTGAAGCTCAAGTAATCCGGCCTTCCGGCCTCGGACCAGAAAGCCCGCATCACGCGGGCTTTTTTCATTGGCCCAGCAGTCGAACTTCCCGCTGCGGGTAGGGAATCTCGATGCCGCCGGCCTGGAACGTCCGCCAGATGGCGAGGTTGATGTCGGAGCGCAACTGCTGCACGCCCTCTTCTGGATCGCCGACCCAGAAACCGAGTTCGAGATTGATGCCAGAATCGGCAAAAGCCATCACGAAGGCTTTCGGAGGCGGATCGGCCAGCGCGCGCGGCTGCGACCTGGCTGCCTCGACCAGCATCGCCATGGCCTTTTCCAGATCAGTGCCGTAGGCCACCTGCACCGGCAGGGCCAGTCGCACCCGGGTATCGGTGAACGATTCGTTCTGGACCACCGAGCCGACCAGCACCTCGTTCGGCACGATGGCCTCGACGCCGGTCATGCCCTTCAGCACCGTGTAGCGCGTCGTGATGCGCGTCACCTGGCCGCGGTCGGCACCAACGGAGATCAGATCGCCAATGCGGATCGAGCGGTCGAGCAGGATGATGAAGCCGGACACATAGTTGGCGGCAATTTTCTGCAGGCCGAAGCCGAGGCCGACGCCGAGCGCGCCGCCGAACATGGACAGCGTCGTCAGGTCGATGCCGACCAGCGGCAAGCCGATCAGCACGGCCAGCAGGATCAGTGCGGCACGGGCTAGCCGCGAAAACACGGCGCGCAGATTGGAATCCAGGCCGGGCACCGCCATCAGGCGCCCCTCGATGGCGCCGCCGATCCAGAGCGCCATCAGCAGCATCCCCATCACCGTGGCGATGCCCTGCAGCACCAGCCAGAGATTCAGGGGCTGCTTGCCGACCGTGAAGCGGATGGTCTCGAGCAGTTCGATCAAATCCGGAAGCAGGCCGGTGATATGGAGGGCCACCGCACCCCAGACGAGGAAGGCAAAGCCGCGTTCAAAGCTGGCCAGCCAAGGCCCGCTGAAGCCATGCCGCAGTGCGAAGAACACGACGCGTATGATCGCCAGCGACACCAGCAGCGGCACCGCCAACGACAGCAGATTGATGTGATGCCACTGCGCGAGAACAGGGCGCGCCAGGAGAACCAGCATCAGCGCCGTGACCGGAAAGGCCAGGCGCTTCAGGCCACGCTGGCCGATCCGCCACGCAGCGGTGCCATCAACCACCTGGCGGTTCCGGACCAAGTGCCCGGCCAGCCAGCCCAGCGCCAGACAGCAGACAAGCACGCCCACCTGCCAGAGCACGTCGGCCTGTTGCAGGTCACCCCAGAGATCTAGCAGCAAGCGGCCGAACTGGCTGTTTGCGGTCATGAAGGAAACACCTCCGAATAAGCCACCGCTTCGCCCCGATGGCGCTGCCAGTTGTCCAGGTAGCGGCGCGCCAGCACGGCATTTCCCCGCATGATCACCACGTTCTCGGCGTTGCGCGCCTGCGCCGAGAACGTGAAATTGTAGCTGCCGGTCACCACTGCCGGCATGCCGCCTTCGGCATCGATCAGCATGACCTTGCTGTGGGCGCTGGCGTAGCGCACTTCGAACCAGACCGGGATGCCGGCATCGTGAATTTCGTGAATCAGGCTGCGCTCGTTGCGGCGGGTCTGCTCCAGGTCGACCAGCATCTCGACCCGCACGCCGCGTCGATGCGCCTCTTCCAGCGCACGGGCGAGGTTGCGGCTGGTGAACACGAAGGCCTGAACGTGGATCGTGTGCCGCGCCTTGGCCATCGCCGCCAGCAAGGCGCCCTCGGCGTCGTCCCAAGGCGTGAACAAGACCTCCACCGTCCCTCTGGCCGGCAGCGGCGCAGCAATCGCCTCCGGATGCCAGGCCAGCGCGCCGCACGTCATGAGCAGGGCCAGGACTGCCCTCACGTGCGACGCTCCAGCACGGCGGCATAGAAGCCGTCGGTGCCATGCCGATGCGGCAGCAGACGCAGGTCGATCCCGGTATCGAGCGCAATGCCCTGCTTGCCCAGCAGTTCAGCCACCGGCAGCCGGGCGAATTCGCCGTGGCTGGCGAGGAAGGCATCGACGACGGCCTCGTTCTCCTCGGCGAGGATGCTGCACGTCGCATACACGAGCCGCCCGCCCGGCTTCACCAGCCGCGCCGCGCCAGCCAGGATGTCGGCCTGCTTGCGCGTCAGTTCCTCCACCGAGGCCGGTGTTTGCCGCCACTTGAGGTCGGGATTGCGCCGCAGCGTGCCAAGGCCCGAACACGGCGCATCGACCAGCACGCGATCGATCTTGCCGGCGAGGCGCTTCACCTTGATGTCGTTCTCTCCGCTGATCAGCACCGGATGCACGTTCGACAGGCCGGCGCGCGCCAGCCGCGGTTTCATCTTCGCCAGCCGCTTCTCGGCCACGTCGAAGGCGTAGAGCCGGCCGGTGGAGCGCATCATGGCGCCGAGCAGCAAGGTCTTGCCGCCCGCGCCGGCGCAGAAGTCCACCACCATCTCGCCACGGCGGGGCGCAAGCAGGAGGCCGAGCAGCTGGCTGCCCTCGTCCTGCACCTCGACCTGGCCTTCGAGGAACAAAGGGTGCCGCGCCAGCGAAGGCCGGCCCCTCAGCCGCAAGCCGAGCGGCGCGTACCGGCAGGCCTCGGCCGCGATGCCCTCGGCCGCGAGGCGCGCCAGCACTTCGTCACGGCCGGTCTTCATGGCATTCACGCGCAGGTCGAGCGGCGCCGCCTGGTTGAGTCCGCGCGCCAGCGCCAACAGTTCCGCTTCGCCCACTCGGGGCAGCAATCGTTCGATCAGCCAGTCGGGCAGATCGACCTTCTCGGCAAGCGTCAGGACTGGTTCCGGCCGCGCCTTGATCTCGGCCAGCCAGTCCATTTCACGGGCCGACACGGCGTCCGCCAATTGGCGCTGACTCAACCCCTGCAAGCGCACGAGCGCCGCCAGCGCCAACTGCCTCGGCGTGCCACCATCACTGACTATCCGCTCCAGCAGCCGTTTTCTTCGCAGCACGGCATAGGCCGTCTCGGCAATCCAGGCCCTTTCGCGGCCGCCCGTCCTGTCGACGCGGAAATGGTTCGACAACACGCCGTCGGCGGGCTGGTTGAACCTCAGCATGTCGGCCAACACATCTACCAAAGCATTTAGTGCATTTTCGGTAACGCGCATCAATGCGTTCCTTCCGTGTTGGCATCGAATTCGAGCCGATCGACCACCTGCTCGAATACATCGCCCTTGCGATCGACATGGCGGATCTTCACTGGCAGGCGCGAATCCGCCAGGCTCAGCCAGACCTCGGTTGAATCGCGGGCATCGGGCCGGCGCGCGCGCAGGTGCAGCGCCCGCCGCGCGCCGATGTGCGTAGCCACGGTCTCTTCGCCGAGCACCTCGAAATCGTATTGTTCCAGCTTCCGCCCTGTCATGACCGGCAGCGATATGACCGGGCCGTCGGTCGGCACCATCAAGGCCAGCTGAAAGAAGACCGACAGCATGTCCTGCGTCGCTCCCGGCAGTTCGAATTCGCGTCCGTCCGCCAGGGCCACCCGCGATTCCTCCCAGTTGAAGCGCGCCGACTCGAGCTTGCCCTTGCCGCGCTCGGCGCGGTATTCGCGCGGCCGCAAGCGCCCCTTGGCGACCTCGCCCTCCGACACATTCACGACATTGGCGGGCTTGAATATGTTGGCCAGCCCGGTCGTCGTCGCCGTGCTGCGCATGGCGTAGCGCGCACCGTCCTGACGAAACTCCTGAAGCGTCTGGCCGAGCACGAAACCATTGTCGCCCATGGTCACCGCATAGCGAATCCGCACCGCCCTGGGCAAGTCCAGCCATTGAGCGGATTCGCCGGCGGGCTCGCGAACCACCTCGGCCGGCGGCGTCGGTACGGCTTCTTCCGCCTGGGCGACAGTATCCGCCGGAACGTCCGCGGGCGGCTCCGGCTCGGGCGGCACGGTCGCCGCGGGCGCGGCGGCCGTGGCAACATCGGGTGCCTTCACGCGCTTCGCACGGGGCGCGGGACCGCGCGAAGGCTTCGCCCCCACCGGCGCGGCAGGAGCGGGTTCGGCG
>CAYXZX010000084.1:0-11427 GCA_964469455.1 uncultured Rhodocyclaceae bacterium | reverse complement strand
GCGGCGACGATCACGGTCAACACCCTGTCCGACGAACTCAATGCCGATGGCGACTGTTCGTTGCGCGAGGCGGTCCAGGCGGCCAACACCAATGCCGCCGTGGATGCGTGCACGGCGGGTGGAGCGGGCGCGGACTTGATTCTCCTGCCTGCCGGCACCATTCCGGTGGCCGCCACGATCCAGGTCAACGAATCGGTGACGATCCGGGGCGCCGGCCGCGCCAGCACGACAGTCAATCGCGGTGGCAGCACCGCGTTCAACTCGTCGGCTGCCGGAGTCGTTCTCACCCTCGAGGACATGACCGTCGTGGGCGGTGCCAATGCGCTCAATGGCGCGATTGCCGCGACGCGCGTCGATTTCTCCGGTGGAGACACGATCAATACTTTGGGTGGCGCGATCACGCTGACCGACGTCACGCTTTCCGGCGGTACCGACGTCAATACGTCCTCGGGTGCGGTCACCATGACCAGTGTGATCTTGTCCGGTGGCGGTGGCGTCAACACTTCTTCGGCGCCGATCACGATGACTCAGTCGTCGATTGCAGCAGCCAACGGCACGGCTATCAATACGTCGACGGGCACAATCTCTCTTACACAATCGTCCGTTGTAGGCAGCAACGGGCCTGGAATCAACAGCTCTTCAGGTGCGATTACGCTAGTGGACAGCGGCGTAACCGGTTCGGGGCAGTTCGGGATCAACTCCGGTGGCTCCGTCAGCCTGACGCGCAGCCTAGTTAGCGGCTCTGGCGAGGACGGCGTCAATGTCGGTGGCGGCACCCTGGCGGCGGTCAATAGCACGATCAGCGGCAACCAGGGTCGCGGTATCAGCGGGGGTGTGGGCAGTACCGTAACCCTCAATGCGGTCACGATCACCGGGAATTCGATGGGGGGTCTCAGCAGCGGTGCCGCAGCCGGCACGACCGCAGTACATGCGATCCTCGGCCCCAACGGCGGCCCCAACTGCGGGGCGGCGGTGGCGTCGAGCAGCTACAGCATCGATTCCGGCACCACCTGCGGCCTCGCCGGCACGGGCGACCGGAGCAGCACGAATCCGTTGCTCGGGGCGCTGGCGAACAACGGCGGGCCGACGTTCACGCATCTTCCGCAAACCGGCAGTCCGGCCATCGACAACGGATCGAATGGAGCGTGCCAGGCCGTCGATCAGCGCGGCGTCGCCCGGCCGGTCGACGGCGACGGCAACAGCACCGCGACATGCGACATCGGCGCCGTCGAAGCCGGTGCCGGGTCCCCGCCACCGCCGCCTCCCCCTCCGGCTGCCATCGAGACGATTCCGACTCTGTCCGAGTGGGGCCTGATCATGCTTGCGCTGCTGCTCGGCACGGTGGCCGCGTGGCGGATGAGGGTCGGCACTGTCCGTTAGCGGGGTTATCGGGCGCCGTGGTGGCGCACCACCACGGCTGACTCCTGGCGCGCTGCGCTTGCCTAGTTGACGGCGAAGCAGTAGTACAGGCCTTCGCCGCCAGTCGGGCGGATCTTCTCCGGACTGCAGCCCAGGGTCGGATGTGCCGAGTTCCATGAGCTTGCCCACGTGGCATCGGTCGGGCCGACACGGTCGTGGTGGCCGGTCATCGCCGCGCCGCTGTCGCCACCATTGGTCCAGTTGCCGCAGGTCATGTCCGTGAACGGTGCGCCGGGGAAGGCCGTGCCGTCGGGCCGGGAGCCGGTGAGCATGTCGTGCGTGCTCGGCTTGTCGGTGCGGCCGTTGACCATCTGCCCCTTCTCGTTCAGCGCGGTCTGCTTGTTGAGGTTGCTGTTCGCCGAATGAAGTTCCTCGACCGAGTGGGCGACGACCACGCCTTGGGCGTTGCGCCACGGGCCGGGACCGATGCGGTCGCGCGCGTTGACGAAGCCGGGATCGGCGAGCTTGACCGCCTGCGTGCTCAGGTAGGCACGCCAGGTGCGATGGCCCGCGCCGACGGCCTGGGCGAGCGACTGGCAGTGCCGGTCCGCACCCTCGAGGCCGCCGAGGTCGCCGCCCTTGCCGGGGCCGACGCTGGTGACGAAGAAACTCATGTTCTGGGGGCCCGGCGCCATGCCGGCGCAGGCGGCCAGGCCCAGCGCCGCGGCAACCGCCAGCGACATCCGTCCGCGGGAAAGTTGCATGATGATCTCCTCTGCTGTGGGTGTGACGAACTCTGCGGTTCGATTGCCAACATAGCGGGAAATCACCGGGACAACAACATCGGCGCAGGTGTGGTCACTCCGGGCACTGGTGGGCCTGATGGCGGAGCCCTCTTTCGGTGGCGTGCCACCACCACTGACTTTCGCTTATCGCGCCAGCGCCTGATCGGGCGTGATGATGTCGAACAGATGGGCCAGCTTGCGGCGGCGGGCCAGTCGGAGCAGCGCCTTGTCGGAGGTCACCAGCCAGCGGGCCTGGCCGTCGCGCGCGACCTCGAGGAATTTCTGGTCGTCGGCGTCCTTGCATTCGGGCAGCGGGACAGGGTTGGGCGCGGCGGCGACGATGGCGGCGTGATGGGCAAAGGATTCGAACGCCGTGCGTTGCGCGGTGTCGTCCAGGGAAAACATCGGATAGGCGAGCACGCGGCGGAACTCGCCGAGGCAGCGCTCGTCGGTGAGGGCGAGCAGTTCGCCCGCGGCCAGCCGCTCGCGCAGGGGTGCGTAGCGGCTGGCGGCGAAGACGAAGAGCGAAAGCAGCACGTTGGTGTCGAGCACCACGCGCGCTGCTTCGGTCATCAGGACTGCTTCTGCGCGTCGAGGCGGAACTTGACGAAGGAGCCGGGCGCATCCTCGAGGACGCCGAGTTTGCCCTTGGCCGGGTCGCGGGCCGGCACTTTCTGGTCGTTCTGCGCGGTGACCCACTGCTGCCAGTCGGTCCACCACGATCCCGGCTGCTGCTGGGCGCTTTCCATCCATTCGTCCGCCGTGTCGGCGAGCTCGTCGTTCAGCCAGTAGCCGTACTTGTTGGCGGCCGGTGGATTGACGATGCCGGCGATGTGGCCGGAGCCGCCAAGCACGAAGCGCACCGGTCCGGAGAAGCGCTGGGCGCCGAGGTAGGTGCTCTTCCAGGGCGCGATGTGATCCTCGATGGTCGAGACGAAGTAGCTCGGCGTCTTGATCTTGCCGAGATCGATGGCGACGCCGTCGAGGGTGATGCCGCCGGGCTCCTTGAGCAGGTTCTTCATGTACATGTTGCGCAGGTAGAAGCTGTGCATCGCGTACGGCATGCGCGTCGAGTCGCTGTTCCAGAACAGCAGGTCGAACGGGAAGGGATCCTTGCCCATCAGGTAGTTGTTCACCACGAAGGACCAGATCAGGTCGTTGGCGCGCAGCATGTTGAAGGTGCCGGCCATCTCGGAGCCTTCAAGGAAGCCGCGTTCGGCCATTTTCTTCTCGAGGCTGGAGACCTGTTGCTCGTCGATGAAGACACCCAGTTCGCCGGGGATCGAGAAGTCGAGCATGGTGGTGAAGAAGGTCGCCGAGGCGATGCGCTTGTCCTTCTTGGCGGCCATGTAGGCGAGCGTCGTGCCGAGCAGGGTGCCGCCGAGGCAGTAGGCGACGCAGTTGATCTCCTTCTCGCCGGTCTGCTCGCACACCTTGTCGACGGCGACCAGCGCCGCATCGACCAGATAGTCCTCGAAGCTCTTCTCGGCGAGCCGCTCGTCGGGGTTGACCCAGGACATGACGAAAACGCTGTGGCCCTGGTCGGTGGCCCACTTGATGAAGGAGTTCGATTCGCGCAGGTCGAGGATGTAGTACTTGTTGATCCAGGGCGGGAAGATCAGCAGCGGCCGCTTGAACTGCTGCTTGGTGGTCGGGTTGAACTGCAGCAGCTGGATCAGCTCGTTCTGGAAAATGACCTTGCCCGGCGTCGTGGCGACATTCTTGCCGAGCTCGAAAGCCTTGACGTCCGTCATCGCCACGCGCAGGTGGCCGTCGCCCGCCTCGATGTCGCGCAGCAGGTTGTTGAAGCCCTTGACCAGGTTCTGGCCATGGCTCTTGACCGTCTCGCGGAACACGGTCGGGTTGGTCAGCGCGAAGTTCGACGGTGAAAGGGCGTCGATGAACTGGCGGGTGAAGAAATTGACTTTCTTCTGCGTGTGCTCGTCGAGGCCTTCGACGCAGCACACCGTGTCGTGGATATGGCGCGCGGTGATCAGGTAGGACTGCTTGATGAAGTCGAACAGGAAATGCTCTTCCCATTGCTCGTCCTTGAAGCGCTTGTCGTCCTTGGCCGGCTGGGCCACCGGCGGCGCCTCGAGGCCCATGAAGCGCAGCGTCGAGTGCTGCCAGAGCGAGAAATAGTCCCACACCAGGTTCATCTGCGCCTGGGCCAGCTTGTAGGGATTGGCCAGCATCTTGGCCATCATGTCCATGAAGGCCTGGGCGATGCCCAGCTCGTCGGCGGGCGCGGTGATGCCCTTCTTGGCCTGGCGATGGATATGGTCGGTCAGGAGCTTGGAGGCGCGCTGGGCGACCTCGGCGTACGTCTTGGCGATTTCCTGGGGATCGGGCAAGGGCGCGTGTTGCTGCGGGGTTGCGGTGGTCATGGGTTCTCGCTCCTGGTCAGTTCTTCACGAATCGGATGACGTCGTTGCCGGCGACGCGCCGCAGGCGGCCCCGGTGTTCTAGGTAGTTGAGGTGGGCGATGGCTTCGCCGGTGGCGAACCATGCCTGATGGGGATCGTCGATCGGTCGGCCGAACAGCAGGTCCAGCACCTCGCCGGCGCAGCGCGGCTGATCGGCGCAGGCGGCCAGCAGGTCGGCGCAGCGGTCCTCGTGGTGCCTGCGCAACTCGGCCACGCGCGCCTTGATGCCGCGGAACGGCAGGCCGTGCGAGGGCAGCACCAGCGTGTCGTCGGGCAGCACGGTGAACGACTCGAGCGACTCGAGGAACATGCCGAGCGGATCGTGCTCGCGGCCGGCCGGGAAGGCGCTGATGTTCGTCGAGATGCGCGGCAGGAGCATGTCGCCGGAGATCAGCACCTTCAGTTCCGCGCAATGGAGGCTGGCGTGTTCCGGTCCGTGACCATAGCCGACGATCACCCGCCAGTCGTGGCGCCCGATCCGGACCACGTCGTCGTGACGCAGGCGCTGGAAGCTCGACGGGATGGCCGGCACGAGATGCTTGTAGGCATTGCCGCGCTGGGCGACGCCTTCGAGGCGCGCGCCGTCGAGGCCGTGCTCGCGGAAGAATTCAACCATCGCGCCGACATGAAAGGGCGGAATGTCGGCGGCGACCAGATGGGCGGTCTGGAACTCTCCCTGCGTCATCCACAGCGGCGCGCCGGTTTCGGTCTGCAGCCAGGCTGCCAGCCCGAGGTGGTCCGGATGGAAATGGGTGACGAACTGTCGTGTCAGGCGGCGTTCCACCAGGGCTGACTTCCACGCGGCCTTGATCGGCTCGATGGCGACGCCGGTGTCGATGGCGGCGTGACCATCGCCCTCCGCGATCAGCCACAGGTTGATGTGGTCGAGCGCGAACGGCAGCGGCATGCGCAGCCAGGAAATGCCGTCGGCAACCGCGACGGCAACGCCGGATTCCGGCAAGTCCTTGAAAGGGTAATCGATCTGCATGAAGGCGGCCGGCGACGTTGCCCGGCCCGAACAATTCTGTTTAACTGCCTGTTGTCATGGGTACATCGTACATAGTTTAGCCGAAATCCGATATTTTGTTGCACTGCAGCAATCGAGGGCCGCGATATCCGGTCCTGGCCTGGCGGGCGGGTTTTCCGCGAGCCGCAATGAAAAACGAGCGAATGAGCGAGCAGACCTACACCATTGCCGAGCTGGCGCGCGAGTTCGAGATCACCCCGCGCGCCATCCGCTATTACGAAGATCAGGGCCTGATCAACCCCGGCCGGGCCGGTGTGCAGCGCGTCTACGACAAGCGCGACCGCACGCGCCTCAAGCTGACGCTGCGCGGCAAGCGGCTCGGGCTATCGCTGGCGGAGATTCGCGAGCTCATCGACATGTACGACACGGCGCCCGAGTCGT
The DNA here is from genome assembly GCA_964469455.1 of uncultured Rhodocyclaceae bacterium. GTDB lineage: Bacteria > Pseudomonadota > Gammaproteobacteria > Burkholderiales > Rhodocyclaceae > Fen-999. The sequence goes on along the minus strand of CAYXZX010000084.1, from coordinate 5,449 downwards.
CCCAACTGTCACGCTTCCTCGAAGTTCTGAAACGCCGCCGGGCCATGCTCGACCAGCAGCGCGAGGACATCGCCGCAGTGTTGACGGAAATCGATGGCCTGGAACGGCAGTGCCGCGCGCTGCTAGACGTGGATACCCGAACGCGGAACCATTGTTGACGTTGACGTCAACGTCAACATAGAATGAGCCAAACTAAGGGAGCGAGGAGGGAGGCGCCCATGAAACACGTCGTTCCGCGGGGTGACGCCAGGTTCGAGCCGCGGGATCCGCGCTGGGAGGATAAGGTCCGTGAAAGTTTCGGGCGGCAGGGCGCCATGCATCTCCTTGGCGCCGAAATCACCGACGTCTGGCCGGGCGGCTGCGAGATCCGCCTGCCGTTCCGCCGCGACCTGACCCAGCAGCACGGTTTCTTCCACGCGGGCATCACCGCCACGGTGATCGACAGCGCCGCCGGCTATGCCGGCTTTTCGCTGATGCCGCCTGACACGTCGGTGCTGTCGGTGGAATTCAAGCTCAATCTGCTGGCGCCCGCCGATGGGGAGCTGATGGTGGCCACCGGCGAAGTGATCAAACCCGGCAAGAATCTGATCATCACCCGTGGCGATGCCTGGGTGTTCAAGGGCACCAAGCTGACCCACTGCGCCATGATGCAGCAGACCCTGATGACCATGCATGGAAAGGCAGAGATGGCATGACCGGACTGGATTTTCACCTGGGTGCGGATATCGACGCCCTGCGCGACAGCGTACAGGCGTTCGCCGCCGCCGAGATCGCGCCGCGCGCGGCGCAGATCGACCGCGACAACCTCTTCCCGGCGGACTTGTGGAAGAAGCTCGGCGACATGGGCCTGCTCGGAATGACCGTTCCGGAGGCGGACGGCGGCACGGGGATGGGTTACCTGGCCCACATCGTCGCCATGGAGGAAATCTCGCGCGCCTCCGCGTCGGTGGGGCTTTCCTACGGGGCGCATTCCAACCTCTGCGTGAACCAGCTGCGCCGCAATGGCAATGCGGAGCAGAGGAAGCGCTACTTGCCCGGGCTGATCTCGGGCGAGCATGTCGGCGCGCTCGCAATGTCCGAGCCAAACGCCGGCTCCGACGTCGTCTCGATGAATCTGCGCGCGGACAAACGCGGCGACCGCTACGTGCTCAACGGCGGCAAGATGTGGATCACCAACGGAGGCGACGCCGACACGCTGGTCGTCTATGCCAAGACCGATCCGGCCGCGGGGCCGAAGGGCATCACCGCTTTCATCGTCGAGAAAGGCTTGAAGGGCTTTTCGCACGGTTCGCACCTCGACAAGCTGGGCATGCGCGGCTCGAACACCTATCCGCTGTTCTTCGACGACTGCGAAGTGCCGGTCGAGAACGTGCTCGGCGGCGAAGGCAATGGTGTCAGGGTGCTGATGTCCGGACTCGACTACGAGCGTGCCGTGCTTTCGGGCGGTCCGCTCGGCATCATGGCCGCCTGCATGGACGCCGTCATCCCGTACATCCACGAACGCAAGCAGTTCGGCCAGAGCATCGGTGAGTTCCAACTGATGCAGGGCAAGGTCGCCGACATGTACTCGACCTGGCAGGCCGCGCGCGCCTACGTCTATGCGGTCGGCCGCGCCTGCGACGCCAGCGACCATGCGCGCACGCTGCGCAAGGACGCTGCGGGCGCCATCCTCTATTCCGCCGAGAAGGCCACCTGGATGGCCGGCGAGGCGATCCAGACGCTCGGCGGCGTCGGCTACACGAATGAGTATCCGGTCGGCCGCCTGTGGCGCGATGCCAAACTCTACGAAATCGGCGCCGGTACCAGCGAGATTCGCCGCATGCTGATCGGCCGCGAACTGTTTTCGGAAACCGTCTGATCCGGAGTCGATGATGCTCGAAACCGCTCGCGGCACCGTGCACGAATGGCAGCGCGACCACATGGGCCATATCAATGTGCGCGCCTACGTCGACTTCTTCGAGCAAGCGGCCTGGCAGTTCTACACCATGATCGGCCTGCCGCCGAGCGCGCTGCGCGATGGGCCGGTCAAGATCGTCGCCGTACAGCAGAACATGGGCTACAAGCAGGAACTGCAGCCCGGCGACACCGTTGTTGTACGTACCAGCGTCGTCGAAGTGCGCGACAAGGTGCTGCGCTATCGTCACGAGTTGTTCAACACCGAGACAGGTGCGCTCTCGGCCGACTGCGAATTCACGGTCGTCTGCATCGACGCCGGCACCCGCAAGGCCTGTCCGTTGCCGCCAGCCGTGGCGGCAGCCGCGAAAAACCACCTCGTGCCGGCGGCCTGATCCAGGCCGCCAAACCCAAGTCGAAAGGGACAGGTCATGACCGACACCGTCGTCATCATAAGTGCCACCCGCACCCCCATGGGCGGCTTTCAGGGCGACTTCGCCTCGCTGACCGCCGCCAACCTTGGCGCCGTCGCAATTCGTGCCGCCGTAGAGCGCTCGGGCCTGCCGGCCGATGCCGTGCAGGAAGTGATCTTCGGCAACGTGCTGCAAGCCGGCCAGGGACAGGCGCCGGCACGCCAGGCGGCGTTGCTGGCGGGCTTGCCGCTGTCGGCCGGCTGCACCACGGTGCATAAGGTCTGCGGCTCGGCGATGAAGGCGACCATGCTGGCCTGCGACGTGCTCAAGGCCGGGGGGCAGGACGTGATGGTCGCTGGCGGCATGGAGTCGATGACCAACGCACCCTACCTGCTGCCCAAGGCGCGCGGCGGGTATCGTCTGGGCCACGGCCAGGTCATCGACCACATGTTCTTCGACGGTCTCGAAGATCACTACGCCAAGGAAACCAAGGGCCGCCTGATGGGCACCTTCGCCGAGGACTGCGCCGCCCACTACCGCTTCACGCGCAAGGACCAGGATGATTTCGCCATCGCCTCGACGCAGCGTGCACAGCAGGCCGGCGCCGACGGCAGCTTCGACTGGGAGATCGCGCCGGTCACGGTCGCGGGACGCAAGGGCGACGTGATGATCAAGCTCGACGAGCAGCCCGGAAAGGCCCAGCTCGACAAGATTCCGACGCTCAAGCCGGCGTTCAGGAAGGACGGCACGGTGACGCCGGCCAACTCGTCGTCGATCTCCGACGGCGCGGCGGCGCTGGTGCTGATGCGCGAGTCCGATGCGGCCAGGCGCGGCCTCAAGCCGCTGGCGCGCATCGCCGGCTACACGACCCACGCGCAGGAGCCCGGCTGGTTCACCACCGCACCGGTGTTCGCGATGAAAAAGCTGTTCGAGAAGAACGGCTGGACGGCCGACAGCGTCGATCTCTACGAGATCAACGAGGCCTTCGCGGTGGTCACCATGGCGGCGATGAGAGAGCTGAACCTGCCGCACGACAAGGTGAACGTGCATGGCGGCGCCTGTGCACTCGGCCATCCAATTGGCGCTTCCGGCGCCCGCATCATCGTCACGCTGATCGGCGCGCTGAGAAAGTACGGCAAGCGGCGTGGGGTCGCCAGCCTGTGCATCGGCGGCGGCGAAGCCACGGCGCTCGGCGTGGAGTTGTGCTGACATGATCCTCGACGAAGACCAGCGCCTGGTGCGCGATACCTTGCGCCAGTACGCGCGCGAGCGTCTGGCGCCGCAGGCGGCGGCGCGCGACCGGAGCGCCGAGTTTCCGGCCGAGGCGCTGGCTGAACTGGCGGGGCTGGGTGCGTGGGGTGTAGTGGTGCCGGAGCAGTGGAACGGCGCCGGCCTCGACTACGTGGCGCTGGCCGTCGCCATCGAGGAGATCGCCGCTGGCGATGGCGCCATTTCCACCATCCTGTCGGTACAGAACTCGCTGGTGTGCGGCATCCTGGCGAAGTACGGCGACGACGTGCAAAAGCATCGCTGGCTGCGCGGCGCCGCCAGTGGCAGCACGCTCGGCTGCTTCTGCCTGACCGAGCCGCATGTCGGTTCGGATGCCGCCGCCATTCGCACCCGTGCCACCAAAGTCAGTGGCGGCTGGACGCTGAATGGCGTCAAGCAGTTCATCACCTCGGGCAGGAACGCCCGGATTGCCATCGTTTTCGCCGTCACCGATCCGGGCGTCGGTCGCAAGGGCATTTCCTGCTTCTGCGTGCCGACCGACACCCCGGGCTTCGTCGTTGCCCGCGTCGAGGAGAAAATGGGCCAGCGCGCCTCGGACACCGCCCAGATACTGTTCGAGGACTGCCATGTTCCGGCCGACTGTCTGCTCGGCGCCGAAGGCGATGGTTACCGCATCGCGCTGTCGAATCTGGAAGCCGGCCGCATCGGCATCGCCGCCCAGTCGGTGGGCATGGCGCGCGCCGCCCTGGAAGCGGCGGTGGCTTACGCGAAGCAGCGCGAGGCCTTCGGCAAGCCGATCGTCGAGCATCAGGCGGTCAACTTCCGGCTGGCCGACATGGCGACGCAGATCGAAGTGGCGCGCCAGATGGTGTGGCACGCCGCCAGCCTTCGTAGCGTCGGCGAGTCCTGCCTGAAGGAGGCGAGCATGGCCAAGTTGTTCGCCTCGGAAATGGCCGAGCGCGTATGTTCGGATGCCATCCAGATCCACGGCGGCTACGGCTACGTCGCCGATTTTCCGGTGGAGCGCATCTATCGGGATGCGCGCGTCTGCCAGATCTATGAAGGCGCGTCCGACATCCAGCGGCTGGTGATCGCGCGCGCCGTCTGCGGAGGGTGAAATGACAACGCCGATCCTCTTCTATTTCGACTTCGCCTCGCCCTATTCCTACATTGCCAGCGAGAAGATCGATGCCATCGCCGAGCGGCATGGCTGCAGCGTGCAGTGGCGGCCGATCCTGCTCGGGGCGGTGTTCAAGGCGCATGGCACCCTGCCGCTGGTGAACCAGGCCGACAAGGCCGACTACAGCGTGCACGACTTCCTCCGTTCGGCCCGTTTCCACGGCGTGCCATTCCGCCAGCCCGCCGAGTTCCCGGTGTCCACACTGCTGCCGGCGCGCGCCTATTACTGGCTGCATGGGCAGGATTGCGGGCTGGCGCGTCGGTTCGCGCATGGCGTGTTTCGCGCCTACTTCGCCGAAGGGCGCGAGGTTGCGGGGCTGGCGACGACGCTTGATCTGGCGGCTGCCGCTGGCGCGGACCCCGCCGCCGTCGAGGCGGGCATGAACGAGGCGGCCATCAAGGAGCGCTTGCGTGCGGAGACCGACGCCGCGCTGGCGGCGGGCGTTTTCGGTGCGCCGTGGCTGGTGGTCGACGGCGAACCGTTCTGGGGCGCCGATCGCCTGCCGCAGGTGGAGCGCTGGTTGCAGACGGGAGGCTTTTGATGTCCGTCATCAAGTCGAATCTGGATACCCGCGGGGCCGAGTTCAAGGCCAATGCCGCTGCCATGCGCGCGCTGGTGGCGGATCTGCGCGCGCAGGTCGCCAAAGTCAGTCTTGGCGGACCGCCGGATGCCCGCGAGAAACACCTGGCGCGGGGCAAGCTGCTGCCGCGCGACCGCGTCGACGGCCTGCTCG
>CAYXZX010000083.1:0-11591 GCA_964469455.1 uncultured Rhodocyclaceae bacterium | reverse complement strand
GCCCGCGTCTCGGCGATGTTCATGCCGCTCATGACCTTGATGCGCACCGCCATGGCCGCCCAGTAGGATTTGTGCAGGGCGCGGATCTGCCGCAGGATGCCGTCGATCCGATAGCGGATGCGCAGGAAGCTCGCCTCGGGCTCGAAGTGGATGTCGGAGGCCTCGCGCTTGACCGCGTCGGTGAGCAGGGCATCGACCAGCCGCACCACCGGCTGGCTGTATTCGTCCATCGAAACGGCCAGCGAGCGGTAATCGATCTCGCCGGTCTCGATCTCGTGCAGGATGCCGTCGATGGAAAGCTCGTGGCCGTAGTATTGATCGATGGCACGGGCGATTTCGGATTCGCCGGCCAGCAGCGTTTCGATCAGCAGCTCATGGGGCACCAGCGCGCGCAGCTTGTCCAGCGCGACGATGTCGTTGGTGTCGGAAATGGCGATGGTCAGCCGTCGCTGCTCCGGCGAATAATCCATCGGCAGCAGGTTATGGCGCTTGGCGACATCACGCGGCACCAGGCGCAACGCGGCGGGATCGACGATGGCGTGGGCGAGATCGACCGATTTCTGGCCCAGCGACTCGCCCAGCGCATCGCGCAGGGTCGCTTCCGAGACGAACCCCAGCGACACCAGCAGTTTGCCGACCGGCTGGTTGGACTTCATCTGCTCCAGCAGCGCGATGCGCAACTGGTCTTCGCTGATGACGCCCTGGGAGATCAGGATCTGGCCGATCGGGCGGCGATGGGGAGTCGGGGTATTCATCGGCGGGGGGCTTGCCGGCGGCGTCTTGTCGTTGATACTGGCCATCAGGGTCGCGTCAGTTCACCTAGCCGCTTGGCAGCCACGCTCCTGTCGAAGGCAGCGTGGCGAGCATCGGCCGCCTTCAGCGCCTTGCCGTAGTAGTCGGCGGCAAGCCTGGGCTGGTGCAACTGGTCGAGGCTGACGGCTAGGTTGAACAGATAGTCGGGGTTGTCGCCATCCGTGGTCAAGGCGGCGAAATACGCTTGCTGCGCCTCGCTCCAGCGGCTTTGACGCGCGTACAGGTTACCCAGCGCAAAATGCAGGGCCGGCGCGCCGGGCTGCTGGGCGAGCAGCGACTTGATCCGGCTCTCGGCGGCGACCGGATCGCCCGATCCCCTCAGGCCGACGAGCGCTGCGTTCGCTTCGGCGTTGCGCGGATCGTTCTCGAGAATTCTCAGAAAGTCCGCCTCGGCGTCTTCGATGCGGCCTTCGCGCAGGGCGATGGCGGCACGACCGTGCAAGGCATCGGCGTTGCGCGGATCGGAACGAAGCGAGCGGTCATAGGCGGCCTGGGCGCCGGCGAGATTGCCCGCCTGAAAGGCTTCGTAGCCATCCGTGGCCACGGGCCGGCCCAGGTTGTCGGTCGATCGGGCGAACCGGATCTGGTTCTGCGCGGGCATGGGCAGCGCGGGTTGCGGCAGTGTGGCGGCGGGCGGCGTGCCGTCACGGCTGACTTTGCTCGCCGGTGTTTCCGGGCGCGCCGGGGCTGGCGTCGCTTGAATGGCGCGAGTGGCGTCTCCGCCTGCCGAATCCGAGGGCTTGATCGCCGACGTCGGGGTGCTCGCTGCGGCTGTCGTGGCTACCGGAGGGACCGGCGGAGGGGCCAATGGTGGCGCCGCGGATGTTTCCATGCGACCGGATGTCGCCGCGAGCGGCGGCGTCGCGATGCCAATGCCCGGCGCCGGGCGCAACTGAAGCCAGAAATAGATGCCGATGGCCGCCACAGCGGTCAAGGTTCCGGCGGCGATGGCCAGCCAGGCCGACCGGCTGCTCTTCGTCGGCTCCTTGACGGCAAAGGCGTTGCGGACCGCCGCCTGCTGGGTGGTTGGGGCTCCGATGTCGGCACCGAACCTGGCGGGTGCTGGCTCGGATCTCGTGGCCGACGGCTGACCGGCCGATCGCCCGGTCATGGTGTTGTCGCCGGCGCGACCGCGCGCCTGCGGCGGCGGTTGCTGTGCGAGCGCAATGAATTCCGCATCCAGGTCTTCCAGTTTTGCCAGGCTGGGCAGTTGGCCGGGGTTTGCTCGCGAGGTGACCGGTTCGGCGGCTGGAGGCTTGGATGTTGCATCCGACGGTGCCGCCGCAGCGGGGTCGGCCAGCGGTTCCAGCGACAAACCTTGCGCCGCGGAGCCTTTTTCCTTGGCTTGCTCGGCACGCTTCAAGGCGTCCATCAGCAAGCTCACTGGCCGCCTCCATCGATGCCGATGGTCGGATTGCCGACAATGCGGTTGTTCGGCCCCGGGTTCTTGTCGAAGAAGTCCTGGCCAGGCAGTCGGCCGCGATAAGCGGCGTAGTCGCCGTCGATGCTCGCGTCCTTGATGACGATGGGGCGCAGGAAGATCACGAGTTCGGTCTTGCGACGGGTGTCGTCCCGATTCTGGAACAGGCTGCCGACGAGGGGCAAGCGCGCCACGCCGGGCACCGTGTTGTCGCTGTTCTCCAGGGCATCCTCCATGAGCCCTCCCATCATGGCGATATTGCCATTCTCGACGCGAATCATCGACTCCATCTCGCGGGTACGGATCACCGGGATGGCGTTCTTGACCCCGAGCCGTTGAAGATCGGGGTTGGGATCGATGACCTCGCCGAACTTGCGCGAGATGCTCGGGCGAATGTTGAGCAACACGGCATCATTCTCGCTGATCTGCGGTGTGACGTTCATGACGAGGCCGACGGGCACCGAGTTGAGGTTGGTGGTGTAGGTCGTGGTGGTGGTGGCCTGATTCGCCGTGGTGTCGGCCTTGATCGTGAAATAGACCAGGTTATCGACCACTTTAAGCACGGCGGTCTGGTTGTTGAGCACCGAGAGCTTCGGGCTGGAGAGCACCTTGACCGTGCCGAACGCGTCCAGCAGCTTGACTGAAGCCGAGATGTTGCCAACACGCGATGCCTCGTTCAGATACGAGAGTTGCAGCAGGCTGGATGCGGGTGCCGTGATGCTGCCGGCAGCGCCCTGGATCAGGGTGAAACCGGCTCGGCCGAGGGGCAGCGCCTTCCAGTCGATGCCCTGCTGATAGTTGTCGGACAGGGAAACCTCCGCCACGGTGGCTTCTATGAGAACCTGGCGGCGCACGGAGGCCATGACCTGGCCGAGAAACTCCTGGATCTTTTCGTGCTGACGCGACGTTGCGCGTACCGTGACAATGCCGGCTTCGGAGTTGATGATGACGGATGCCGCTTCGCGGAAGGTGGTGCGCTTGACGACGGTCGTGCCGCTCTGCTGGAGTGTCGTGGCGTTCGGGCTGGCGGCCGCAGCCGGGTTGCCGACACCGCCGGCTTTGGCGCTTGCCGGTTGGGGCACGGCCATGCCGGTCGTGGCCTGCTGGTCAGCGCGCTCGATGGTGGTTTCCGAAGAACCTTCCGGCAGAATCTTGTCGGTTTCGCGCAGGATGTCCTTGATGTTCTTTTCCAGCGTATCCCAGAAATGATGCTGAACCTTGTTCTCGATCTTCGTTTGGGAGTTGTTGCCGCCGGTCCCCGCCGTGGTCGTTCCGGCCGAGCCACCCGTTGACGCGACCTGCGTGGTGACCGTCACGGTGCCAGTGGTGTCGCGCGACATGTTGACGTAATCGACCTTGTAGGTTCGCAGATAAGGTGAATCAGGCATGACCACCAGGTTCGGGCCGTCCATCTCCCAGCGCATGTCGACCTGCTTGGCGATGCGGGTCAGGAGTTGCGGTAGCGTCTGGTCGATGGCGTTGAGCGTGACGAAACCTTCGATGCCCGCATGGATGTCGACATTGACCCTTGCGTCCCGCGCCAGGGCGAACAGGAGTTCCTGCACGCGCACGTTATTGACCACGACGCTATAGGTTTCGACCTTCGGCGCCGGTTTCGGCTTGGGGAGGGTCAGCGTGTTCTGGACCGGCGCCGGAATCGTACCGCTTGCCGCAGGCGCGGGCACCGCCGCGTTCAGGTGGCCGGTCGCCGGAGGCGCCACGGGTGTATTGCTGCATGCCGCCATGGCCAGCGCCAGCAGCGGCGCGGAAACGTACCGTTGCGTCATCAAGGTTCCGGTGTCCTGTCGTGACTGTTCAACTAACATAGTTCGAAGCCTTGCCATCCGCGTTGCGCGTGCGCGGCAACCGCGAGTGACGGTTGGCGTTCGCGCGAGTCTGTTGCCATCTTACATGCTAAACAATGCCTATGTGGTTGATTTTCAGTTATCAATTTAGCAATAACGGCCATGGCGACCTCTACTTTAGCCAAGCGACTTTGCGGGCGAAGGGGCGTTGCCGTCTCAGCTCTTCCGGCAATTGTTCGATGGCCTGGTTGGCAGCCCTGCGGCTGGGGAAATCGCCATAGATGACGCCTATCCGGGCCTCCCTGCCGTTTTCGGCGAGGTACAGTCCCGCTCGCCCCGGTTCCAGCAACTGGTCCGCCCTTGCCAGGTAGTTGCCGACACCCGCCATTTCGCTTGCGCTTCCCGCCGTCAACTGGATGAACCAGCGATTGTCGGGGCCGCCGTCGATCCATTGCCGGGTCGCTTCGATGCGTTCGCGCAGGGCGAAAGTCAGTGGTGGCGGCGCGCCACCGGATTCGGCCGACCGCACCGGCACCGGATCGTCCGCAGCGGGCAATGCCGGTGCCATTGGCATTGGTCTTGGCAACTGCACGTCGGCAGTCGCGGGAGGGGGGACGGTTGCGGGAGAGGGGGCGGGTTGTGGAGGCTGTTCGGGCGGGGCGACCGGTGTCGTCGCGACCGGTGTAGATGCCTCCATGGTGTTCCAAGAGGTGAGGCCGATCGCGGCGAAAGTGAGTGCCGCGGCCGCCCCGAGTCCCATCACCATGCGCCGCCGCATGTTCCGCGACGGATTCTCGTATTGGGAGTCACGGATCGCGGCATCCACTTGCTTGGGCGTGACCTGGTGGAGGCCCTCGGCGTAGGTGGCCAGCAGCGATTTCTCGGCGAGGATGTTGATGCGGCGGGTCAGGCCTTGTGATGCCGTTGCGATCAGCTTGAGCGCGTTGCGCGAAAACACATCCGGACCGTGGTAGCCGGCGGCGCGCATCCGGAAGTCGATGTACTTGGCGACGTCGTCGCGATGGAGGGGTTCGAGCGTGAAGTTGTGGGTGATCCGCTCCCTGAGTTGGCGCATGTCCGGCCTGGCCAGCACCGTGTCGAGTTCAGGCTGGCCGAACAACACCAGTTGCAGCAGCTTGTGCTGGCTGGTCTCCAGATTCGACAGCAGCCGGATTTCCTCGAGCGTCTCGAGCGGCATGGCGTGCGCCTCGTCGATCAGCACCACGACCTGCTTGCCGTCGCCATGCAACTCGATCAGTCGGGTTTGCAGCGCCCGGACTACGGTGCTGGCGCGCGCGGTTTCCGATACGACAAGTTCCAGTTCCTCGGCGATGGCGAAGACGATGTCTTCCTTCGAAAGCGATGGATTGGCCAGGTAAACGATGACGACGTGCGGCGGCAATCGTTCCATCAGCACCCGACACAGCATCGTCTTGCCGCTGCCGACTTCGCCGCTGACCTTGACGATGCCTTCGTCGTGAATGATCGCGTAGACGAGGGCATCGAGCGTGGCGCCGCGATTGGCGCCGGCGAAGAAGAATTCGGTGTGGGGGGTGATCCGGAAGGGCGGCTCGGCCAGGCCGAAATGCTCGCGGTACATGGCCTATCCCTCAGCCGACGAAGCGCCGTCGCCCTGTGCGCGGCCCAGCACTTCGATGCGGTTGTACAAGGTGGTGCGATTGATGCCGAGCAGCTTGGCCGCCTGGCTGATGTTGCCGTGGGTGAGCTGCTGGGCGGCGTTGATATAGGCCCATTCCCAGCGTCCGAGCGTGGCATCGAGGCTGAAATGAGCCGTGTCGCGTAAGTCGGCCAGCGCCCGTTCGATCAGGTCGTGGTCGTTTCCACGAGCCGGCAGCGCCGTGGGTTGCGGCGCCGTTGTCGGGATCTCCGAGTCCAACTCGTCTTGCAGTTCGGCCAACCCTATGGGCTTGCCATCGTGCTTGGCCATAAGCCGAATCACGATGTTACGCAACTCCCGAACATTGCCCGGGAAAGAGTAGCGCTCCCAGGCTACTTCCGCTTCGGGGGTCAGCGCGAACGCTGTGCGGCGGCTTTGCGCTGCGTACCCATGGCGGAAGTGATCGAGCAGCAGAAAGCGGTCGGCGCCCCGGTCGCGCACCGGGGGCACCGTCACGGTGAACACCGAGAGCCGATGGTAGAGATCGGCGCGGAAGCGGCCTTCGCGCATTTCCTTCTTGAGATCACGGTTGGTCGCGGCGATCACGCGCGCGTGGGAAACGCGCTGCTGGGTCTCGCCGACACGTTGATACTGGCCGTTCTCCAGCACGCGCAGCAGCTTCGGTTGCAACTCCAGCGGCAACTCGCCGATTTCGTCAAGGAACAGCGTGCCTTCGGCGGCTTCCTCGAAATAGCCCGCCCGGCTGCCGATCGCGCCGGTAAAGGCCCCCTTGGCGTGCCCGAACAATGTCGGCTCGACCAGATTGGGCGAAATCGCCGCGCAGTTGAGCGCGAGATACGGTTTGCCGGCACGCATGGACAACCGGTGCAGCGCCGCCGCGGCAAGTTCCTTGCCGCTGCCCGATTCGCCTTCGATCAGTACCGGAAATGGCGAGTCGGCATACTGGCGCAGTTGCGCCCGCAGTTTTTCCATCGGCGGGCTGTTGCCCATCAGATCGGTGGTGCCGGTCGCCTGCGGAACCTGGCTGGCCAGCAGTTCGCGCAGGATGCGACGCAGGGTTTCGGGGTCGGCCGGCTTGGCCACGAAGTCGGCGGCGCCCAGGGCCCGGGCATGGCGGGCGTTTACCTCGTCGCTCTGTCCGGACAGAATGACAATCGGCATCAATGGCGCCAAGGCCAGTAACTCTGTCACGAGGGCGAATCCTTCATCAGGTCGGTGCGGCGTTGGTGGCAGGCCGAGATCGACCAGCGCGGCCGATGGTGGGCGAGGCAGCTGCCTTGCGCGGACTAGGGCTTCGGCGCGATTCCCTGCCAGCACTACCTCGAAATCCCTGTTTAGAAAATAGGACAAGGTGTCTGTGATCAAGGGGTCGTCGTCGACCAGCAGCAATGAAGGTCTTTCGTTGGACATGGCGAACGGAATAGGGCTATCGCGGGCAATGTTAGCGGCACGGTGGCCGCAGTAACCCTTGGACAGACGCGAAAATCATTCGGATATCATCGCTAGCGAACGGCTGCCACTACTGATTTGCTAGAATCGACTCCGTTTTTCACAGTGCGGCGATCACTTCGCGCGCGATTGGCCTTGGAACCTCTTGTCATACTACGGGACGTCAATTTTGCTTATGACCGTCGGCCGGTGCTGACCGGGATCAACATGACGATTCCGCGCGGCAAGGTGGTGGCGATCATGGGCATTTCAGGCGGCGGCAAGACGACCACCCTGCGCCTGATCGGCGGGCAGGTCAAGGCATCGTCGGGAACCGTGCTCGTCGATGGCCATGACGTGGCGGAATTGCACGGCAAGGCGCTCTACGATCTGCGCCGGCGCATGGGCATGCTGTTTCAGTTCGGCGCGTTGTTTACCGATATGTCCGTATACGACAACGTGGCCTTCCAGATGCGCGAGCACACGGACCTGCCATCGGATCTGATCCATGACCTGGTGATGATGAAGTTGCACGCTGTCGGCTTGCGCGGGGTCGCCCACCTGATGCCGTCCGAACTGTCAGGCGGCATGGCGCGCCGCGTCGCGCTGGCCCGGGCGGTGGCGCTCGATCCCATGCTGATCATGTACGATGAGCCGTTCGCGGGCCTCGACCCGATTTCGTTGTCGATCATCGGCGAACTGATCCGCGAGCTCAACGACGCGCTCGGCGCGAGTTCCATCATCGTGACGCACGACGTTCAGGAATCCCTGAAAATCGTCGACTACATCTACATCGTTTCCGGCGGACGCATCGTTGCCGAGGGCACGGCGGACGATATTCGCCAGTCCACGGCCGAATACGTGCATCAGTTCGTCTGGGGCGAGGCCGATGGCCCGGTGGCATTCCACTACCCGGCAACTCCTTATTGTGACGAGATCCATGCGGTGGCCGGCCATGCTTGAGCACTTGAAGAACGGCCTGCGCTGGCTGGGCAAGCGCGTCAATGACCGTATCTGGCGCCTGGGGTTCGCCAGCCGCTTCCTGCTCATGACCCTCGTCTATTCCGGCACGGCGCTGCGGCGCTTCTTCCTCACCATTCGCGAGATCTATTTCACGGGCGTGCTGTCCCTGATCATCATCCTGGTCTCGGGCTTGTTCGTCGGCATGGTGCTTGGCCTGCAGGGCTACGATACCTTGCAGCGCTACGGCTCTTCGGAGGCGCTGGGCGTCCTGGTCGCGCTGTCGCTGGTCCGCGAACTGGGGCCGGTGGTTTCGGCTCTCTTGTTTGCCAGTCGAGCCGGGTCGGCGATCACCGCCGAGATCGGTCTGATGAAGGCCACCGAACAGCTGTCGGCCATGGAGATGATGGCCGTGAATCCGATAGCCCGCGTCGTGGCGCCGCGTTTTTGGGCCGGCGTAATCTCGATGCCATTGCTGGCTGCCCTTTTTTCGGCGATGGGGGTGCTCGGCGGATATCTGGTTGGGGTCCGGTTGATCGGCGTTGACGAAGGTTCCTTCTGGTCGCAGATGCAGGCCTCGGTCGACTTCAGGGAAGACATCCTCAACGGTGTCATCAAGAGCTTTGTCTTCGGTGTCGTCGTCAGTTGGATCGCAGTGTTCGAGGGTTACGATGCGGAGCCAACGGCCGAAGGCGTGTCGGGTGCCACCACGCGTACCGTCGTCACTTCCTCGCTGGCGATCCTCGCCGCCGATTTCATATTGACCGCGTTCATGTTCAGGGGGACCTGATGAATCGTTTGACTCTCGATCTCTGGGTGGGGTTCTTCGTTGCCGTCGGACTGGCCTCGCTGGTGTTTCTCGCCCTCAAGGTGGGCAATCTGAGCGGCTCCAGCATGAACGACACGTATCGACTGGAGGCCAAGTTTGATAACATCGGCGGCCTCAAGGTCCGGGCTCCGATCAAGAGCGCGGGCGTGGTGGTCGGGCGCGTGGCGGAAATTCGCTTCGATCCGGAAAACTATGTGGCCGTGGTTCGGATGCAGGTCGATGGCCGGTACAAGTTCCCGCGCGACACCTTTGCCACCATCCTGACTTCTGGATTGCTGGGAGAGCAGTATGTCGGTTTCGAGGTCGGCGGCGAACAGGAGGTTTTGAAGGACGGCGACGTCATCAAGAAGACGCAGTCGGCCGTTGTCCTCGAGAAGCTGATTAGCCAGTTCATGTTCAGCAAGGCCGCGGGCGACGAGGGCGGCAAGCAGTAAGTGGCGATTGCGGGCAATCCGGTCCCGCCAAATGTGGCAGAGGGAAGACCTGTGATGTGGTGTTACGTGAAGTCGGCGGTATTGGTACTCGGGATAGCGATCCTGCTGGGCGGGTGCGCTACCACGGCCAATAACAAGGATCCGATCGAAGGATTCAACCGGGCCATGTTCGCGCTCAACGAGGGGCTCGACGCCGCAATCATCCGGCCGGTCGCCAAGGGCTATGAATTCGTTGCGCCAAGCTTTGTTCGTACAGGTGTTAGCAATTTCTTCGGCAACATCGCGGATGTTTTCATTGCCGTCAATAACCTCCTGCAAGGCAAAGGTGTCGAGGCTGCCAGCGATGCCGGCAGATTCCTGGTGAATAGCACCGTCGGCATCCTGGGCCTGCTTGATGTCGCGACCGAGTGGGGTTTGGAAAAACATGAGGAAGATTTTGGCCAGACATTCGGTCGCTGGGGGATGGATACTGGCGCTTACATTGTTCTGCCGCTGTTCGGACCGCGCAATGTTCGGGATGGCGTCGGCTTGGCGCTCGATCTCGCCGCCGACCCACTCGGTCATGCCAACGACGTTTCCACTCGCAACTCCCTGAAAGCCTTGCGCTTGGTCAATGACCGGGCGGTGTTGTTGCCCGCTGACAAGATCATCGACGAGGCGGCCCTGGACAAGTATTCCTACCTGCGCGACGCTTACTTGCAACGTCGGCGCAGTCTCGTATTCGATGGCAGGCCCCCCAAGGATCCGGAACTCGACTGAGTCGGCGCCGGTAACTGCAACAAGCTCAAGGATATTCCGCGATGAAATACTTGCTCGCAGCGTTGTTCGGTTTGTTGACAACCTTTGGCGCGACGGCTCAGGGTTTGGCGCCCGATGCCTTGGTCAAGAGCGTGACCAACGACGTGCTTGAAATCGTGCGCAAGGACAAGGATATCCAGGCGGGCAACACGCGCAAGGCGGTTGAGTTGGCCGAAGCGAAAGTCCTGCCGCACTTCGATTTTGCCCACATGACCCGGCTCGCCGTGGGCAAGGCGTGGCGTCAGGCCAGCCCTGCCCAGCAAAAGGCCTTGACGGACGAGTTTCGTACCCTGCTGGTCCGCACGTATTCGAAGGCGCTGACCGAGTATCGGAATCAGGCCATCGATTTCAAGCCGGTCAAGATGCAGCCGGCCGACACGGACGTCGTGGTTCGCACGCTGGTGCAACAACCCGGAAACAAGCCCGTGGAGATCGATTACAGCCTGGACAAGACCGACCAAGGATGGAAAGTCTATGATATCTCCGTGGCGGCGGTCAGCCTCGTAACCAACTACCGCAGCTCCTTTACCCAGGAAATCAGTGCCGGCGGCATCGATGGGTTGATCGGAACTTTGCATGCCAAGAATAGCGGCGGCGAGGCCGCCGTCGCCAGCAAGCAATGATCGAATTGTCGGGAGAGCGACTGAGTGTCGCCGGGCCGATGGTGATCGCCTCGGCGGCCGAACTGAAGGAAGCCGGGGAATCGGCACTGGCGTCGGGGGCGAGAGTGGTTGACCTTGCCAAGGTGACGGATGCCGATTCGTCCGCGGTCGCGATACTGCTTGCCTGGGTTAGGGCTGCCCAGGAAAGGGAGCAGGATATCTCCATCCTGGGTACGCCCGACAACATTCGTTCGCTCGCGACGCTGTACGGCGTCGCGGAACTGTTGCCACTGGCCTGAGCCACGCGTGGACAGGTTGTCAATCCTGGGCGGACTGCCGCTGAAGGGCGAGGTGTCCATCTCGGGCGCCAAGAACGCCGCCTTGCCACTGCTGACTTTGGCCCTGCTGACGCCCGAGCCGGTGACGTTCAGCAATGTTCCCGATCTCAACGACATCACCACGATGCTCGGTCTGCTGACGCGGATGGGGGTGAAGGTCGAGCGCAGTGGTGACACTGTTCGTCTCCATGGCGCGTGCATCGACAACGCCGTCGCGCCCTACGAGATGGTCAAGACCATGCGGGCATCGATCCTGGTGCTGGGGCCGCTGGTGGCTCGCTGTGGCGAAGCGCGCGTTTCGCTGCCGGGCGGCTGCGCGATCGGTGCGCGGCCGGTCGACCAGCACATCAAGGGGCTGCAGGCGATGGGCGCCGAGATTTCGGTCGAGCAGGGCTATGTCCATGCCCGCTGCGCGCGCCTCAAGGGTGCGCGGCTGTTCACGGACATGGTGACCGTGACCGGCACCGAGAACCTGATGATGGCTGCCTGCCTGGCGGAAGGCGAAACCGTGATCGAGAACGCCGC
>CAYXZX010000082.1:0-11604 GCA_964469455.1 uncultured Rhodocyclaceae bacterium | reverse complement strand
GAACTTGAACTTGAACTTGTAGGGCAGGGCGGGACGATGGATGTCGTCGAGGAAGTTGTTGACCACCATGCGGTGCGCCTTGGCTTCGTCGAAGCAGGACTGCTCGCAACGCGCCGCGCCCACGCAGGACATCGAGGTGCGCACGGCCGGACCGGCGCCACCCATGTCGAAGCCCATCACGTTGATCTCGTCCCAGGCTTTCTGCACGTTCTCGGTGGTGCAGCCCTGCATCATGATGTCGCCCGACTGTCCGTGCAGCGCGATCAGGCCCGAGCCGTACTTTTCCCAGATGTCGCAGAACTTGCGCAGGGTGGCGGTATCGTAGTGCATGCCGGGCGGCGGCATGATCCTCAGCGTATGAAACTCGGCGGCGTCCTTGAATACCGGCTCGCCCTTGTCGTCCTTGATCTCGGTGAAGCGGGGGATGACACCCCCGCCATAGCCGATGACACCGACGGTGCCGCCCTTCCAGTAGCCCTTGCGGGTCTTGTAGGAGTGTTCGAGGTGGCCGAGGACATCGACCATGTAATCCTTGTCTTTCGCCAGCCGCTTCAGGCCGGTGACGAAACTCGGCCACGGACCGGTTTCAAGCTGGTCGAGCAATGGGGTTGGGTAGGGTTGCTTGGCCATCGTGTTCTCTCCTCGGTATGATCTGTTCGTGCTTCTGCGTACCGCCGGCAAGGCAAGCGCAAGTCCGGGGACGTGCTTCGATCGACATCAGGCTGACACATGGTAAGTAGCGGCACCCGTCGCCGCCATACCTCCGATTGGTAGATTTTCCTCCCAAAACGGGCTAGCCTGACCTACCCGGAAGGAGTATGCGTCGCCAAGCCAATCCGGTGATGGCTGGCGCGGCCGGTCCGGTGCCATAGTACGTCCCCGTTAATTGCCGTCGGAGCCCTGCCGTGGACCGCGTCGTCAGCTTAGACAAATTCCGGGTGCCGATCGGCAATCAGGAAATCGAACTGCAGCAGGTCGAATACGAGTCCGGCGGCATGGCCATGCTGCGGATCCGCATCCGCGAACGGACGCGCTTCACGATTTTCGACATCGATCCGGTAACCGCCGAGCGCTGGGCAAGAGGAATGATGGAATGGTCGAAACAGGTCGGGACAGACAGTGAACGGGGGTGATGAAGTCGTCGACTTCGTGTTCGGCCTCCGAGGCCGGACCATCGCTCTCGACTATGCCGATCGTCTCTGGCGGGGGCTTGCCGGGCATCTGGCCTGGCTGGGCGATGAACCCGGGGCGGGGGTGCATCCCCTCGCGGGCGTGAGCGCGGGCGAAGTCGAGCTTTACCTCACGGGGCGTGCGCGCCTGGCCCTGCGCCTGGCGGCTTCCCGGTCGGCGACGGTCGAGGCTTTGGTCGGACATCGCCTGGATCTGGGGGGCGAGGTCAGCATCGGCGCCGTGCGCCAGAAACCGCTGATGCCGGCGGGCGTTCTGTATTCCTCGTTCGTCTCGATTGGCGAGACGGAAGAGCCTGTGTTTCTGGAGCATTGCCGGGATAGCCTGGCCACGCTCGGCGTGCGCACGGCGCAACTGGTTTGCGGCAAGCCCAGGCGGTCAGTGGGCAAGGACGGCGAATGGCGCGGCTTCAGCCTGATGATCGCGGGCCTCGGTCCGGAGGACTCGCTGTCGATTCAGCGCAAGGGAATTGGCGGCGGGCGCGGGCGGGGTTGCGGCATCTTCGTGCCGCACAAGTCGGTGACCGCCGTCGGCGAAGCCAGGATTCAGTAATCAGAGAAGGAGACACGACATGTTGGAACAACCCGCGGTAACCATCGACCTGAGCGGCATGCCCTGTCCTGCCCCGCTGCTGGGCGCGAAGAAGATCATCGACGACCTCCAGCCCGGCCAAACCATGCGGCTGATTTCCGACTGCCCCGGAACCTCGGACGACCTGTTCGCCTGGTGCAAGTTCACCGGCAACGAACTGGTGGCCAGCGACAGGCAGGCGGACGGCAGGACGGCCTATACGTTGCGCAAGGCCGGCGGCGCCCACGCCACCCCGATTGCCCACGTCACCCTCGACATGCGTGGTGTGTCCTGCCCGGGACCGATCCTGCAGGCCAAGAAGCTGCTGGACGGCATGAAGAACGGCGAAGTGTTGCAGATGGTCAGCGATTGTCCGGGCGCGGTGGCCGATATCCAGGCCTGGGGCAACAGCGCATCGGTGGAGGTTCTGGCGACGCTGCCGATGGCGCGCGGCGCCCACGAATTCTATCTGCGCAAGAAGTGACTTTTCGAACATCGAACAAGGGAGCATGCCATGGGTTATGTCATCAACGGCGAAGAGAAGGACGCTGACGATTACGGCTATCTGCTCGAGCCGGATTACAGCGACGAGGCAGCGTGTGTCATCGCCGAGGCTTGCGGTCTGGCGCTGACCGAGCAGCATCACAAGGTCATCAACTACCTGCGCGAGAAGTTCAAGGAGGACGGCCAGACGCCCAATCTGCGCAACCTGATCAAGGGTCTGCAGGACGAAGGCGGCATGCCGGAAGCCGACAGCAATCTGCTGTTCGATTTGTTCCCCGATGGCGGCGCCGCCAAGCAGGGCTGCAAGGTCGCCGGATTGCCGCAACCGAAGGGCAAGGGCGGGTACTGACGTACCTGCCTCAAGCTCATATGGCCCACCACTCCCCGGCCCCCGCCCCAAGGCGGGGGATCTGACTTGGCCGTCCGCATCCGCAGCCGTTTCCACACCGAAGGCGAGCGGTCTGCCGCGACGCTGGCTTCGGTGGTGGCCATCCTTGGCTGGAAACTGGCGATCGACGCGATCAAGCGGATGCGCGCTGCCGACTACGATATCGACATCGGCCGGCCGTATTTCGACTTCGTTTGCGAATACTTGGTCTTCATGGCGATGGCGGCGGATCGCGTTGCCTACCTGCGGCTGGCACAGGACAAACGCATGGAATTCACCGCGGCCCTGGCGACGCGCATGGCGGAGATCGTCGAGGAGAACAGCGATATGCTGCTCGGCGCGGCGGAGCCCGGCGCCAGCCGACGCCATTTCATCGACCTGTTCAATCGCCGCAGCGGCGAATACGCCGAATTCGACTACGGCCCCGACGGCCCCGATTTCGGCTTCAAGCGCCTGTTCGCCGCCTGCCTGCGCGAGGGTCTGCCGGAAAAGGACCGTCTGTGGGCAATCGATCAGGTGATGGAGATCGAAGTGCCGGAAGCGCTCAAGGCGCTGGAGAAAACGCTCGGCGGCCTGTTCGGCGGGGGCGGCGGGCGCACCGGGCGTGAAAATGCCCTGAACGGGGAATGAGATGACTTCGCCCTTCGACCTCGACGAGTCGCGGGCCTATGCGCAGTGGCGGCAGCGCAAGCTCGACACGGCGCCGCGCCGGCTGGACGATATCCTGGTCGAGATCGGCGATCCGCGATGCCTGACTTTGGCGGAACGCGGCCGCCTGCTGGCGCTGAACGCCGTCGCCAACATGGCCGTCTATGCGAGCGGGACGGGCCGCGATCCGGACAAGGAAATTCCGCGTCGGCTTGGCGCTCAGCTTGGCCTGAAGACGCTCGACAGCCACTGGCTCACCGACGACGACGCCATCTCGCCCATTTCGGTGCGCGGCGCCGAAGAGCGCGGCGAGCGGCGTGAATTCATCCCATACACCGACAAGCCGATCAAATGGCACACCGACGGCTACTACAACCCGCCGGAACGAACCGTGCGCGGCCTGCTGCTCCATTGCGTCGAAAGCGCGGCCACCGGTGGCGAGAACCAGTTGCTCGATCACGAACTCGCCTACATCCTGTTGCGCGACGAGAATCCCGATTACATCCGCGCGCTCTCGGCCCCAGACGCGATGACCATTCCGCCGCGCATCGACGAAACGGGCATCGCCCGCGCCGAGCAGCCGGGTCCGGTGTTTTCGGTCAATGCCGACGGCACCCTGCACATGCGCTACACCGCGCGCACGGTCAGCATCGCCTGGAAGCCGGATGCCGCGACCCTCGCGGCCCGGACGGCCCTGGAACGCCTATTTTCCGGGGCGACGCCCTGGACGCTGCGCGGACGCCTCGAGCCGGGCATGGGCCTGGTCAGCAACAACGTCCTGCACGACCGGGCCGGCTTCACCGAAACCTCGCAGCGCCGGCGCTTGTTGTACCGCGCGCGCTATTTCGAGCGCGTCGGCCAGCCCGCCTAGCCTCCGCCTCGGCGCATCGCCAGGTCCATGCGCGCCAGCAGGGCGGCCAGTTCCTGGTCTTTGCCCGCCGTGCCGCGAAGGCTGACTTTCAGCCGGGGCAGAGTCAGCAGGGCGATCGTCCGGGGCTCCAGCGGCGTCAGCGTTATCTCCAGCGTCGCCCGACCGTCCGCGATGGTCGCCGCGCCCTCGCCGGACAGGACGCAATCCGGGAAAACCAAACGCAGCTGGCGCAGAAAGTCCTCGCGGCTCGCGCACGCTTCGCGTTCGACGTGGAACTCCGGTGCCGGCCCGCTCATGGTAGAAAACGACTTTGCTTGCGAAGACCGAGCCAATTATGAACCGCAGACTGTCCGAGCCGCTGCGCTGGGCCAACATCCTGCTACGCGGCTTGCACATGGCCGCCGTGGTGGTGCTTGGCGCCGCGCTGCTGGGCGCGCCCGTTTCGGCGGGCCGGGCGGTGGCGGCCCTGGTGGCGACCGGCGCGATCATGCTGGCGCTCGACACCTGGAGGCGGCCGGGCCACCTGCTCGAGGCCTCGGGCGTGGCCCTGGAAGTCAAGCTGGCGCTGGTTGCGTGGATGGCCTGGGACGAATCGGTGCGCCCGGTGCTGTTCTGGCTGATCGTCGCCGGCTCGACCCTGTTTTCCCATGCTTCGTCGAGCGTGCGGCATATCCCGGTATTCGGCAGGCGGCCCTGACCCGCCCGACATGCCGGCAGCTTGAAGGCCTCGCGGGCGGCGCTGTTGAAGCACCTGTTTGAATATGCTAGCTTGCACATATCCGGTTTCGTTCCGAAGCCGGCCAGAACAACAATCCAACCGAGGAGCCCGATATGCAGAAATCGCTGCACATCAATGCTGCCAAATGCACCGGCTGCCTGCAGTGCGAGATGGCCTGTTCGTACGAAAATCATGGCGTTTTCAACCCCGCCAAGTCGCGCATCAAGGTCTTCAACTTCGAGCATGAAGGCCGCAAGGTTCCCTACACCTGCACGCAGTGCGCCGAGGCCTGGTGCCTGAACGCCTGTCCGGTCGATGCGATCCGCGTCGACGCCGCGACGGGCGCCAAGGTCGTCAATGCCGCCACCTGCGTTGGCTGCAAGGTATGCACCATCGCCTGCCCGTTCGGCACCATCAACTATGTGGCTGACATGGGCAAGGTCCAGAAGTGCGACCTTTGCGGTGGCGAACCCGCCTGTGCGGCCGCCTGCCCGACAGGCGCCATCACCTATGTCGATGCCGACTGGACCGGCCTCGACAAGATGCGTGCCTGGGCCGGCAAGACTGATACCGCGACGCGCGCCAGCGCCTGAACAGGAGGAGACCAACATGGCATGGACCCGCAAGATTCTGCGCGTTGATCTGACCAACGGCACCTGCAAATCCGAACCGCTCAACATGGCGTGGGCGCAGCAATACCTCGGCCAGCGCGGCCTGGCGACCAAGTACTTCGTCAGCGAAGTCGATCCCAAGGTCGATCCGCTTTCGCCCGCCAACAAGCTGATCATGACCACCGGCCCGCTGACAGGCACGCCCGCTTCGACCGGCGGCCGCTACTCCGTGGTGACCAAGGGCGCCCTCACCGGCGCCATCGCCTGCTCGAACTCCGGGGGCTACTTCGGTGCCGAGCTGAAGTTTGCCGGCTGGGACATGATCATCTTCGAAGGCACGAGCCCGAAGCCCGTTTACCTCTGGATCGAGAACGACAAGGCCGAACTGCGCGATGCCGGCCACCTCTGGGGCAAGACGGTCTGGCAGACCGAGGAGATCATCAAGAAGGCGCATCAGGATCCACAGATCCGCATTTCCAGCATCGGCCGCGCCGGCGAGAATGGCGTGCTGTATGCCTGCATCGTCAACGACCTCCATCGCGCCGCCGGCCGGTCGGGCGTCGGCACGGTGATGGGCTCGAAGAACCTCAAGGCGGTCGCGGTGCGCGGCACGCTCGGCAACTCGGGCATCAAGGATCCGAAGGCCTTCATGGCGGCCGCCGCCGCGGGCAAGAAAGTGCTGGCCGACAACGCCGTCACCGGCCAGGGTTTGCCCACCTACGGCACGCAGGTGCTGATGAACGTCATCAACGAGATGGGTGCGCTGCCCACGCGCAACCACCGCGACGTGCAGTTCGAGGAGGCACGCAAGATTTCCGCCGAGGCCATGCACGAGAAACGGCCGACCGACGGCAAGTCGCATCTCGTCACCAATGCCGCCTGCTTCGGCTGCACCATCGCCTGCGGCCGCGTTTCGAAGATCGACGAGACTCACTTCAGCGTTGTCAACAAGCCGGAGTACTGGGGCGCCTCCGGCGGCCTGGAGTACGAGGCGGCCTGGGCGCTGGGAGCCGCCAACGGTGTCGGCGACCTCGAGGCGCTGCAGTTCGCCAACATGATCTGCAACGAAGACGGCATGGACCCGATTTCCTTCGGTGCCACGGTCGGCGCGGCGATGGAGCTCTACGAACTGGGCATCATCAAGAAGGAACAGATCGGCATGGAAGCGCCGTTCGGTTCCGCCAAGGCGCTCTGCGAACTGGCCCGCATGACCGCGGTCGGCGAGGGTTTCGGCAAGGAACTCGGGCTCGGCTCGGCGCGCATGTGCGCGCAGTACGGCAAGCCCGAACTCTCCATGTCGGTGAAGAAGCAGGAGTTCCCGGCCTACGATTCGCGCGGCATCCAGGGCATGGGGCTGACCTATGCCACCTCGAACCGTGGTGCCTGCCACTTGCGCAGCTATACCGTGGCCTCGGAGGTATTCGGCATCCCGGTCAAGACCGATCCGCTCGTCACGGATGGCAAGGCCGATCTGGTCAAGGCCTTCCAGGATGCGACGGCGGTGTTCGACTCCGCCGGCATCTGCGTGTTCACGTCGTTCGCGTGGACGCTCGCCGATGTCCAGCCACAAGTCGCGGCCGCGTGCGAGGGCGACTGGACGCTCGAGAAACTTAACGAGGTGGGCGAGCGGATCTGGAACATGGAACGCCAGTTCAACCTTGCCGCCGGCTTCACCGCCAAGGACGACGACCTGCCGCCGCGCCTGAAGACCGAGCCGGCCAAGGTCGGTCCGGCCAAGGGCCTGGTTAACGGCATCGACAAGATGAAGCCCGAGTACTACAAGGCCCGCGGCTGGGACGAGCAGGGCGTTCCCACCAAGGACACGCTGTCGCGTCTCGGACTCTGAGCCGTCTCATCATCGCGGGGACTGGCGTTGCCAGTCCCCGTTTTCGTTTCGAGGTAAGCCATGAAACACGTCATCATCGGCAACGGTCCCACTGGCCTCGTGGCCGCCGAAACCCTGCGCCGCCTGCAGCCGGCGGCTGAAATCGTCCTGATCGGCGATGAGCCCGAGCCGCCCTATTCGCGCATGGCGATTCCATATTTCCTACATGGCCACATCGCCGAGCAGGGCACCTATCTCCGCAAGGATGCGGATCACTATTCGAAGCATGCCATTCGGCTCCAGCAGGGCCGCGTCGCCAGGGTGGATTCGGCTGCGAAACAGCTCGAGTTCGCCGACGGCCAGCGGCAGGGATACGACACGCTGCTGATCGCCACCGGCTCGCAGCCGATCCGTCCGCCCGTGCCGGGCATGGACCTGCCCGGCGTCCATACCTGCTGGACACTCGCCGATGCCCGCGCCATCGCCGAGAAGGCGAAGCCCGGCAGCCGCGTGCTGCAGCTTGGGGCCGGCTTCATCGGCTGCATCATCATGGAGGCGCTTGCCGCACGTGGCGCGAAGCTGACCGTGGTGGAAATGGGCGACCGCATGGTGCCGCGCATGATGACGGCCAAGGCCGGCGCAATGATCAAGCGCTGGGCCGAGCAGAAGGGCATCGCGGTGCACGTCAGTTCGGCGATCACCGCCATCGAGCGTCAGGGCGAGGCACTCGCGGTGAAAGTCAGTGGCGGCGGCACGCCGATGATCGCCGATCTGGTCATCTGCGCGGCCGGCGTGCGACCGAACATCGGCTTCCTCGCCGGCAGCGGTATCGAGACGGGTCGCGGCATTCGTGTCGACAGCGGTATGCGGACATCCGTGGCCGGCATCTATGCCGCCGGCGATGTCACCGAGGCGATCGGCTTCCATTCCGGACAGCCGGAGTTGAACGCCATCCAGCCCAATGCCGCTGATCAGGCACGCATCGCCGCGCACAACATGGCCGGCGACACCGCAGCCTCGCAAGGCAGCCTGGCGATCAACGTGCTCGATACCCTCGGGCTGATCTCGACATCCTTCGGCCAATGGCAGGGGCTGGCGAAGGATGAGGGCGGCGAGGGCGTGGAACTGGTCGACGAAGTCAACTTCCGCTATCTCTCGCTCCAGTTCAAGGACGACGTGCTGATCGGCGCCACCAGCATCGGCTGGACCGACCATGTTGGCGCGCTGCGCGGCCTGATCCAGACGCGGACGCGCCTGGGAGCCTGGAGAGACCGGCTGCTCGCCGACCCGACATCGTTCATGGCCGCCTACCTGGCGACGGCCCAGAAGGCGGCATGACGGCTAGCGGAACGGCTTGGTGAAGGCTACCGGAGGGGCTTCGTGCAAGTGAACTTCAAGCTCTTCGCCATGCTGCAGGACTACCTGCCGGCGGAAGCAAGGAAGGACAACACGCTGGCGCTCGACCTGGCGGAAGGCACCACGATCCACCAGGTCATCGAGCGCTTTGCGCTGCCCTTGAAATCATGTCACCTCGTGCTGGTCGACGGCCATTTCGTGCCACCGGCCGAACGCGCGTCGAGAACGCTCAGGGAAGGCGAAACCCTGGCCATCTGGCCGCCGATTGCCGGCGGCTAGGAACCGGAGCGACCTCAGGACGGCGGAGGCTCCACGGCGGCGGCATCCTTCAGCGCTCGCCGCAGCACCTTGCCGACGTTGGTCTTGGGCAGGTCGTCGCGAAACTCGACGTGACGCGGCACCTTGTAGGAAGTCAGCTGCGAGCGACAATGGGCGATGATGGCTTCCGCCGTCAATGCCGGATCCTTGCGCACCACGAATATCTTCACGGCCTCGCCCGAGTGCTCGTCGGGAACGCCGATGGCAGCGACTTCGCGCACGCCAGGATGGCTCGCCACGACTTCCTCGACTTCGTTCGGATAGACGTTGAAGCCCGACACCAGGATCATGTCCTTCTTGCGGTCCACCAGAAAAATGAACCCCTGGCTGTCCATGTAGCCGACATCGCCGGTGCGCAGGAATCCGTCGGCGTGGAACACGGAACTGGTTTCGTCGGCGCGCTGCCAGTAGCCGCGGGTGACTTGGGGACCACGCACGCACAATTCTCCCGGCTGGTTGGTGGCAACTTCATGGCCGGCATCGTCGCGGATCGACACCTCCGTCGAGGGTAGCGGCAGGCCGATCGAGCCGGTGAAGGTGTCGATGTAGAGCGGATTGATGGTGACGGCCGGCGAGGTTTCCGTCAGCCCGTAAGCCTGGATCAGCGGCTTGCCGGTCACTTCGTGCCAACGATCGGCGACCGGCTTCTGCACGGCCATGCCGCCGCCGAGCGTCACCTTCAGGCGCGAGAAATCGAGGGCGGCGAAGCGCTCGTCGTGCAGCAGCGCGTTGAACAATGTATTCACGCCGGTGAGGATCGAGAACGGATGCCGATTGAGTTGCTTGACCAGATCCTGGATGTCGCGCGGATTGGCGATCAGCAAGTTGGTGGCACCGAGCCGCATGAACATCAGGCAATTCGCGGTGAGGGCGAAGATGTGATAGAGCGGCAAGGCGGTGACGACGACTTCCTCGCCATCGCGAACCACCGAACTGATCCACGTGCCCGCCTGCGTCACGTTGGCGATGATGTTGCGATGGCTGAGCATGGCGCCCTTGGCCACGCCTGTCGTGCCGCCCGTGTATTGCAGGAACGCCAGATCGTCGAGACCGACGACCGGCGCGCGAAATCCGCGACGGCGCCCCGCTGCCAGCGCCTGGTCGAGATCTAACGCCGAGGGAATGCGCCAGGGCGGCACCATTTTCCTGACATGGCGGACCATGAGGTTCACCAGAAATCCCTTCAGCCCAAGCATTTCGCCCATCGACGTGACGATCACATGGCGAATCGACGTCTGCGGCAGGATCTGCTCGACGGTACGGGCGAAGTTCTCGACGACGACCATGACTTCCGCACCCGAGTCCTTCATCTGGTGCTCGAGTTCGCGCGGGGTATACAGCGGATTGCAGTTCACCACGACACAGCCGGCGCGCAGCGCACCGAACATGCATACGGGGTACTGCAGGAGGTTCGGCATCATCAGGGCGACGCGCGCGCCCTTGCCGATGCCGATGCTTTGCAGCCAGCCGGCGAACTCGCTGGCACGTCGATCCAGTTCCGCGTAGCTCAGGCGCGCGCCCATGCTCAGGTACGCCGTCTTGTCGCCGTAGCGCCGGCAGGCATTGACCAGAAGCTCGGCCAGAGAGGACTCCGCAAGGGGGCCGATCTCGGCCGGAACGCCTTCCGGATAACTCTTCAGCCAGATCTTCTCCATGCCCGTCTCTTGTTGTCGTGATCCGCCTGGCGGCGGATTGTTTTCCCTTGGCGCGTTCGAGGTGCGACCTGCCTCGCAGGATACCGCAATTGCCCGCTCAGGAATGCGGCGGTGGCGTCGGTCGAGGCGGTTGCGCGGCGCCGGCGATGCCAAAATCGTAGGGGAAGTCGTCGACGCGCACGACGATGTCGCGCAGCCGGTTGCGCCGGCACATCAGTTCGTGTTCCGTCGCGTCGATGACGCCGGCATCGAAGGCGGCGGTGGCGATGTCGCGGACATTGGCCCTGGGGTTGCCGTCGAAGCGGCCGTCACGCTCGGCCTTGCGTATTTTCGCCTCGATCGGCTCGGCTTCGGCGGTGGCGGCGAGCGCCAGTTCGATGGCGCCCACCGGCTCGTCGTCGCCGTCCGGGACATGGCAGCCCGCCGTCAGCCTCTCGCGCGCCGGGCCAGGGTTGATCAACGCCCGGGCCACTTCGTGTCCCACCGCATCGGACGGCACGACATAGGGATGGCCGAAGGGAAAGATCACCTTGTGCAGCCAGAAGGCGAAGAAGCGGTTCGGGTAGTTGGCGATGACGCCGTCGAACGCCTGCTGGGCCTTGTACATGGCGTCCCAGACCGCCCAGTGCATCAGTGGCGCGTCGGCAGCCTGGCGGCCTTCGGCCTCGTAGCGCTTGAGCGTCGCCGAGATCAGGTACATCTGGGACAGGATGTCGCCCATGCGCGCCGAGAGCTTCTCCCGGCGCTTGAGGTCGCCACCCATGACCAGCATCGAGATGTCGGCGATGTAGGCGAAGGCCGCCGAGAAGCGGGTCAATTGCTGGTAGTAGCGACGCGCTTCCGGCGCCACGTCGGGCACGGCAACCGTGTGCGAGCCGGTCAGCCCATGCCAGAGCGCGCGCAGGCCGTTCTTCAGCGTGTAGCCGACATGACCGAACAGGGCGGCATCGAA
>CAYXZX010000081.1:0-11819 GCA_964469455.1 uncultured Rhodocyclaceae bacterium | reverse complement strand
CTACCGTGGCCTTGAACTTGCGGCCGTCGTTGCTCGCCACCTCGATTTCATCGGCGGCCTCGACGACATGGAAGTTGGTGAGGACGTAGCCTTCCGTCGAGACGACAACGCCACTGCCGAGGCCCGAGCGCCGCTGGGTGCGCATGCCGTCGCGATCGCCGAAGAAGTGTTGCCAGAAGGGATCGCTGGCCAGCGGATGACGTGAGGATCGAATCTCCTGGGTCGTGAAGACGTGCACCACCGACGGCACAGCCCGGCCAGCCGCGTCGGCGAACGATGCCGGGCGCGATGTTTCACCAGTCGCCGGCGCCTCCTTGAGCGCGACGATGTTGGCGGGTGTCTGGAAAGCCGCTCGTGGGCGGTGGTCGAGCCACTCGGGCTTGAGGGTCTGGACGACGAACAACGCCGCCACGGCAATCGTGACGGCCTGGGCAAAGATCAGCCAAAGACGGCGCATAATCTGACGATCCGAAGATGAGCAATTGACGGGAAAGGCTATGACGATGCCGACGGTGCGGCGCGACGAGCTGAGGGATTATCTTGATGGCATGCTGGAGGCCGGAAGCTTCAGGGATTATTGCCCAAACGGCCTGCAAGTGGAAGGCCGGGCCGACGTCGGCCGCGTCATCTGCGGCGTCAGTGCCAGCCAGGCATTGCTGGACGAGGCGGTGCGCCTGGGTGCCGACGCGGTGCTGGTGCACCATGGCTGGTTCTGGCGAGGCGACGACGTGCGCGTCACCAGCATCCGCAAGCGCCGGCTGGCGACCTTGCTCGTTAACGACATCAGCCTGTTTGCCTATCACCTGCCGCTGGATGCCCATCCCGAGGTTGGCAACAATGCGCAACTGGCCTGCCGCCTCGGCTGGAAGGTCGAGGGACGCTTCGGCGACCAGGATGTCGGATATGTTGGGCAGCCGGAAGAGCCGATGACCGCGGCCGAAATTTTCACTGCACTGGAGCGCGCGTTGGGCCGAGCGCCGCTGCTCGTTGGCGCGGGTAATCGCACGGTACGGCGGCTCGCTTGGTGTAGTGGCGGCGCGCAGAACTGGTTCGAGCAGGCAATTCTCACCGGCGCCGATTGCTATGTGAGCGGCGAGATTTCCGAGCAGACGGTGCATCTGGCCCGGGAGTCGGGCGTACCCTATATTGCCGCTGGTCACCATGCGACCGAGCGCCACGGCGTCATGGCGCTTGGCGAACATCTGCATGATAGGTTCGGCCTGGATTGCCGAACCGTCGATCTAGACAATCCAGTCTAGCCTCGCATATTGCCGGCTATCGGCCCAGATCCTTCAGCAGAGCGACCAGCAGGAGAATCTCCTCGACCACCGGTTGGGGGAAACCGCTGCGCGTGCCGCCGCGATTATCCTCGAGCAGGCGGTTCAGGTACTCCGCGCAGGAGCGGCGCGGCCAGAGTTCCTGCACGCGGCTGATGATATGCGCGTAACTTTCCAGGTCGGGCGACTTTGTGTCAGTGCCGGCCGGATCCCAATCGGGCGGCGCCATGTTGAAGTGCTGCTGAATTTCCTGGGCGGATTTCTCGAAATCATCCTTCATGCCCGACTTGCGATAGATATCGAGCAGTTTGAGCCAGTGGAAGAGGGCTTGGCGCGGATGCGCGCGGATGTGGTCGGTCAGCGTCTGGGCGGCACCGTCGGTCAGGCCCATCGAGAGCATGACCTCGGCGAGTTCCAGCGAGAGGTCGGCGTCGGCGGTACCAGTATCGCCTCCGGCTTCAACCTCAGGCACGGCGGGCGCTGCCGGTTCGGTGGTGGCCGGCCGTGCCGTAGGCTGCTGAGACGGGGGTGCAGCGGGAACTACCGCTGGTTCGGGCGATCGAGGCGGCGTGCCGCCGGAACTGACTTTTCGGTTCTGTGTCGCCGGCTTTGCCAACGAAGGCGGCACTGAAGGCTGCGTGACGGGGAAGGTCTCGGTGCCCCTGTCCTTCTGGCGACGTTGCCGCCACAGCAGGCCCAGCAGCGCGAGCACCGCCAAGGCGGCCACAATCGGCAGCCACGGGATGTCGGCCAGCGCGTCGTCCGCCGCTTTCGGCTTTGCGTCCGGGGCAGCAGGTTTCGGCGCGGGCTCGGCGATGGAAGCCTTTGGGGGCGCCGCGGCGGGCGTGCCGGTAGTCGCGGGCGGGCAAACTGCGGGTTCGGGCAGGGGAGGGCAGCGCTGTACCGGGATCGCTTCTATGATCGTGTGCAATTCGGCCACGGTGGCGGTCATCCGCTCCACCCGGGCCAGCACTTCATTGATTACGACGGCTTCCCCTGCTTTCGATTGGGCTGCCCTGTCCTCGAGCTTTTTCAGCGCGGGTTCGACCGCGTTCGCGGACGTCGCGGCCTCCTGGTTCGTTACGCCGGCTACCGTGGCGGCCGGCATGACCAGCCAGAGCGCGGCAGCGACAACGGCAACTCTGCCTCGGCTAGGTTTCATTCCCGAAAATGCATGAGTCCAAATGGCAGACAAACCTTGGGCACGCTTGCCTTTCCCTGCTCATCAATGAAGGTTTGTCCATGTCGAAGGCGTTCCTGTCACGGAATGTCCGTGGCATCAGGATGCCAGAGGTGGAAGTCTTCGTAGGGCGCGAAAAGCGCCTTGAAACACGCTTAGTTCCTTGCTGATAGGCGACTACTTGAGCCGATCGCTAAAGACTTTGCGCAATTTCGCAACCTTGGGCGCGACGACGGCCCTGCAGTAGGGCTGGTCCGGATTGCTGGCAAGGTAGTTCTGGTGATAATCCTCCGCCGGCCAGAAGCGCTCGGCAGGAAGCACCTGGGTGACGATCGGGTCTGGCCAGGTCTGATCCCGGGTCAAGGCCTCGATCAGGTCGATCGCGATGAACTGCTGTTCGGCTGAATGGGTGAAGATTACAGAACGGTACTGGCTGCCAACGTCATGGCCCTGGCGATTCAGCGTGGTCGGGTCGTGAATCGCGAAGAAGGCGAGCAACAGCGTACGGTAGTCGATGACTGCGGGATCGTAGGTTACTCGCGCCACCTCGGCGTGGCCGGTGTCGCCTTGACAGACCGCGCGATAGCTCGGCTGGTCGACATGGCCGCCGCAATAACCGGAGATCACCTCCAGCACCCCGCGCAACTGGATGAACGCGGCCTCCAGGCACCAGAAGCAACCACCACCGAGGGTTGCCGTCTCGATCGTCATCAGCCGCCACCCTTGCGCGCTTGCATTGCCTGGTCGATGGCCTGTTGCAGATCGTGGAGATTCACCGGCTTGACCAGGATGCAGTCGAAGCCCGCCGAAAGTATCTGGGAAATTTCTTCGTCGAGTCCGTGGGCCGTATAGGCGACGACCGGCAGCCCGGCCAGTGCCGGATCGCGGCGGATCTTGCGGCATACCTCGTCGCCGCTGAGCTTCGGCATGCTGATGTCGAGCAGGATCGCATCCACCGTTTCCTTGGCAAGCATCTCCAGTGCTTCCGGGCCGTCGCTGGCCAGACAGGTGTCCCAACCCAGCCGTTTGAGCATGGAGGCCGCCAGAATCCGATTGGAAGGAACATCGTCGACGATCAGTATGCGCATACAGTCAACTCATTGAAGCCAGAGGCAGCCTGACACGGAAGGAGGAGCCCTTGCCCACCGTGGAATCGACCGACACGCTGCCGCCCATGAGGCCGACGAGCTTCTTGACCAGTGCCAGCCCAAGCCCCGTGCCGCTGTGCTCGCGAGTCAGGAAGTCCTCGGCCTGGCGAAATTCCTCAAAAATGGCTTCATGGTGCTCGAGGGCGATGCCTGGGCCGGTGTCCGTGACGGTGAACAAGAGATCGTCGCGGTCACGCGCAACTTTCAGTTCGACCGAGCCGCTGTCGGTGAACTTGACGGCATTGTTCAGCAGGTTGTTCAGGACCTGGCGCACTCGCGTGGGGTCGCAGAGGATGTGTTCAGGCAATGTCGCGTCGATGGCGTGATTGAATTCCAGGCCTTTGCCTTCCGCATGCACACGATGCAGTTCCGTGACGTCCTGGACCAGCATCGCCAGATTTGTCGATATCGGCTTCAGTTCCATGCTGCCGGCTTCGATCTTGGCGAGGTCGAGGATTTCATTCACCAGTTCGAGCAGGTGCTTGCCGCTCTGGTGGATGGTGTCGGCCCAGGCGCGTTGTTCCTCGCTGGCGGCGTCGAGTTTAAGCAACTCGGCAAAGCCGAGGATGCCATTGAGGGGAGTGCGCAGTTCGTGCGACATGCTTGCCAGAAAGCTGCTTTTCAGGCGGTTTGCTTCCTCCGCCCTGAGCTTGGCTTCCTCGAGCCGCTTGAAGGATTCCTGCACGCTGTCGGCCATGCGATTGATGGACACCGCGAGCGTGCCCATCTCGTCATTGCCGGTTTTCCTCAGGCGAAAGGCGAGATCGCCTTCCTCGATACGGCGCAGCCCGTCGTTCAGGTGAGTGACGCGCCGCGTCAGCACGTTGGCCAGCCAGATGGCGATGGCGATGACGACGGCGACCATGCTTGCCGTCGAAATGGCCAGCATCCAGGCCGAGCTGCGCATCTGGTCGGCAACCCGTGCGAGGGTGTCGTCCTTGGCCAGTTTCATTTTCGACCCGTAGGCGGCGACACGCTGATCGAGCAGGGACTTGGTGTCGGTGGCGGCCTTGTGGAACTCGTCGATATTGGCGCCGATCGTGACATAGCCGAAGCCGCGCGGCGATTTCCCGTACGGACCGGTGAAGTACGGTATGGTCGCCGCCGTGGTGAGTTTCCAGACGCCCGACCACAGTATGACAAAAGATCCGGAGCCGCCGTCATGGGTCAGGTCGTTCCAGCCGTGGCATTGCGGCGCGAAATTGAGATAGCGGCAGTCGAGGCCCCGAATGCCGGCCTTGCCCTGTTCAGCGGAGGCTTTCTTGTCGCGCGACTGGCGGTCGAAGATGGGAACGGTCCCGAGGTATTCGCTCAGCGGCTTGCCGGACTTTTTCCAGGCGTCGTATGTATCGGTGTCCAGCCATGACTGCTCGTAGTCGCCGGTGGCCGGGTCGAAACCGATGATCGATTGGTGGCGCGGGTGAGCAATCGATCGATCCCGATAGTCCCACATGAAGGCGTAGTTGCCGTTGGTGGCATCGGGGATTGGTGTATAGCGCGCCTCGGTAGGCATGAGGTTGTCGGTGAAGTGCATGATGTGCGCGTGATCGAGCGCTAGCGTGACATAGCCGACGACCTTGCCACCTTGGGCAACGGGCGTCGCCCAGCGCACGATGCCACGGAACTTGCGTCCTTTCGGGTTTTCGGTTCCGGCATAGGCTTCTTGTTCCGGCGTGAAAGGAATTCCGGCGTTCGCGGCCGCTTCCGGCGTGACCGGCCCGTAGTAGCGGGAGCGGACATAGGGACCGATAACATCTGACACGTAAATCTCGCCGGGCTTGAGCTTGTGCAACTCGGGGAAATACCGCTCGGCGCGACCGTAGGTGTTCTCGCGCCTGGCGACGTCGCGCAGGTCATGCGGTAGCAGGTCGGTGGCGCTGACTTTGATCTTCTCGTGCCCATCGATGCCGACGAACGTGATCTCGTGGTAAAGGGGCGTGTCGAGGCGCGTACCGAAGCTCTCGGGAGGCCGATGATGGAAGTCCTGCTTGTTTTCCGGATTGGTCGGGGTCTGCGGCGGCTCTGCTGTCGATGGCAACGTCTTGGGCAGCCAGCGCTTGCCGTCGTCGGCCAGAACCCATTCGCCGGGGTCGACGAGTTTTCCGGTGCGGTTGGCGATCAGCTTGCGGTAGTTTTCCGCGCTCGGTTCGAGCGAGGCGGCCAGGAGGATGTCCCGGTCGCGGTCGTAAAGAAAATTGGCAACCGCCAGGGCGGTGTCCGTCGTCAGGCGCTCCAACGCGTCGCGCGACGTGTGGTCGAGTGCCCGAACCGATTCGTCGATCATGACCTTGGAGAGATCGCCAACCGTGGCGCGCACGCCCTCGGCCATCTGTTCGGTGCGCTCGGTCAGCGTGACGCCCAAGCGCGAGAACCCTTGCCATGCCAGCAGCGCCAGCAGTACCAGCGGAATGACCTTGATCAGCACGAAGAGCAGAATCAGCTTCGCGCGGATACCCCAATGCGTCATCTGGTTGGCCATCGATATTCCGCGCTCACCCGCCGTCTTGTCCGATTGGAAAGTGTAGCAGGCAACAGGGGTGGTCGGCATGCGCCGGAATCACACGTGGCCGGCGCGCATGGCGATGGGCCAGACGATTTCCTTGTCGCTGCCCTGCCAGCTTGGTGCCAGCCTCTCGCCTAGCGCCGGGATCGGGTCATGTCCGGCAATTTGACGGTACCGCGCGGTGGCGGACCATGTGCCCAGATACGCGAGCAGGTCCTCGAGCGACCAAGTTAGCCGGATCTCGAATGCCGGGGTGGCGATTTCGCGTAAAGGGAAAGGCATGCCGCCACCGTAGGCAAGGTCGACCCAACGACGCTCCGGCGGCCAGTAGGGACCGAGGGTGTTCGAGTAGAAATCGGCGAGGATTTCGTTGATGGCGGGTTCGGCGCGCAGCAATTGGTAGGTCCAGGCGGCGAACAGGCCGTCCGGCTTGAGCACGCGCCTGACTTCGTCGTAATAACGGTCGAAATCGAACCAGTGCAGCGCCTGGGCCACGGTGACCAGATCGGCGCAGCGGTCGGGCAACCCGCTTGCCTCGGCGCGCGCCACGCGGTAGTCGATGCGCGGATGGGGTTTCGCCAGTTCGATCTGGCGGGCCGAAAAGTCAGTGGCGGTGACACGCCGATAGCGTTCGGCCAGCGGCGCCGAGGCTTGGCCGTTGCCGCAACCGCAGTCCCAGGCGAAATCGCGGCCGGGCGAGTTGGCCGCCAGCCAGTCGAACAGGGCAGCCGGGTAGCCCGGGCGAAACCGGGCGTAGTCGCCGGCGACGCCGGAGAAGTGGTCCTGGGTCACGCACCCTCGCGCTCGGCGAGGCGGCGCAGCACCAGCGGGAAGGCGCCGGTGAGAAAGAGCGCAACGGCGGTGACGACCATGGCGATGGCGGCGCCTTCGTCGGCCAGCAGCGGATGCAGTCGGGCGCCAATGCCCGTCAGCGCGGCGACGGCGAGGATGAGGCAGGCGGTACCGAGAATCGTGAAGACGATGAAGCTGAGGGGCCAGTGCCTGGGGTTCACTTCGGTCGCCGGTCGATCACGCGCCGGGCCTTGCCTTGCGAGCGCTCGATGCTGCCGTGATGCTGGATACGCACCTGCGTGCTGATGCCGATCAGCGACTTGATGTGGTGTTGCAGCTCGCGCGCGGCGGCTGCGCGGTCGGCCTCTGAAACGACATCCGGCTTCATTTCGACCAGCACGTCGAGTTCGTCGAGATGCCCCTGGCGCGATACTTCCAGCAGGTAATGTGCCGACAGCTTCGGTACCTTGAGGATCTGTTCCTCGATCTGCGAGGGGAAGACGTTGACGCCGCGGATGATCAGCATGTCGTCCGAGCGGCCGGTGATCTTGCCCATGCGCCGGAAACTGCGCGCCGTCGGCGGCAGCAGCCGAGTCAAGTCCCGCGTGCGATAGCGGATCACCGGCAGCGCCTCCTTGGTCAGCGAGGTGAACACCAATTCTCCCGGCTCGCCGTCGGGCAGCACTCTGCCGGTGTCGGGGTCGATGATCTCCGGATAGAAGTGGTCCTCCCAGATCACCGGTCCGTCGCGCGACTCGATGCACTCGGCGGCGACGCCGGGGCCGATGACTTCCGAGAGACCGTACAGGTCCATGGCCGCGATGCCCAGCCGGTCCTGCAGTTCGACGCGCATCTGCTCGCCCCACGGCTCGGCGCCGAACATGCCGCGCCGAAGCGACGTGGAGCGCGGATCGATGCCGAGCCGCTCCATTTCGTCGACGATGTTCAGCACGTAGGAGGGTGTGCCGACGATCATGGTGGCCTTGAAGTCGCGGATCAATTGGGCCTGCCGCTCGGTCTGGCCGCCGGAGATCGGCACCACCGTGCAGCCCAGTCGCTCGGCGCCGTAATGGACACCCAGCCCGCCGGTGAACAGGCCGTAGCCATGCGTGACATGAACGATGTCGGAGCGGCTGGCGCCGGCGGCTCGCAACGAGCGGGCCATGATGTCCGCCCAGGTATCGATGTCGCGTTGGGTGTAGCCGACCACCGTCGGCTTGCCGGTCGTGCCGCTCGAGGCGTGGATGCGGACCACGTCGTCCAGGGGCACCGCGAACATTCCGTAAGGATAGGTTTCGCGCAGATCCTGCTTGGCGGTGAAGGGGAATCTGGCGAGGTCGGCCAGTTCGCGCAGGTCGGAGGGATGCACGCCGGCGGCATCGAACTTGGCCCGGTAGTGGGCAACCCCCTCGTAGGCCTTGCTGAGCGTGTTCTTCAGGCGCGCCAGTTGCAACGCGGCGATCTCGTCGCGGCTGGCGGTCTCTATCGGCTCGTGGTTGGCGAGAGTGGCGGCCGGCATCAGCTCGTGCTTTTTCCGGCGCTTTCCCAGCGCATGGCGACATGAGGCTCGATGCCGATCATGCCAAGGAATCTCTCGGCATTCTCGAACGCCAGTTTCTCGAGGCCGTCGGCGTCGGGAATCGTAAATACCGACAGGTCCCGGTCGACGATGTCCAGGCCGTTGGTCGAGGCAATGTCCACGATCTGGGAAACTTTCGACAACACGGATTCCGGGGTCACGAACGGAATCAATACCCAGATATCGGTGCCATTGCGGGCAACCAGGTCCGCCTTGCGCAGCGCGTGCTGCAACTGCGCCGCGAAACGCATCAGCATGTTCAAGGCGTCTCGCGCACCGTAGGCATCACCCAGGGCCTTGTGGTCGTGGAAGCGGATGCGGACCAGGCTGTGCCGCAGGTCCGTGGCGTAACGCGCCTGAACCGCCAGCACCCAGTCAAGCACGTGGAGAAATCTCTCCCAGGCGTTGCTGTCTTCTTTCATGTCGGCAACCTCGGATTCAGGGGCGGCACCTTCATTGACAGAAATTGTTCCGTCGTTTCATCGCGGCCTGCGGTCCACCACGCGCCGCGCCTTGCCGACCGAGCGCTCAATGGTACCGACGGCCTTGATTTCAACGTGCGTGGAAATGCCGATGTAGGACTTGATATGGTGCGCCAGTTCGCTGGCGGCAAATCCCTTTTCGGCGCTGGTGGCAGTCGCGTGCTCGGGTTTCATCTCGACGTTGAGGGTCACCGTGTCCAGGTGGCCGTCGCGGTCCACCTCGATCAGGTAGTGCGGCGAGAGCCTGGGCGTCTTCAGGATCAGCTCCTCGATCTGAGACGGGAAGACATTGACGCCGCGGATGATCAGCATGTCGTCGGAGCGCCCCGTGATCTTGCCGATGCGGCGCATCGACCGAGATGTCGGCGGCAGCAGACGGGTCAGATCGCGGGTGCGGTAGCGGATGACCGGCAGCGCTTCCTTGGTCAGCGAGGTGAACACCAGTTCGCCCATCTCGCCATCCGGCAGCACCTCGCCAGTGGCCGGATCGATGATTTCCGGATAGAAGTGATCTTCCCAGACGACAGGCCCGTCCTTGCTCTCGACACATTCGTTGGCGACGCCGGGGCCGATGACCTCTGACAGTCCGTAGATATCCACGGCGTCCATGTCGAAACGGCGCTCTATTTCCTCGCGCATCTGCTGGGTCCATGGCTCGGCGCCGTGGATGCCCAGTCGCAGCGAGGCCTTGGCCGGATCCAGGCCCTGACGTACGAACTCGTCGCCGATGGCCAGCATGTAGGAAGGCGTGACCATGATGATGTCGGGCCGGAAATCCTGGATCAGCTGCACCTGGCGCTCGGTCTGGCCGCCGCCGAACGGGATGACGGTGCAGCCCAGCCGTTCGGCGCCATAATGCGCGCCCAGACCGCCGGTAAACAGGCCATAGCCGTAGGAGACGTGAATGATGTCCCCGGCGCGTCCGCCCGAGGCGTGGATCGAACGGGCCATCAACCGGGCCCACATTTCGACGTCGTTCTGGGTATAGCCGACGACGGTCGGCTTGCCGGTTGTGCCGCTCGATGCGTGCACTCGAACCACTCTTTCACGCGGAACCGCGAACATCGTGAACGGGTAGTTATCGCGCAGGTCTTGCTTGGTCGTGAAGGGGAATTTGGCCAGGTCGGCGAGAGCGCCAAGATCCTTGGGGTGGACGCCCGCGGCGTCGAACTTCCGCCTGTAGTGAGGGACGTTGTCGTAGGCATGTTGCAGCGACCAGTGCATGCGTTCCAGCTGCAGAGCCGCAATCTCGTCGCGGCTGGCGTTCTCGATGGGTTCGAGACCGATCTTCTCCGTCATGTCGGCAGGCTCCTTTTGGCCGCGAATTATCCCTCAGTTACGCAGTGTTTTCGTTCGGATCGAAGAAATGGCCCTTGATGCGGGCCGCGCGGCCGCGAAACACCGCGACAAGCATGCCGGCCTGATTGGTGACCTCGATATCGTAGACGCCACTTCGGCTTCCCTGCTGCCTGGAGTGGCCGCGCGCGGTCAGGATGTCGCCCAGGTGGGCGGGCGCGAGAAAGTTGATGTCGACGCCCGCGGCCACCGTGCGGTGGTTGAAACTGTTGCAGGCGTAGGCGAAGGTCGAATCGGCCACCGCGAAAATGAAACCGCCGTGGCATATCCCGTGACCGTTGACCATCTCGGACCGGACGGCCATGGTCAACGTGGCGGTTCCGGGCCCGATTTCCTGGATGCAGATGCCAAGCCCGCGCGCAGCGTGATCATCGGGCCACATGATATCGGCGCAGCGCCTTGCCACCAGTTCCGGAGTCAGCATGTTGAAAGCAAAGAGGAATACGGTATAGATTTTGCGCCGCACCACATAATTGGATATTATGCTGCGATTCTGGCCAGACCTAATGGGGAAGAGTATCTCATGAAGATTCACGAGTATCAGGGCAAGGAAATCCTGAGAAAATTCGGGATATCGACGCCACGCGGCATTCCGTGTTTTTCCGTCGACGAGGCGGTCAAGGCCGCCGAGACCCTGGGAGGCAACATCTGGGTCGTCAAGGCGCAGATCCACGCCGGTGGTCGCGGCAAGGGTGGTGGCGTCAAGCTGGCCAGGTCGCTGGATGAAGTCCGCGCCAATGCCAATGCTATTCTCGGCATGCAGTTGAAGACTCACCAGACCGGCCCGGAAGGCCAGAAGGTGCGTCGTCTCCTGATAGAGGACGGCGCCGACATCAAGAAGGAATACTACTGCGCCGCGCTGACCGACCGCGCCACCCAGAAGGTGGCCCTCATGGCTTCCTCGGAAGGCGGCATGGACATCGAGGAGGTGGCCCACAAGACCCCCGAGAAGATCATCAAGGTCTTCGTCGATCCGCTGGTCGGCTTGACGGATGAGCAGGCCAGGCAGCTTGCCGCAGGGATCGGCGTGCCGGAAGCCTCGCAGGCCCAGGCTATCGACACATTCAAGAAGCTCTACACCTGCTACATGGAGACCGATGCCAGCCTGGCGGAAATCAACCCGCTGATCCTCGAAGGAAATGGCAACATCAAGGCGCTGGACGCCAAGTTCAACTTCGATTCCAACGCACTCTACCGTCAGCCCGAAATCGTCGCCTACCGCGACCTGGACGAAGAGGATGCCGACGAGATCGAGGCCTCCAAGTTCGACCTTGCCTACATTTCGCTCGACGGCAACATCGGCTGCCTGGTCAACGGCGCCGGTCTGGCCATGGCCACCATGGACACCATCAAGCTGTTCGGCGCAGAGCCGGCCAACTTCCTGGATGTTGGTGGCGGCGCGACGACGGAGAAAGTGACCGAGGCGTTCAAGATCATGCTCAGGAATCCCAAGGTCAAGGGCATCCTGGTCAACATCTTCGGCGGCATCATGCGCTGCGACA
>CAYXZX010000080.1:0-11850 GCA_964469455.1 uncultured Rhodocyclaceae bacterium | reverse complement strand
ATGGAACACCTGACGCCCAAGGAAGCCGCCCAATTCCTCGATGACAACCCCAAGGCCCTGTTCATCGATTGCCGCAGCGAAATGGAATTCCTCTTCGTCGGCCACCCGAAGGACTGCCTGCACGTCTCGTGGAACGACGGCCCGGACTGGGAGGTGAATCCCCATTTTGTTGGCGAGGTCAAGAAGCTCGCCGGCCATGCGCACGACCGTCCCGTCGTCATCATCTGCCGCTCGGGCAACCGCTCGGTCGATGCCGGCAACGCGTTGGAAGCGGCTGGCTTCGAGCGCGTCTATAACGTCCTCCACGGGTTCGAGGGCGAACTGGACGACGACCACCATCGCGGCACCACGAACGGCTGGCGCTTCGACGGCCTGCCGTGGGAGCAGTGCTGAAACGGTGGCGGAAGCGGGCGCTCGAAGCGCTCGTCATCGTCGCCGTCATCGTCGGCGCGCAGTACTGGCAGACGCGCGGCCTGCCGGCGGGACCGGCGCCCGCTCTCGCCGGCATGCTGACCGACGGAAGGAAGGTCAGCCTCGACGATACGCTCAAGGCCACCGCCGGCCGGCCGGTGCTGGTCGCCTTCTGGGCCACATGGTGTCCGGTGTGCAAGGCCGAGGATGGCAATCTCGAGGCCGTCGCCGAGGATTGGCCGGTGTTGTCGGTGGCCATGCAGTCGGAGGGCGTCGCGGAGCACATGCGGACGCGCGGCCTGCGGTTCCCTGCCATCGACGATCCCGACGGCATGATCGCCTCGGCGTGGCGCGTCAACGGCGTGCCCGCGCATTTCGTCGTCGATGCGGCCGGCGCGGTGCGCTTCCGCGTGGTCGGCTACACCACCGAGTGGGGCCTGCGCGCGCGCCTGTGGTGGGCCGAGAAATTCTCGTGACGCAACCGGCCGATAGCTGCGCTGGAGCGGCGCGCTGGCCAACGGCGCGGGTGCGCCACGCGGCAACCTGCCAGGCCGTTCGCCTTGTCGTTCGCCGCTGTCGCCGTCAGTCTGGCACTGATCACCCTGGCCCGCGAGACCGCCTGCCGCCGGACGCCCTGAGCCCGAAGGCCGCCAGGCCCAGCAGCAGGAAGCCGACCATGGCCAGCGCCAGGGTCAGCGTCGAATCCCACAACAGCGGCGCCAGGATGGAAGCCGTCACGGCGTTGATGCCGGTCTGGGTGGCGCTCTGGCAGCTCGAGACCAGGCCGCGCCGCGCCGGAAACAGGTCGAGGATGCGCAGCGTCAGGCTGGGCGCGGTCACCGACACGCCGAACAGATAAAGCCCCTGCGGCAGCACCGCCCAGGGCAGCACCCCCGGGCCCCACAGATTGATCACGACGTTGAGAGCGGCCGCGAGGGCCATGATGCCGAAGCCCAGTCCGATGGTGCGGCGCGAACTCACCTGCCCCGCCAGCCGGGCCGACACCCAGTTGCCGCCGATCAGGCCGAGCGTGGCCGGCCCGAACAGCCACAGGAAGGACTGCGCCGAAACGCCCAGGTGCTCCATCAGGAACTTCGGCGCCGACACCACGTAGATGAAGAACCCGTTGAACGACAATGCCACCGCCAGTGCCAGTGCCAGGAAGGGCGGATGCGAGAACACGCCGAGATAGGCATGCGCCAGCTCGCCGACGTGCAGGTTCTGGCGCTGCTCGGGCGGCAGGGTTTCCGGCAGCAGCCGCCAGACTGCCGCGAACAGCAGCACCCCGTAAAGCGCCAGGAACACGAAGATCGCCTGCCAGCCGAAGGCATGGTGAATCCAGCCGCCGATCACCGGCGCGATGGATGGCGCGATGGCGAAGATCATGGTGGTATGGGCAATCAGGCGCTGCGCCGCCGGACCTTCGAGCAGGTCGCGGATGATGGTGCGCGACAGCACCAGGCCGGCGCCCGCCGACATGCCCTGCAGCACGCGGCCGAGCCAGAGTTGCTCGATGCTGGTGGCGAAGACGCAGAACACCGATGCCGCCACATACACCGCGAAAGCCACCAGCAGCACCCGCCGCCGGCCCAGCGCGTCCGACAGCGCGCCATGCCAGAGCATCATGAAGGCGAAGGCCGCCATGTAGAAGGCCAGCGTCTGCTGCACCTCCACCGGCGTCGCGCCGAGGTCGGCGGCCATGTCCGGAAACGCCGGCAGATAGGTGTCGATGGAAAACGGCGCGATGGCCGTCATGGCGGCCAGCAGGGCCGCCATGCGGCGCGGCGAGCGCGTCACTGGAAACCCCGGCGGTAGTGGATCGCCTCGGCGACGTGCGGGCCGCCGATGTGCGCAGCGCCGGCGAGGTCGGCCACCGTGCGCGCCACCTTGAGGATGCGGTGGTAGGCGCGCGCCGAGAGGTCGAGCCGGCTCATCGCCTGCTTGAGCAGTTGCGCGCCGGCGCAGTCGGGCAGGCAATGGCGGTCGATCCCGTCCGGGTCGAGCCGCGCATTCGGCTTGCCCTGGCGATCGACCTGGGCTTCCCGGGCGCGCAGCACGCGTTCGCGCACGACCCCGGAAGGTTCGCCGACTCGGCGTGCCGCCAGGTCCGACTCCGGAACGGCTGGCACGTCGATCATCAGGTCGATGCGGTCGAGGAACGGGCCGGAGAGCTTGGCGCGGTACTTGGCGATCTGGTCGGGCGTGCACCGGCAGCGCGGCGCGCCGAGATAACCGCAGGGGCAGGGATTCATCGCCGCGACGAGCTGGAAGCGGGCCGGGAATTCGGCGCGCCGCGCGGCGCGGGCGACGCGGATGTGGCCGGTCTCGAGCGGCTCGCGCAGCGCCTCGAGCACGCGGCGGTCGAATTCCGGCAATTCATC
Source organism: uncultured Rhodocyclaceae bacterium (assembly GCA_964469455.1). Lineage (GTDB taxonomy): Bacteria > Pseudomonadota > Gammaproteobacteria > Burkholderiales > Rhodocyclaceae > Fen-999. The sequence continues at coordinate 9,058 of CAYXZX010000080.1, read as the reverse complement.
GAGGAACAGGACGCCGTTGTGCGCCAGCGAGATCTCGCCCGGTCGCGGCACACCGCCGCCGCCGACCAGCGCCGGCGCCGAGGCCGAATGGTGGGTCGCAATGAAAGGGCGCTGGCCGTAGCGTTCCGCCTCGAAGCGGCCGGCCACGGACAGCACGGCAGCGCTCTCGAGCGCTTCCGCCTCGGTCATGGGCGGCAGAATGCCGGGCAGGCGCTGGGCCAGCATCGACTTGCCGGTGCCCGGCGGGCCCGACATCAGGAGACTGTGGCCGCCGGCGGCGGCCAGTTCCAGCGCCCGCTTGGCCGGCGCCTGGCCCCGGACGTCGGCCAAGTCGGGGTAGCTGGCCAAAGTCGGCCGCGGCGACACGCCGCCGCCATCGAACGGAGCGATCGGCACCGCGCCATTCAGGTGGGCGCAGACCTCGAGCAGCGAATGGGCCGGCAGGATGGTGGCGGAACGCACCAGCGCCGCCTCGGCGGCGTTGGCGGCGGGCAGCACGAAGGCGCGCCGCGAGCCGGCGGCCTCGCCGCACATGGCCAGCGCGCCGCGGATCGAGCGCAGGTCGCCCGACAGGGACAACTCGCCGGCGAACTCGAAATCGTCGAGACGATCGGCCTTGACCTGGCCCGAGGCAGCAAGGATGCCAAGCGCGATGGCGAGGTCGAAGCGGCCCGATTCCTTGGGCAGGTCAGCCGGCGCAAGGTTGACCGTGATGCGCCGCGCCGGGAACTCGAAGCGGCTGTTCTGGATGGCGGCGCGCACGCGGTCGCGCGCTTCCTTGACTTCGGTCTCCGGCAAGCCAACGAGGGAAAACGACGGCAGGCCGTTGGCCAAATGCACCTCCACCGTCACCGGCGGCGCGGTCATGCCGTTCAGCGCCCGACACTGGAGCGTCGCCAGCGACATCGGTCGGTTCGCCCGCGCCGTCAGGTGGCGGGCTTCGCTGCCCGCCGCAGGCGGTCAAGCAGGAGGGTATCGTGCGTGGCGATATGCTCGCGCAACCAGTCCTCGAGCAGGTCGCGGGCGGCAACGCGCTCGGCCTGCAGTTCGGCAAGGCGGATCAGCTTGGCGGCACGTTCCATCATGTCGGCATGCGCCTCGACGTGGGCGGCGGCCGCTTCCCGCTCGGATGACGTCGCGTTGAGCCAGCGCATGGCCGCTTCCTCGACGCGAAAGTGGTGTTGCATGTAGCCCAGAAGGTCAGCCAGGAACTGGCCGGTTTGTTCCCAGCAGGCAGCGGCTTCGGCATCGGAGCATTTATCACAATCCCCTTCGCCCGGCGCGCATGACAGCATCTCGCGCAGCGTGGCCAGGCGCTCCGCGAGCGTCGCGTGCTCATGCTCGATCTCGGCGATGGCCAGATCGGCCGGGGTGGCGTGATGTGTGTGGTCCTTCAAGTCGGGACTCCCTGCATGGGTCATGCGTTCACTGGCTCGGCGGCTCGAGCCAGCGCAGCATCGTTGCGAACAATACCGGCGGGTCCACCGGCTTGGCGATGAAATCGTTCATGCCGGCGGCCAGGCACCGCGCCTTGTCCTCGGCGAAGGCATTGGCCGTCAGCGCCATGATCGGCGTCCGCGCATGACGGGGCATCCGGCGAATCTCGCGCGTGGCCTCTAGGCCGCCCATCCTCGGCATCTGCATGTCCATCAGGATCAGCGCATAGTCGCCCGCGCCGGCGAGCTCGACGGCCTGTGCGCCGTCCTCGGCGGTGTCGACCACCAGGCCGGCATCTTCGAGCAAGGTCCGGGCGATTTCGCAATTGATCTCGTTGTCCTCGGCCAGCAGCACGCGGCCGCCGGCATGCCCGCCCTTGAGTCTTGCCTCGGCCGCGTTACCTGCCGGCGCCGCGGCGCGGGGCGCGGCGCGCGTCCCGCGATGCAGCCGCATGGTCAGCCAGAAGGTGCTGCCTTCCCCGAGCACGCTGCGGACGCCAACCTCGCCGCCCATCAGTTCGGCCAGCTTGCGGTTGATGGCCAGTCCCAGGCCGGTGCCGCCGTACTTGCGCGTGGTCGAATCCTCGGCCTGCTCGAAGGCGGTGAACAACCGGTTGATCGCCTCGGGGGCGATACCGATGCCGGTGTCCTCGACCTCGAAGCGCAACAGCGCGCTTTCGGCGGCCTCTTCGACCACGCTGGCGCGCAAGGTGATGGTGCCGGCCTGGGTGAACTTGATGGCGTTGGTGCCGTAATTGAGCAGGACCTGGCGGATGCGCGTGGGATCACCCTTCAGCGCCAGCGGCGGCAGGACGGCGTCCACCTCGAGCCTCAGCGTCTTGGCGTCGGCGCGCTCGCGCAGCATCGACACCACGTCGGCGATGATGGCCTCGAGCTGGATGTCGGTCTGCTCGAGCACGAACTTGCCCGCCTCGATCTTCGACAGGTCGAGAATCGAATCGACGATGTCCATCAGGTGATGGCCGGCGCTGTCGATCCGATCGAGCTGTTCCTGCTGCTGCGCGGTGACGCCCATGCGGCGCATCAGATGGCCCAGGCCAGTGATGGCGTTGAGCGGCGAGCGGATCTCGTGGCTCATGTTGGCGAGGAAGCGCGACTTGGCCACGGTAGCCTCCACCGCTTCGTTCTTCAGTCGCAGCAATTCGTCGCGCGCCGCGCGCAGTTCGCGTTCGGCGGCCAGGCGCTGGTTGATCTCGCGCGTCAGCTGCACCGTCCGGTTGGCCAGCCGGTCGTACATGTCCATGACGGTGTCGATCAGCATCCGGGCTGCGCCCGACATCTCGCGCTCCGCCCGTTCCTTGGCATCGGCCAGCGTCAGCCCGGACATCATGGCCAGCACCGCCTTGGCCATGCGCTTGTCGGACTCGATGATATGCAGCGCCAGCCAATGCGTCAGGAAGCTGACGATATGCCCGAGCACGTCGTCGAGCGGCCGACCTTCGCCCTCGCTCCTGATCTGGAGGATTCGGTTGACGAAATCGGCATGGACACTGCGGTGTTCCGCTTCCCAGGGATCGCTCTGGAAGTGCTGGCGCCAGATCGCCTCCTCGGTACCGAAATGGACCACCGCGTAGTCCTTCAGCTCGTCGAACACGGCGTTGAGGGCCGGCGCCTCGGCCTGGAAAGCCAGATGGGCCACCAGGGTATTGAGCAGGCCGACCAGGCGCTGGTGCTGGTCGTCGATTTCGCCGATGCCGGTGGCGAAGTTCTCGCTCCACGGAAAGATCTCGAGTCGGGCAGGCATGATCAGGTCGCTCGGGCATCCCTGGCAGACATGGGTCGCATTTCTTGCATGAGGCGGATAGTATCGCACTGCCGCGCGCCGGCCGGGCAGCGGCCAGTCCATGTGACACTTTGCCGCGCAGGAGTCGCGCATGCATGCCAATCGCGTCGATCACGCCGTCAGGCGCCGCTATTCGCTGCGCACGAGCCTGCTCTGGCTGGTGGCGGTGTGCATCCTGCCGGCGGTCAGCGTCTCGGTCAGCCTCGCCATCGCCCACTACCGCCTGTTGCGCGACCAGATCCACCACGGGACCGTGATGCTGGCGCATCAGGTGGCCGCCGAGCTCGATCGCGAACTGGCGGGCATCGAATCCGGCCTGCGGGTCCTGGCCACTTCAAGCGACCTGACGAGCGGCAATCTCGCCGGCTTCCACAAGGACGCCAGTGATGCGCTGACGTCGCAAGTCGTGCAGAACTACGTGCTGGTGGACCGGCAGGGCCGCCAGGTCCTCAATACGCTGCGGCCGCCGGGGGCACCTTTGCCGGTGTCCGGCACGCCTACGGCGATCGTCCGGATCTTCGACACCGGCGCACCGGCGCTGTCCGACCTGTTCATCGGTCCTGTGGCCGGCGAGCCCCTGGTGGCGCTGGGCGTACCCGTGTATCGCGGCAACGACATCGCCTATGCACTGGCCATGGGCATGAAGCCGGCGGTCGTTGGCGCCATCGTCGACCGGCAGACCCCGCCGGCGGGCTGGACCATCGCGGTGCTCGATGGTGCCGGCAACATCGTCGCCGCAAACGGCTCGCCGGGTGGCGGCCAGTCACGCCCGGCGCTGCGCGAGGCGATCGCCGCCGCAACCGAGGGATCGCTGGAAGTACGCGCCGACGACGGTACCGCGATCATCACGTCGTTCAGCCGGTCCTCGGCGTGGCCGTGGTCAGTGGCCGTCGGGGTGCCCAGGTCCGTGCTCGAACATCGACTGTTCTGGGTGATCTTCCGCGTCGGCTTTGGCGCGCTTGCCGCGCTCGGCCTGGGCCTTTGGCTCGCCAGCGGCATCGTCCGGCGGGTCACCACGTCGGTGCGCGACCTCAACAACGCCGCGCTGGCCATGGCCAAGGGCGAGCCAGTGGTACTGCCCGGGGTGCAGTTCGCCGAAGCGGACGCGGTGGGCGCGGCCATCCTCGAAGCCTCGCGCGCCATGGCGACCGTTCAGCAGCAGGCCTACCACGATCCGCTGACGGGTCTCGCCAACCGCGCCCTGTTCGAGGAAGCGTTCGCGCGCCAGCTGGCGCTGTCGGAGCGGACCGATAGCCCGTTCGCGGTGCTCGCCATCGATCTCGACGAGTTCAAGGGGGTTAACGACCAGCAGGGCCACGCCGCCGGCGATGCCGTGCTGCGGATGGCGGCGGAGCGCATCACCAGCGCCGTGCGCGCGTCGGACGTGCCGGCGCGCATGGGCGGCGACGAGTTTTCGGTGCTGTTGGTGGATACCAACCGTGACGAGGCCGTTCAAACCGCCGAGCGGCTGGTGACGGCGCTGTCGCAACCATATCCGGGAGTGACCGCCGCCGTGTCGGCCAGCGTCGGCATCGCCATCTATCACTCGGCCGACAAGCCGGAAGACCTGCTCGACGCCGCCGACCGCGCCCTGTATCGGGCCAAGGGCGCCGGCAAGAAACGCGCCGTGCTCGGCGTCGAGCCGGACTAGCCCCCGGCGGACGCGGAATCGCGCCGGCGCGCGCGGTTCTCCAGTTCGGCGATCTGCTGCTCCAGCGCCGCCAGGCGTTCGCGCGCCCGCGCCAGCGCTTCGCGCTGAAGGTCGAATTCCTCGCGTGTCACGAGATCGAGGCGGCCCAGTGCCGAAGTCAGCAAGGCGCGCAGGTTGCGCTCCACGTCCTTGGCGGGCGTCGCGGCGATCAGCGCGGACATGCGCCGGGCAAGTTCATCGAGCGGCTTGGTATCGATCATGGCGGAACCCCGGAAATCGGGAATGACATGGCTGTGAAAGTCAGCCGTGGTGGCGCGCCGATGTTAGCACGCAGGTTCGATGCGCAACCCGCACCGCATCAGTGCGGCCCGCGCGTTTGCCGGCCCGCGCTTGTGCATGGCCGCGGCCGGAACGCGACTCATCGCCCATAAGCCGCTGTTGCACAATGATTATTCGCCCTGGCATGCTCCCTGCATTGTCGCTTGCGTCACCCTTCATGTCAGGAGAACCGCCATGCGCACCCCCATCATTGCCAGCGTTGCCGTCGCCCTCGCCGGCGCTCTTGTCGTTCCCGTGGTCGCCATCGCCGAGGAGGCCGCGCTGGCCGCCGCGCCCGCGCCTTTCACCGGCAACGTCACGCTGGCGTCGGAGTACATCTATCGCGGCATCGGCCAGACCAATCGCAAGCCGGCCGTGCAGGGCGGCTTCGACTACGCGCATGCCAGCGGCCTCTACATCGGCGTCTGGGGCTCGAACATCTCGTGGCTGTCCGACCAGCCCGGCCATATCAGCTCGAGCATCGAGATCGACGTCTACGGCGGGTACAAGGGCAACCTCGACGGCGATTTCAGCTACGACCTGGGCGTGCTGCGTTACAACTATCCGGGCAGCTACCCGCACGGCTTCGTCGAGGCCGACACCACCGAGGTCTATGCCGGCCTTGGCTGGAAGTGGCTGTCGGCCAAGTACTCGCACACCGTGTCGAACCACATCTTCGGCTGGGTCGGCACCAACGGCGAGAAGACGCGCGGCAGCGGCTACCTGGAACTGAACGCGACGTTCGACCTCGGCGACGGCTGGGGCCTTACAGGCCACGCCGGCCGCCAGCGCATCAGGAATTTCAGCGACGCGTCCTACACCGACTGGAAGCTCGGCGTCACCAAGGACGTCGGCATCGGCACGCTTGGCCTCGCCTATGTCGACACCAACGCCGATGGCGGTGCCGGCGAGCCTTACCGCAACGCCCATGGCAGGGACCTGGGCAAGGCCCGCCTGCTGCTGACCTTCGGCAAGACCTTCTAACGCCACGCACCGTAAAGGAGCCGACATGAAACTGGTCACCGCCATCATCAAGCCCTTCAAGCTCGACGAGGTGCGCGAAGCGCTCGCCACCGTCGGCGTGCAGGGCGTCACCGTCACCGAGGTCAAGGGCTTCGGGCGCCAGAAAGGCCACACCGAGCTGTACCGGGGCGCCGAGTACGTCGTCGACTTCCTGCCCAAGGTGAAGATCGAAGCCGCCATACGCGACGAGCTGCTCGACCACACGCTCGAGGCAATCGAGAAGGCTGCCAGCACCGGCAAGATCGGCGACGGCAAGATCTTCGTCTTCGAACTCGAACAGTGCATTCGCATCCGCACCGGCGAAACCGGCACGGACGCGCTGTAACAGGAGAATGCTCATGGAAACCGCTGCCAGCGCGATCGCGCTGCTCCCCAACAAGGGCGACACGGCCTGGCTGATCGTGGCCACCGCCTTCGTCATGCTGATGTCCATCCCCGGCCTGGCGCTGTTCTACGGCGGCCTGGTGCGCACCAAGAACATGCTGTCGGTGCTCATGCAGGTATTCACCATCTTTTCCCTGGTCAGCGTGCTCTGGGCGGTCTACGGCTACAGCGTCGCCTTCACCGAGGGCAACGCCTTCTTCGGCACCTTCGACAAGCTGTTCCTGAACGGCGTCACGCCGGAATCCGTCGCCGCTACCTTCAGCAAGGGCGTGGTCGTGCCGGAACTGGTCTATGTCGCCTTCCAGGGTGCCTTCGCCGCCATCACGGTCGGGCTCATCGTCGGCGCCTTCGCCGAACGGGTGAAGTTCTCGGCCGTGCTGCTGTTCGCGGTCCTCTGGTTCAGCTTCAGCTACCTGCCGATGGCGCACATGGTCTGGTACTGGGCGGGCCCCGACGGCTACACCAGCGCCGAAGCGGCCGAGAAGCTCAACGCCACGGCTGGCTGGCTGTTCCAGAAAGGCGCGCTCGACTTCGCCGGCGGCACGGTGGTGCACATCAACGCCGCCATCGCTGGTTTGACGGGTGCCTACATGGTCGGCCGCCGGGTCGGCCTCGGCAATGTCGCCATGGCCCCGCATTCGCTGACCATGACCATGATCGGCGCCTCGCTCCTCTGGTTCGGCTGGTTCGGCTTCAACGCGGGCTCCGCGCTGGAAGCCAACGGCACGGCCGCCCTGGCCTTCGTCAACACCTGGCTGGCCACCGCCTGCGCGGCGCTGTCCTGGATGATGACGGAATGGCTGATCAAGGGCCGGCCCTCGCTGCTGGGCGCCGCCTCGGGCGCGGTCGCTGGTCTGGTCGCCATCACGCCGGCGGCCGGCTTCGTCGGCGTGAACGGCGCCCTCGTCATCGGCCTGGCGGCCGGCGTGCTCTGCCTGTGGGGTGTCAATGGCCTGAAGCGCCTGCTCAAGGCCGACGATTCGCTCGACGTGTTCGGCGTCCATGGCGTCGGCGGCATCCTCGGCGCCCTGCTGACAGGCGTCTTCGCCGCCCCGAGCCTGGGCGGCACCGGCATCTACGACTATGTCGCCAACAAGGTCGCCCCGGACTACGACATCCTCGGCCAGGTCGTCACCCAGGCCACGGCCGTGGCCACCACCATCGTCTGGTCCGGAATCGTGGCTTTAGTTTGCTACAAATTGGTCGATATCACAGTTGGACTGCGCGTCAGCGAGGACGAAGAGCGCGAAGGACTGGACATCGCGTCCCATGGCGAATCCGCCTACCACTACTGACCTCGCCGCACGCCGACTGACGATTGCCTTACTGCTGCTGATTCTCCTCCTCCGAGATTGACTCGGTTCCGGGCACCCGCGTGGTGCCCGTTTTTTTGGATATCAGCGAAACACCACGGTCTTGTTGCCGTGGACCAGCACGCGGTCCTCGAGATGGTAGCGCAGGCCGCGCGCCAGCACGGTCTTCTCGATGTCCTTGCCGTAACGAACCATGTCGTCGGGTGAATCGGAATGGTCGATGCGGATCACGTCCTGCTCGACGATCGGCCCCTGGTCCAGTTCCTCGGTGACATAGTGGCAGGTGGCGCCGATCAGCTTGACGCCGCGCTGAAAAGCCTGGTGGTAGGGCTTGGCGCCGACGAAGCTGGGCAGGAAGGAGTGGTGGATGTTGAGAATCTGCCCGCGATAGGCGGCGCACAGTTCCGGCGACAGGATCTGCATGTAGCGGGCCAGCACGACGGTATCGGCGCGCGTCTCGTCGATCAGCCGATGCATCTCGGCGTAGGCCTTCTGCTTGTTGTCGGGCGTCACGGGCACGTGGTGGAAGGGAATGCCATGCCACTCGACAAAGCCCTTGAAGGTATCGTGATTGGAGATCACGCAGGGAATCTCGATGTCGAGCTCGCGCGCCTGCCAGCGCGCCAGCAGGTCGTAGAGGCAGTGCTCCTGCTTCGAGACCATCAGGACCACGCGCTTCTTGACGGCGCTGTCGGTGATCTTCCAGTCCATCCGCAGCTCGTCGGCGATCGGCTTGAAGCGGTCGCGCAGCTCGGCGAGCATGAAGGGCAGCGAGTCGGCCTTGATCTCCAGCCGCATGAAATAGCGGCGTGCCTCCTCGTCCGAATGAAAACTCGATTCGAGAATCCAGCCCTGATGCTCGGCCATGAAGCCGGTGACTCTGGCGATGATGCCGGTGCGGTCAGGACAGGAAGCCGCCAGTGTGTAGAAGCGGTCGCGATGCATGTCAGATGCGTGCCGAAGCCTCGTCGATGGCGGCGCGCAGCTCGCCGTAGGTGTTGGTGACCTTGAACTGCGGGAATTCGCGGATGACGTTCTCGGGCGCGTGGAACAGGATGCCGGCATGCGCCTCGCCGAGCATGGCGGTGTCGTTGTAGGAATCGCCGCCGGCGATCACCTTGAAGTTGAG
>CAYXZX010000079.1:0-11902 GCA_964469455.1 uncultured Rhodocyclaceae bacterium | reverse complement strand
ACTTTTCCGGTCGTCGGCAGCTGGCGCAAGACTCCTGCGAAGTGGGTGGATTGATTCGCAAGAGGCCGGCACGGGACCGTCTCCTTCCTCCACGTCCCGGCGCCGACGGGTGGCGCGGCCACCGGCGGCGGTTTCTTTTTCTTCCCGCTGCTTCTTCATTCCGCGCGCAGCGCCTCCACCGGGTCAAGGAGTGCCGCCCGTCGCGCTGGCAGCACGCCGGCCGCCAGGCCGATGACGATGGCGACGAGTTCAGCGAGCACGACGAAGGTCCAGGGGGTGTGCACGGGCAGCGCCGGGACCAGGAAGCTGGCGAGCTGGGCGATGCCCACGCCGAGCGTCAGGCCGGCCAGGCCGCCGACCGCCGCCAACACCACGGCCTCGCCCAGGAAGAGGCCGAGGATGGTGCGTGATGGCGCACCGAGTGCCTTCAGCAGCCCGATTTCGTTGGTGCGCTCGGTCACCGCGATGGTCATGATGGTGACGATGCCGACGCCGCCTACCAGCAGCGAGATGCCGCCGAGTGCGCCGACTGCGGCGGTGAGGATGTCGAGAATCTTCGAGAGCGTGCGCAGCATGTCTTCCTGCGTCGTCACGGTGAAGTCCTCGCGGCCATGGCGAGCCTTGAGCACGGTCTTGACGGCTTCGGCCACCCGGCTTGCCGGCACGCCTTCCTCGTAGGACACGTGGATTTCGGCCAATCCTTCGCGGTTGTAGAGTTCCAGCGCCCGCGCGGCGGGAACGTAGGCCGTGTCGTCGAGGTCGATGCCGAGAAACTGCCCTTTCGCCTCGAGCACGCCAATGACGCGGAACTGCAGGCTGCCGATGCGCAGCCGCGCGCCCAGCGGATTCTCGGCGCCGAACAACTCGTTCTTCAGCTTCGCGCCGAGCACGACGAAACCCCGCGCCGACTCGTCTTCCCCTGGCGGCAGGAACTGGCCGCTACGCACCCGCAGGGTGAACACTTTCACCATGGCGGCGTTGACGCCGTAGATGGTGGTGCGGCGCAGGCGGCCGTTCGCCTCGACTTCGGAGTTGCCCCAGATGACCGGCGTGACGGCAGCGGCGTTGGCGACATGCTCCAGCGCTCGGGCATCATCGAGGGTCAGGGGACGCACCGACGTGGGGATGCCCGAGGGCGGCGCGCCGCCGGTCTTGGTCTTGCCGGGGGCGACGCCGATGACGTTGGTGCCGAACTGGGTGAACTCGGCCAGCACGAACTGGTGAATGCCTTCGCCGATCGAGGTGAGCAGGATCACGGCGGCGATGCCGACGGCAATGCCGAGCAGGGTCAGGAAGCTGCGCAGCCGGTGCGCCGTGATGGCGCGCAGTGCGAGACGGACGGCGTCGGCCCAGATCATCGCTTGGCCAGGGCCTGGACGGGGTCGAGCAGGGCCGCGCGGCGCGCCGGCATGACACCGAACAGGATGCCCGTGACCAGTGCCGTGGCGAGTCCCGCGATCACCGCCCAAGCCGGCGGATAGGCGGGGAAAGTCGGATACAGCTGGCGGATGATGGCCGAGCCGAGCTGGCCGAGGCCGTAGCCGACCACGGCGCCGGCCAGCGACAGCATGGCCGCCTCGGCGAGAAAGGCGTTGCGGATGGCGCCGGCCGTGGCGCCCAGCGCCTTGAGCAATCCGATCTCGGCGGTGCGCTGCGTCACCGCCACCAGCATGACGTTCATGACCAGGATGCCGGCGACCGCCAGGCTGATCGCGGCGATGCCGGCGACACCGAACGTCAGGGCGCCGAGCAGGCGGTCGAAGGTCGCCAGCACGGCATCCTGGGTGATGACGGTGACGTCCTCCTCGCCCTCGTGCCGTTCCGTGAGCTGCTTGAGCACCTGGGCCTTGGCCGGCTCGATGGCATCCCGGTGCCGCGCCTCGATCAGGATGCGGAACAAGGTGTTGCTGTTGAACATGGCCTGGGCCAGCGATACCGGCACGATGGCGATCTCGTCGCTGTTCATGCCCAGGCCGGTGCCGATGGGGTTGAGCACGCCGATGACGCGAAAGCGCCGGTCGCCCAGGCGCACCAGCCTGCCGATGGCCGGTTCGCTCCCGAACAGGTCGTTGCGCACCGTGGCGCCCAGCACGACATAGGGCGAACCCCTGCTCCAGTCTTCCTCGGGCAGGAAGCGGCCCTGCGCCACCGCCAGTCGACGCACCTCGGCATACTCGGACGTGGTGCCGGCGATCATCACCTCGCGCAGCTTGCCGCCGGCGCTGATTTCGGACGTGCCGATGATCAGCGGCGCCACGCGGCGCACGGTTGGCAGGCGGCCGAGCGACTGGGCGTCGTCGATGGTCAGGTCGCGCGGCGTGCCGGTGATGGCGTTGGCGGGATTGAAGCCGCGTGTCTCCGAACGGCCGGGCAAGACGATGACCAGGTTGCTGCCGAGCGCCGAGAATTCGTTGATGATGAACCTGCGCGCGCCGTCACCGAGCGCGGTCAGCGTCACCACGGCGGCGACGCCGATCGACATGGCCAGGATCAGAAGGGCGGTGCGCAGGGGATAGCCCGTCGCCGCGCCGGTCGCGAAACGAACGACGTCCGCCGGCTTCAACGGTCTTCCACCTTGCGCCCGTCTTCCATCGCCACACGCCGCCGTGCGCGATTGCCGAGCACAGCGTCATGGGTGACGACGATCAAGGTCACACCGCCGGCGTTGAGGCCTTCCAGCAGTCCCATGACGTCCTCGCCGGTGGCGCGGTCGAGGTTGCCGGTCGGCTCGTCGGCCAGGATCATGGCCGGGTGCATGATGGTGGCGCGGGCGATGGCGACGCGCTGCCGCTGGCCGCCGGACAACTGGTCGGGCCGATGGTCGGCCCGGCTGGCCAGACCGTAGTCCTTGAGTGCCTGGGCGACGCGCCGCGACCGCTCGCCGTGCGGGATGCCGGCCAGCATCATCGGCAGGGCGATGTTCTCGGCGGCGGTCAGGCGTGGCACCAAGTGGAAACTCTGGAAGACGAAGCCGATGCGTTCGCGCCGCACCCGAGCCTGCTCCTCGGCGGTCAGCGTGGTGACATCCCGCCCCTCGAGCAGATAGGTGCCGCCATTGGGCCGGTCGAGCAGGCCGAGCAGGTTGAGCAGGGTGGACTTGCCTGAACCGGACGGTCCCATGATCGCGATGTATTCACCGGCTTCCACGGCGAGGTCCAGTGTCTGCAGCGCATGGACCTCGCTGTCGCCGAGGGTGAAGACGCGCTCGATGCTCCTGAGTTCGATCTGCGGCATGGCGCGCTGCTTACTTCTTGTCGGCGCTTTCCGCCAATCGGACCTTGATACCGGCCTTGACGCCTTCCTTTTCGAGCGAGGTGACGACTTTTTCGCCGCCCTGCAGGCCTTCGAGCACTTCGGTGTACTCCCAGTTGGCGATGCCGGTCCTGACCTTGCGTTCATCGAGCAAACCATCCTTGCCCATGACCAGCACGCGGCCGCCCTCGAGGAGCGCCGCGGTGGGCACACGTAACGCGTCCGCCCGGGTATCGAGCACGATCTCGACATCGGCGCTGTAGCCGACCAGCAGGCCCTTGATTTCGGCCGGATCGGCGAAATCGACCTCGACCTCGACCGTGCGTGCCTGCTTCTCCACCGCCGAGACATAGGGCGCGACCCGCTTGACCCGGGCCTTGAACGGCTTCTTGGCGAAAGCGTCGAGCGTGATGCGGGCGACCTGGCCAACCCGGATTTTCGGCGCGTCCACTTCATCCATCGGCGCCTTGACGTAGAGGCAGGACTGGTCGATCAGGTCGATGGCGGGCGGCATCGACACGCCGGGCGGCGATGGCGTCGAGTATTCGCCGATTTCGCCGACGATCTTCGCCACCGTGCCGTCGAACGGCGCGTAGAGCACCGTGCGGCCCTGCTCGACGCGCGTGGCGGCCAGCCGCGCCTCGGCCTGGCGCACGTCGGCCCTGGCGGTTTCGCACGCGGCGGTCTTGGCTTCCGCTTCCGTGCGCGCCTGGTCTTCCCGGGAAATCGAAACGAAATTCTGCTTGCGCAGACCCGCAATGCGTTCGGCCTCGCGCACGGCATTGCCGGCCACCGTGCAGGCCTCGGTCACCCGGCGGCGCGCCAGTTCGACCTGGGACGCGGCCAGCGTCTGTTGCGCCTTCTGGTCGTCGTTCCACAGCTTCATGAGCAACTGGCCTTTCTTCACTTGGTCGCCTTCCTTTACCGCCAGGATCTCGATGCGGCCGCCAAGGATGGTGGACAGCTTGGTGCGCTGGCAGGCCTCGACCGTGCCGGCCCGGGTGTTGGCGATCGAGGCCTCGACGAGACCCCGGTCGACTTCCTTGATGGTCACGGGAATCGGCTTCGGCCGCGAGAACCACCAGGCCGCGGTGGCGAGAACGGCGATGACGACGGCCGCGACGGCGAGACGGAATGCGAGTTTCATGACATTGCCGGCAAATGGGATCGTCGGCGATTCTACGCTTTGCTCCCGGCTACAATGCCCGCATGACGGACGAATCCGGATTGCTCGCCCGGGAGCCGCATCGACATGGCAGGCGAGGACGATGACCTTGTTGCGCGTCGCCATGGCGGCACTCATCCTGGTGCTGGCAAGCTTGGCTTGCCGCGCCGAGATTGTCGTGCGCGACGATACCGGCGTGGAGTTGCGCCTGCCGGGGCCGGCGCAGCGGATCGTCAGTCTCGCGCCTCACCTGACCGAACTGATCTTCGCAGCCGGCGCCGGCGACCGGCTGGTCGGCGTGGTCGATTTCAGCGACTATCCCCCGCAAGCACGCTCGATCGCGCACATCGGCAGCTTTTCGCGTATCGACCTCGAAGCGCTGGCGGCGCTCAAGCCAGATCTCGTGGTCGGCTGGAAAAGCGGCAACCCGCCGACGGCCATCGAGCGTGCGCGGCAATTGGGGCTGCCGGTCTATCTCAACGAACCGGAACGCATCGAGGACGTCGCGCGTACCATCGGGCAACTGGGGCGTCTCGCCGCGACTGACTTTCAGGCCGAGTCCGTCGCGTCGTCTTTTCTCTACCGCCTGGCCGAACTCCGTCGTCGCCACGGCAGCCGCCCGCCGGTGCGCGTCTTCTACCAGGTCTGGCACCGGCCGCTGACGACGGTCGGCGGCCGGCAGATCATCTCCGACCTGATCCGCCTGTGCGGCGGCGAGAACGCCTTTGGCCAGCTGACGGCAATGGCGCCGACCGTCGGCATCGAGGCGGTGGTCGCCGCCGATCCCGAGGCCATTGTCGCCAGCGGCATGGACAAGGCGCGGCCGGAGTGGCTGGATGATTGGCGACGCTGGCCGACACTGACCGCCGTGCGCCGGAACAACCTGTTCTTCGTGCCGCCCGATCTGATGCAGCGGCACACGCCGCGATTGCTCGACGGCGCCGAGCAGCTCTGCCGGCACCTGGAAATGGCGCGCGCAAGAAGGGCTAGCGCGAACTGAGCAGCCGCAGGCCGAGCAGCACGAAAATGCCGCCGGCAACCCTGTCCAACCAGGCGCCAATGGCGGGACGACGCGCCAGGCGTTCGCCGACGGCGCCGGCAAACCAGCCGATGGCGCCGAAGATGACCACGGTCTGCAGCGTGAACAACAGGCCGAGCTGGGCAATCTGCCAGCCGGCGCCGCCGCGCGTCGCATGCACGAACTGCGGCAGGAAGGCCAGGAAGAACAGGATCACCTTGGGGTTGATGGCGTTGGCGACGAGCCCCTTGGCAAACAGCCGCGCCGCGCCTTCGTCGGGAACGGCGTTGCGCGACGGCTGACTTTCGCGCGCGTTGCGGATCGACTGGACGCCGAGCCAGAGGAGATACAAGCCGCCGGCAATCTTCAGCACGGTGAAGGCGACCGCCGAGGCGGCGATCAGCGCCGACACGCCGAGCGCCGCCAGCAGCGTGTGGTTGAGGCAGCCCAGCGCGCAGCCGAGGCCGAATGCCACGCCCTGCCGTCGCCCGCGCGCCATGCCGAGCCCGAGCACCATCAGGTTGTCCGGTCCCGGCGCCAGCGTCACGAGCATCGCCGCCAGCAGAAAGCCGGTGGCTTGCGGCAGGGTAAGCAGTGCATCCATGCGACTATTCTGGCACGAGGTGGCGCATTGCCTGGCCAACCGGCGTGCCGCCACGACTGACCCTGGTCAAGGCGTCTCGCGCAAGGTATCGCGACGATCGCGCCGCCGGTTTCCGGCTGCGGCGCCTGGCGCAACGGCGAGATGACCGGCAATCACAGCGGCACGTCGATGCTATATTGGCCGAGTGGTCGTCCGGTCGGCAGTTTCATCAATGCGGCCACCCGGCAGAGCAATCGACAACATCGGGGGGCGCCCATGACCGATACCGAAAAGTTGATGGCCATCGCGGAAATCCAGGCCCTCAAGGCGCGCTACTTTCGCACCATGGATACCAAGGACTGGGTGGGGCTGGAAGCGGTTTTCGCGCCGGATCTCGTGGCGGATTTCCGCGATTCGTCGCCGGACCGCAACGATACGCTGCTGACCCGCGGCGCCTCCGAATACGTCGCCAAGCTGGCGCCCATCCTGCAGAACATCGTCACCGTACACCACGGCCACATGCCGGAGATCGAGATCACGTCGGAGACCACGGCGACCGGTATCTGGGCGATGGAAGACAAGCTGTGGGCGCAAGAGGGAAGCCCGGTGCCATTCAGGGTACTGCACGGTTTCGGGCATTACCACGAGACCTACGTGCGGCTGAACGGGCAGTGGCGAATCAAGACGATCAGGCTAAGTCGCCTCCGCGTCGAGGCAAGCTGACCGGAGACGCCGGCCTGGAGCGCAGCGCCGGTTTTTTTCGAAACGCGGGCCTAGAACTCGTCCAGCGTCGATCGCTCTGGAGGCTCGAATTCGGGCAGCACAATGTTGCCGTTCCTGACTTCACAGGTCACGTTGCCGGCGAAGGTATCTCGTGCATCCAGGTTCTTGCAGCTACAGTGGGCCGAATAATCGTATTCGTAGGCAATCCGCACGGCCAGGCCATTCCGGCTTGCCGCCGTGACTCGCACATCGTCGATCACCGCGCGGATATAGGCCCATGACACATCGAGATCAAGCGCCTGGCGCAGCTTGTCGATATGCTCGTTGAGATAGGCGACCAGACCATCGCCCTTCAGGTCATCAGGAAAGGGCAGCAGTATTTCCGACATCCGCGTTTCCTCTCGAGCCGTCGTCCTATGGGCTCTCGGCAACCTGAGCGCGTTGCCGCGTCGGCGTCATCAGAGTGGCGATCGCATCGGGTCCGGCACTGAACGTCTTTTCCTGGCCGCGCTTGATCGCCTTCCAGAACTCGATGGCGGTGGTCACGGATTCGTGCACATGGTTCGGATCATCGGGCCGCTCGATGGGTTCGCCTTGTGCGGACGGAACCAGCGCATGGTGGAGCTTGTCGTGATCCAGCCAGTCGTTGAGGCTATCCAGTCTGGCTCCGTCCTCAACGAGCCAGCGCATGTAGTTGGTCAGCATGTCGGCCAGGCGCTCGGTTTCCCACGGAACGCTCTTGTGGCTCTCCATCGCATTGATCTGCCGGGCCAATTCGAAGTGATGCCTCTTCAAGTCGACGTCCAGGCCGAAGTGGCCATGAGTGATTTCGCCGGCCAGCGGTTCCGTCCATTGCCGGTGGAACCGGCACATGCCGAGGTTGTCGCTGATCAGCTCGTAAACCATGCGTTCGACGTTGTGGTGCCCGACGTCTTCAGGCGAGAGTACGTCGGCGCCGTAATAGACGTAGTACTTCCCCATGAGCGGCATGGGGCTGCCCATGCCGGGCACGAAATACTGGTTGGGAACCATGCAGCCGTCCTTGCCGCTCGAGAGAAAGACGGCGCGCTCGCCAGGACGGGTATCGGGATGTTGCCGGTTCAATTCCCTTGCAGCAACGCGGATGCCGTGGCGGAATGCTTCGGCCCGCGGGTCGACAAGGATGGCGTCGATCAGTGCCATCGCATAGCGGGCGTTGAGCATGCTGTCGCCGACGACGTCGAACTCATTGCGTTCCGCGGTGAAGCGGTCGAAGCGCAGCGATTCGCGCCGGGGGAAGCCGAAATCCTCGGGGTCGATGAGCCGGTCAGCGACGCACTCCATGATCCAGGCCAGCATGCCGCCAATCTGGATCGCATCGAAGCCCATCGCATCGGCGTGATCGTTGAGCAATTCGGCGGCCCGCTGGTCGAATACGCCGACTTGCGGACCGAGGGTGTGATACGGCTCGTAGTCTTTCTTGTACTTGCCGTTCATCTTCTTGCAGGCGACCGAGCAGGGCTCGCCGCAGTGCTCGAAACTCTTGCTGGCGATGGTTTCCTCGTTGAACTGCCTGAGGTAGTGATCGACGATGAAGTCCTTGTGTTGCTTGGCGCGCGCGGCCTTGGGCGCATAGACCGACCGGTAGTTGAAGCTCAGGATCTTGCTGCCCATGGCGTGATAGTTGGAGCCGAAGGTACCGCCGGTGTTGGTTTTCGGGTCCAGGCAGTATTTTGTCGTCACGGCCTTGTCGACCTTCACGGCGCGCTCGCCGAAGTGCTCGACGAAATACGGGTCGAAATCCTTGATCGTGGTCTTGTGTGGATCTTCCCAATTGCCGCCAAAGAGGCAGCCGACGATGTTGTGCTGTTGAAGGAGCCGGCTGCCCATGCCGCCGCGGCCGCACCAGTCGGCCACCGGGTTGAGGCTGCCTTTTTCCACCGGATTCGACCCGATGGTGCCCTCGGGTGTCACGGCGCTGACCGGCCCGACAACGAAGGAACGGACGCGCTTGGCCGGGTACTCGGCGCCCCAGCGGTCCAGCAGCGCCTGCTGCAAGGCATAGACACCGAGCAATTCCTCTCCGTCGGGCGCCTTGTAGCCTTGCCAGATCGACTGGAAATCTTCGATGGGTTCAAGGCGGGCAGACGGGGCTTGACCATCGTTATTGAGCAGAAGGATGCTCGGAACGGCGGCCCGCCCCTTGAGTTGCACATAGTTGACGCCAACATGCTTGAAGGTAAAGGCGGCTCCGCCCATCGAGGAGATGTAGAACGTCTCCCAAAGCGGGCTGTAGCCGCAGAAGACAAGCCGTCGAGCACCGTGGATCGGCGTGGTCGAGAGCAGACCCTCGCCAAAGGTGAAAGTGTCGCCATCTTCCTTGTACGCACTCCACCCGTAGTCGACCGGGCCCAATACGCCGCTGTCGGGCGCCATGTCCGATACCGAGGCGGAAAAAGGGCTGAGGCAGATACGCAGTTCGCGCTGGATGAGCGGGATCATGTTGGTGAAACGGTTGCTGTGAAGGACCAGCGGCGGATTTTACGCCCAGCCGATTCCCGGAATCGGCGGCAATCGCGACATCACTGCAACCTCGTCCGCCCGGCCGCCATCGAGGGCCGGCGAGCCGCCGTGGCTGACTTTGCGGCGAGGAGAGGCGGGTGCCCAACGGGTGCGGGAGCAGTGGAGTCTCACGCGACCTTCTGTGGCACCAGACGAACTTCAAGCTCGCAGCCCACCGCGCTGGCATAACGCTTCCCGGGAGATTCACATATCACTCGGCACTGCTGTTTCAGCCCACCGATGGCACAGACCCGAGCCTTCCACGCTCGCGCTTCTCGGCCTAAGCCGCACTAGCTTCGCGGCGGCGCGCCGGTGCTGTCCATAGTGGCGAGGGACTCGCAAGTCGCGCTAATATTTCGCCAGCCATGGCCATCACCGAACCGTCGCGCAGCGGCTTTCCCGATGTTCTCGAATCGTTGATCTACGATGGCGAGCGGCGTTCCTTCAAGAAAGGCAGCACGATCATTGCCGAGGGCGAAGTCGGCAATTCACTCTTCGTCGTCGTCGAGGGCGACGTGCGGATCTACGCGCGTGACGAGCGCGGCAGGGAGCTGGAATTCGGTGTTTTTGGCCCGGGCGCGATCTTCGGCGAAATGTGTCTCGAAGGTGGCGCGCGCACCGCCTCCGTCGAGGCGGCATCGCGCTGCGTGTGCTCCGAGATCAGCTATGAACTGTTCAAGAAACGCCTGGCCAGCGATCCGGACTTCGCCTTCTACCTGATCTCGATGCTCGTTGCGCGCAGCCGGAGCGCAACCGAGTCGGCCAAGGACATGGCCCTGAAGCCGGTCTATCGGCGCGTCGTCGAGTTCCTGTGGCGCCACTCGGTCGAGGAAGATGGAACCCGGCGCATGCCAACGAAAATCACGCAACAGGAACTGGCCAACCAGGTCGGCGCTTCGCGCGACATGATCTCGAGGATCCTCAAGGAACTCACCCTCGCCCAGGACATCCGGATCGAAGACCGGCGCATCACCCTTCTTCGAGATCCGCCCGATCGCTGGTGAGTGGAGAGCACCCGGCCGGCTCGGTTCCAGCCCCTGTCGTCGTCGCTTACATGTCTGGTTGAACCGCTCGCGCGACTCGGCGCCCATCCTGCGGTCGTGGCGCATATATTTCCTACGAAACAATAGGTTGCACAACGCTGGCACGGTGAATGCTAATACCTGGTGACAATCAGGAAAAAAGGAGTGGTGGCCGTGAAAATTCGACAAATTCTTCCGGTGCTGGTCGGCGCCATGTTTGCTTCGGGCCCGGCTTCGGCGGCCTTCGTGGTCGACGGCAACATTGGCGATTGGGGCATCAATGCGTCGAACTGGCAGGCCACTCCCGGCATCCATTCGACCATCGAGGATTGGGACCGCACCACCAGTCACGGCTACCTGAATCCCGGCTACGGCGGCCAGGCCTATGACGCGGAAGCGCTCTACGCGACCTTCTCGGCGGGCAAGCTGTTCATCCTGCTGGCGACGGGCCATAGCCCGACAACGGTGCAGAATCCGGGCGGCAACTCCTACGGTCCAGGCGATTTCGCCATCGACTTCGGCAAGAACGGTAGCTACGACGTCGGCATCAACATCATTCCAGGCGGCTTTGGCGTTGCGGGCGGTGTTTACAAGAATGCCCAATGGGATTTGGGGCTTTGGAACGCGTTGGGTGCGTATGACCCTGCTCATCCCGATCCTGCCCATCCGACCTCCCTGAAGGATGGCACGTGGGTGGGAAATGCCACATATGCGTTGGGCAGCGGCACCGGCTATGGTGCCTGGACGATGGACACGCATTATTTCTACGAGATGAGTGTCGACGTCAGCGTGCTGAACGCGGCCGGGTGGAACGGCTCGGCGTTCAACATCCACTGGACCCAGAATTGCGCCAACGACAGCATTCTCGTCGATCCGCCGGGCTACGTGCCGGAGCCGGGCTCGCTGGCGCTGCTCGGCTTGGGTCTGGCCATCGCCGGCGGTGTGCGCCGTCGCCGCCGGTAGCGGTCATCGCTGGCGCGTTAGGAGCGCGCCGGTCTGCGGGGTTTCGCCGCCCCCACGTATCGCGAGGTGGCCGCTACTCGGCCACGAAGACGGGATGGGCAAAGTCAGCCGTGGCGAGACGCCGCATCGGGTGGCCATAGAGCCGCGCGAGGCCGGCTTCGTCGAGCGTTTCCGCGACCGGTCCGTCGGCATGGACGCCATCGCCGAACAGCAGCAGCACACGGTCGGCATGGCGCAGGGCGAGATTGACGTCGTGCATCACCATGATGACGCCGGCACCCTGTTCGCGCGCCAGGCGGCCGAACAGTTCCAGCACGGCGATCTGGTGATTGAGATCGAGGTGCGCCAGCGGTTCGTCGAGCAGGTATAGGCGCGGCTGCTGGGCGATCAGGGCCGCGATGCCGACGCGCTGGCGTTCGCCGCCCGAGAGGCTGCCGATGTCGCGGTCGGCCAGTTCGTCCAGTCCGAGCGCCGCCAGCGCCTCCCGCGCGATGCGCTCGTCGCGCGCGCCTTCCCAGTCCCAGCGGGTCAGGTGCGGGTGACGGCCGACCAGCGCGGTCTCCAGCACCGTGGCGGGGAAGGCGTCGACCTGGTGCTGCGCCAGCAGGCCGCGCAACTGCGCGAGGGCGCGCCCG
>CAYXZX010000078.1:0-12028 GCA_964469455.1 uncultured Rhodocyclaceae bacterium | reverse complement strand
CTCGGCGACATTGGCGACGTCGATGGCTCGCGCCAGGCTGATTTCGCTGCGTTTCAGCAACCCACGCATCAGCCAGAGCACTGCCAACAGGAGCAAGCCGACCATCACCACGACCAGGCGTTTGGTCCGCCACGGGGCCAGTACCTCGTCCTCGGCCAGCCCGGCCACCACGTAGAACGGCGCGTTGATCAGGACCCGCACGCCAAGAATGCGCGGCAAGCCATCGACGTAGGCTGAAGCCCGGATCACGCCGTCGCGCATGCCGGACGCAATGGCGCTGCGCACCGGATGGTCGACCGGCAAGGCACGGGCAAGCTCCTTCGGCAGCGGCGGCCGGCGCAGCACCAGGCTGAAGTCGTCGCTGCGCCAAATGGCAAGGAAACCCCGCACACCGACATCGAGCGAGCCAAGCAGCCGCTCGAAGTAGGCCAAGTCGATCTGCGCCGCCAGGGCGCCTAGGAGCCTGCCGCTGGGAGTCCGCAGCGGCAGCAGCACCAGGAAGGACTCGACGTCGTCGGCGCCATGCTTCATCACGCCCGAATAGGCAATCTCCTGACGCGGATCGTCGCGCAGTTTGCGGAAGCAGGACGCCTCGATCAAGTTGAGCCGCCACGGATCATCCACGCTCGAGGTATAAAGCAGGCTGCCGTCGGCGGCAAAGACATGGAACGCCTTCACTTCCGGGAAGTTCTTGCGCTCGATGGCCAGTTCGGCATTCAGATATTGCTCGTACCGATGCTGTTCCGCCTGTCGCATCGCCTCGGGACGAACCTTGGCGCCCAGGCCGTCGAGCGAGGAACGGGCACGCTCGAGCGACGCGCTCCAGCGCGCCTCGGTCAGCCACGCGAGGTTCCGCACGTTGGTCTCGGCGGCCCGGATCGCCTGCTGGTGGGTAAACCAGAGCGAATAGGCCAGCAGCAGCACCGCCGTGACGAACACGACCATCAGCGGCGGCAGAATGTGATTGCGATGGAGGCCCTTGAGCGCGCCGATGTTCACCACGTCATCCCGATGGGATAGATGGCCCGCATTGTGAACAAGCGCGGCCGACTCGGCAAGTTCGGACGCTCGCCCCCGCCCTTAGGCGACGGCGGGATGGGTGTAACATGCCGGGATTGTTGGAGCAAGTTCGTGGTGGCAAGGCAAGCAAAGTGAGAATTGCACTGCTGGAGGACGACGACGCCCAGGCGGAAACGCTCGCCGAGTGGTTGCATGAGGCCGGGCACGACGTCCATGTCTTCGGCCTTGGCCGGGATCTCGTGCGTCATGTCAGCCGCGAGAGTTTCGACACCTTCCTCATCGACTGGATGCTGCCCGACCAGAGCGGACGCGACGTGCTGTGCTGGCTGCGCCAGGACCGGGGCGAAACGGCGCCGGCCATTTTCGTCACTTCACGCAACGCGGAAGAAGATATCGTCGCCGGGCTCAGCGCCGGTGCCGATGACTACATGATCAAGCCGATCCGGCGGCGCGAGTTGCTTTCGCGTCTCGAGGCGATCTGGCGACGCAATCGGCCGCACGACGCCAGCCAGGATGTCATCGATGCCGCGCCCTACCGGCTCGACCTCAAGCACCGCACGGTCTCGCGCGACGGCAAGCCGCTCGAGAGCCTCACCGACAAGGAATTCAGCCTGGCCATCTTCCTGTTCCAGAACCTCGGCCGGCTGCTGTCGCGCGGCCATCTTCTGGAAGCGATCTGGGGCCTGAACGCCACGATTCCGACGCGAACGCTCGACACCCATATCAGCCGCTTGCGCAAGAAGCTCGAACTCTATCCGGCCAACGGCTTCCGCCTCGTCCCGGCCTACAACTACGGTTATCGGCTGGACCGGGTGGAACGGGTTTCCTAGGCATGCCCGCGTGCCCCCACCACGACCCATGGATATTCGCATGCCAATGCCGCCTCTAGCCCGCTGGCTTCGCTTGCCTCGCCGCGTCGTGCCGCCATTGTGGCTCGGCTGTCTGCTCGGCCTTGGCGTAGCGGTCGTCCAGGCAGCCGACGATCGCCACGACGATCATCGTTATCAGATCCGGCCCGGCGACACCCTGATCGGGATCGGCAGAACCCTTCTTGAATATCCGCGCGACTGGCGCACCGTACGTCGGCACAACCGGGTTGCCGATCCTCGCCGCCTCAGCCCCGGCGCCACCCTGCGCATTCCGCTCGTCCTGCTACGCCGTGACGCCGTCGGGGCGCGCGTGACCGCCGTGACCGGCAACGTTACCGCCAACGACGCCAGGATCGCGAGCGGTGCCGATGTTACCGGCGGTACGCACATCGTCACCGGCGCCGCCAGCTTCGCCACCATCGAACTGATCGACGGATCGCGCCTGGTCCTGCAACCCGACAGCCAGGTCAAGGTCGAGGAACTGACTCGTCACCGCTATGCCGAAACGACGGAAACGCGCCTGCGTCTCGAACGGGGCAGGATGGAATCGGTGATCGTCAAGACTTCCCGGGCGCGCCCGAGCTATTCGGTGGTCACGCCCACCGCCACTATTGGTGTGCGCGGCACGAGCTTCCGTGTCGCCACCGACGACCAGGGCGCCGCCAGCCAGGCCGAAGTCACCGACGGCACCATCGCCGTCGGCGGCGATGGCAAGAGCGTCGCCGTGCCGGCCGGCTACGGGGTCGTCGCACAGGCCGGCGGCAAGATATCCGCGCCTGTCGCGCTGCTGCCGGCACCGGATCTCGCCGGTCTGCCGGCGCTACATGAGCGCACGATCGTCCGTTTCACCTTCCCGCCGGTGGCTGGCGCCGCGCATTACCGGGTGCAGGTGGGCACCGACCGCGAAATGCGCGACGTGCTTGCCGATATCCGCTCCACAGTGCCGGAAGCCAAGTTTGCCGATATGCCCGATGGCCAATACAACGTGCGCGTGCGCGGCATCGATTTACGCGGGCTCGAGGGTCGCGACGCCGACGCCGCTTTCCGGCTCAAGGCGCGCCCCGAGCCGCCGTTCGCCCTGGCGCCGGTCGCCGGCGCCAAGCTCAGGGCGGAATCGGCGGACCTCTCGTGGTCGAGCAATCCCGATGCCCATCATTACCATATCCAGTTGGCGGATGCATCGGGCTTCGGCCAGCCGCTGGTCGACCTCGAACGCGTCGCCGGCACTGCGGTCATGCCGGCGCGCAAGCTGCCGCCCGGAGCATACCGCTGGCGCGCGCGCAGCGTCCGTGCCGACGGCGATCGCGGACCGTGGGGGGATCCGCAAGGTTTCGTCCTGAAGCCACCGCCGGCTGATCCTGAAGCCCCGAAGATCGGCGATGATGAAATCGCTTTCGCCTGGTGCGGCGAGCCGGGCCAGACGTTCCTGTTCCAGTTGGCCCGCGACGCCGCATTCACCGACCTGGTGGCCGAGCAGACGCTGAATCAGCCGTCGACGAGCGTGCCCCGACCGGACGGCGGCGGCTATTTCATGCGCGTGCGCGCCACCGACGACGACGGATTCATAGGTCCTTTCACCCGACCACAAAGGATCGAGGTACCGCCACGGCCGTGGCCATGGTGGCCGCTGCTGTTCCTGCTGCCCGCGGTCATCTGAACCGACCGATGACGCTGCGCGGCCGCACCCTGACGGAATGGTCGCTGCTCTGCGTCATGCTGGTTGGCTTGGTCGGCATGGCCGCCTGGCAGGGCTGGTTGTGGCGGCTCGATCACCTGCTCTATGATGCCAGTCTGCCGCTTCTGTCCCGCCCGGCCCCGGCCGATATCGTCATCGTTGCGATCGACGAGCCGAGCCTGGCGCGCATCGGCCGCTGGCCCTGGCGCCGCGCCGTGCACGCGACGCTGCTAAACAAGCTCGCCCAGGCCGATGTCGCCGCCATCGGCGTCGACATCATTTTCAACGAGCCCGATACCGATGATCCGAGCGGCGAATCCCTGCTCGCGGCAGCCATTGCCCGCCCTGGCCATGTCGTCCTGCCGGTGATACCGCCACCGATCGGCTCCGCCCAGTTCGGCGACGGGCGGCCGATGGCGGCGTTCGCCAACGCGGCGGCGGCACTTGGCCATATCGAAATGCCCATCGATGCCGATGGCATCGTTCGCGGACTGCATCTCTGGGCTGGCCCCGGCGCGACGCTGTATCCGCAACTGGCGCTGGCGATGCTGAGGGTGGCCGACGCCAAGCGCGCCGGGCGCTACCAGCCGGCGATGCCGACGGATGACAAGGCCGCGCCGAGCATGTGGCGACGCGACCGCTGGCACTACCTGCGCTACGCGGGACCGCCTGGCACCTACCGGACCGTTTCCTATGTGGATGTGCTCACCGGCACCGTCGGCGCCGACCAATTGCGCGGTGCGCTGGTGCTGGTCGGCGCAACCGCCGCCGGACTGGGCGACCTGCACGCCACGCCCATGTCAGGCTCGGGCCGGCCGATGGCCGGCGTCGAGATCCATGCCAATGCCCTCGATTCCCTGCGCACCGGCGACACCATCGCCTGGCTGGACCATGCTCCGACCACCGTGACTTCGGTGGTGGCCATCCTGCTGCTGCTGATCGGACTGCTCTATCTGTCGCCGCGCGCCGGGCTGGCATTGTCGGCCGGCGTCGGCCTGGCCGCGGGCGTCGCGGGCATCGCCCAACTTCGCTCGGGCCTGGCCTGGCTGCCGCCCAGCGCCATCCTGCTCGGCGCGGCGCTGGCGTATCCCCTCTGGAGCTGGCGCCGGCTCGAGGCGACCCAGCGCTTCATGGACGCCGAACTGCGCCTGCTGCGCGACGCCGATCCGGTGGCCACTACCGCCGGTCCCGCCGAAGAGACCCTCGACCCGCTTGACCGGCGCATCGCCATCATCCGCGCCGCCGCCGAGCGGCAACGCCTGACCCAGAAGGCGCGGGAGGACACGGTGCGGTTCATCTCGCACGACATCCGCTCGGTGCTGGTATCGATCATCACGCTCATCGATCGTGCCGCCGGCCGCAGCGGCGCGGACCACAGTCTGCCGCGCATCGGTCGCTACGCCCAGCACGCCCTGGATCTGGCCGACGACTTCTCGCGGCTGAAGAAGGCCGAAACGGTCGATCCGCGCACCTTTCGCGAAGTCGATGTCGCCGAGCTGGCGCAGGAAGCCGCGGACGAAGTGTGGCCGCAAGCAGAACGCAAGCGGATCGGCATCGAGATCGATGATTCCGCGGCCGGACGGGATGCGCTGGTGCTGGGCGACGGATCGCTGCTGCGCCGGGCCCTGACCAACCTGCTTGGCAACGCCATCAAGTACAGCCCGCCCGACACGACGGTGCGCGTGATCCTCGCCGAGGACGGCATGTGGCAGGTGATTGCCGTCGTGGACGAGGGCTACGGCATCCCGGCCAACCAGATGGACCAACTGTTCACGCGGCATGCGCATGTTTCCCGGCCCGGCCAGCCCGACGAGCCGGGCATCGGTCTGGGCCTGGTGATCGTCAAGACCATCGTCGATCGCCATGGCGGCGGCGTCGCGGTCGAAAGCACCCCCGGCGCCGGCTCGACGTTCCGCATCCGCCTGCCGCGTGCGGCGTCGCGCCGCGCCTGACTTTCGCACCGGCATTGCGGCGCCGCAACAGTCGCGCCAAAATGGCGGGCAACGGGAGGCAGCCAGAATGCAGGAAACAGCCAGCGGCATCGACATCATCGAGAACCGCACGTATGACGAAATCGCCGTCGGCGACAGCGCCATGCTGGTGCGCACGCTGCGTCCCGAGGACATCCGCATGTTCGCGACCATGGCCGGCGAGGTGAATCCGGCGCATGTCGATCCCGAATACGCGCGCTCGGCGCAGTTTCGCGAAATCGCGGCGCACGGCATGTGGGGCAGTGCCATGATCGCCAACCTGCTCGGCACCCAGTTTCCCGGGCCCGGCACGGTCATGCTCAGCCAGAATCTGCGTTTCGCCGGCGAAGTGCGCATCGGCGACACCGTCACCGCCACCGTCACCTGCCGGCGCAAGTCCGATCACGACGGTCGCGTGGTGTTCGATTGCGTCTGTGTGAACCAGGACGGAACCCGGGTCGTCGACGGCGAGGCGGAAGTCGCGGCGCCAACCGAAAAGATTCGCCGACCGCGAACATCCCTGCCGCCGCTGGCGCCGGAAACGACACGGCGCTCGCGCTACGAGCATCTGCTGTCGATCACGCGCGGCCTGGCGCCGATCGCCATGGCCATGGTTCACCCCTGCGACACAGAATCGCTGCGCGGCGCCATCATGGCCCGCGACGCGGGCCTCGCCGTGCCGACGCTGGTCGGACCGGAGGCGCGCATCCGGGCCCTCGCCGAGCAGCTGACGCTCGACCTGGCCGGCTGCCGGCTGCTCGACGTCCCGCACAGCCACGCCGCCGCCGGTGCCGCCGTTGAACTGGCGCGCGAGGGCGAAGTGGCCGCCCTGATGAAGGGTTCACTGCATACCGACGAATTGATGGCCGAGGTGGTCGACAAGGTCACCGGACTGCGCACGGCGCGGCGCATCAGCCACGTCTTCCTGATGGATGTTCCCACCTATCCGCGGCCGTTGCTGATCACCGACGCGGCGGTGAACGTCCAGCCGACGCTGGAAGACAAGGTCGACATCGTCCAGAACGCCATCGACCTGGCGCGCGTGCTGCGCATCGCCGAACCGAAGGTCGCCATCCTCGCCGCGGTCGAGACCGTGACGCCGAAGATGCCGGCCACCCTCGATGCCGCCGCGCTGTGCAAGATGGCCGACCGCGGCCAGATCGTCGGCGGCATCCTCGACGGCCCGCTGGCTTTCGACAATGCGGTTTCGGCCGTCGCCGCCGCCACCAAGGGCATCCGCTCGGCGGTGGCCGGTCAGGCCGATATCCTGCTGGTGCCGGACATCGAGTCCGGCAACATGCTGGCCAAGCAGCTGGAATACCTGGCCGACGCCATTGCCGCCGGCATCGTCCTCGGTGCCCGCGTGCCGATCGTGCTCACTTCCCGAGCCGATTCGGCGGAATCGCGCGTCGCCTCGGCCGCCATCGCGGTGGCCATGGTGCATGCGCGCGACGGCAAGGCCTGACGATGACCGATGCCCTCCTGACCCTCAACGCCGGGTCCAGTTCGATCAAGTTCGCGCTGTTCGAGCACGACACCACCGGTATCCCCGAACAGCCCCGGCTGCTGGGCCAGATCGACGGGCTGGGCGCACATCCTCATCTCGAGGCAAGGCATGCGTCGGGCCAGGGATTGGCCGATGTCGACCTGCCGCTGGCCGGCGCCGCGCCGCATCGGGAGGCCTTGTCGTTCCTGCTCGACTGGCTCGAACAACATACCGGCGGATTGCACATCGGCGGCGTCGGCCATCGCGTCGTCCATGGCGGCGAGAAATACGCGCGGCCCATCCGTCTCGACCCGGTATCGATCGATCTCCTGCGCGACCTCGTGCCGCTCGCGCCCCTGCACCAGCCGCACAACCTGGCCGGCATCGAGGCCATGGCGGCGGCCCTGCCCGGCGTGCCCCAGGTCGCCTGTTTCGACACGGCCTTCCATCGCAGCCAGCCCGAAGTCGCCCAGCGCTTTGCCTTGCCGCGCCGGATCACCGAGGGCGGTGTGCGCCGCTACGGCTTTCACGGCCTCTCGTACGAGTTCATCGCCGAGACCCTGCCGCGCCATCTGGCCGATGGTCGCGCCGATGGCCGCGTCATCGTCGCCCATCTCGGCAACGGCGCGTCCATGTGCGCCATGGTCCGACGCCGGAGCATGGCCACCACCATGGGCTTCACCGCCGTCGACGGCCTGATGATGGGCACCCGCAGCGGCAACCTCGACCCGGGCGTGCTGCTCTACCTGATGGACTACCGGAACATGGACGCCAAGGCGCTCGAACGCCTCCTCTACAAGGAGTCCGGCCTGCTCGGTGTCTCCGGCATCAGCCAGGACATGCGCGAACTGCTGGCCTCCGACCGGCCCGAAGCGAGGGAGGCCGTCGATCTGTTCTGTTACCGCATCGTCCGCGAGATCGGCTCCCTCGCCGCCGCCATCGGCGGTCTCGACGCGCTGGTGTTCACCGGCGGCATCGGCGAACACGCCGCGCCGGTGCGTCGGCAGGTCTGCGCGGCGCTCGGCTGGCTCGGCATCACGCTCGACGAAGAAGCCAACCAGGCGCATGCGCGGCGCATCGCCACGACTGACTCCGAGGCCGACGTGCTGGTGGTGCCCACCAACGAGGAATGGATCATCGCCCGCCATACGCTGGCGCTGATCGGGGCGAACTGACGCCGGCGCGGCGTTAGAATCGGCGCCTGACATCCCGTCGGCATCGCGTCGACAGCCATGGTCCATCCCGCGAAAACCGAGCTTGCGTCGCTGCACTTCCTGATCCTGTCGGCCGAGCCGACCGAGGCGGCAACGCTGGCGGCCTGGCTGGCGGGCGGCGCGGCGCCGGTGCCCTTCCGCGCCGTCACCGATGCCGCGGGGCTGCGCGCCGCGCTGCGCGAACGTCCCTGGGATGTGCTGCTCTACCTGTTCGGCCGGCCGGCCCTGACGGCGCCGGCCGCCATGAAGATCCTCGACGGGCAAGGATGCGACCTGCCTTTCATCATCGTCGCCGACCCGGCCGACGAGAAAGCCGCGCTGCGCGCCATGCGCGGCGGCGCCCATGACGTGGTGTTCCGCGACCGGCTCGACCGCCTGCTGCCCGCCATCGAGCGCGAGGTGCGCGAAGCCCGCCAGCGGGCCGACCATCACGCGGCCCTGGCGATGGCGCACGACAGCGATGCGCGCTTTCGCGGCCTGGCATCGAGCCTGCCTGGCATGGCGTTTCATCTGCAGCGGCTTTCATCCGGCGAGCATCGTTTTCTCTATGTCAGCGAAGGCTGCCATGCACTATTCGGCCTGAAACAGCACGAATTGCTGGCTTCACCGCGCAAGTTCTTCGAGGCTTTCGAGGCGGACGACCGGCGCCAACTCGAAGCGGCGCTGGCCGTCTCGGCCGATTCCGGTGCACCGCTGGATTGGGCCGGCCGGCTGCGTGGCCGCGGCCGCGGCAAATGGGTCGACTTGCGCT
Source organism: uncultured Rhodocyclaceae bacterium (assembly GCA_964469455.1). Taxonomy (GTDB): domain Bacteria; phylum Pseudomonadota; class Gammaproteobacteria; order Burkholderiales; family Rhodocyclaceae; genus Fen-999. The sequence continues at coordinate 3,043 of CAYXZX010000078.1, read as the reverse complement.
CGACGCCGCAACGCGGCGACGAAGGTTCCACGGGCATTGTCAGCTGGCAGGGCATCGCCACCAACATCACGGCGATCAAGGAAACCGAGGCGGCCCTGCGGGCCTCGCGCGAGCAGCTGTCGGAGCTTTCCTTCCACCTGGAAGCCGCGCGCGAGCAGGAACGCGAGCGCATCGCCCGCGACATCCACGACGAACTGGGCAGCCTGCTGGTGCGGCTGAAAATCGAAGCGACCCTGATGGCCGGCAAGCTGCCGGCCGAACTGCCGGCGCTGCGCGAGAAGGCGCGTTCCATCGAAGCGCTGCTCGATCAGGCCATGGGCGCCGCCAGCCGGGTGGCGCGCGAACTGCGGCCCGGCATCCTCAAGGAATTCGGCCTGCCGGCAGCCATCGAATCGCTGGCCGAGGACTTTTCCCAGCACTTCGGCATCACCTGCCGCGTGCAGTGCGACGACGACCTGGAGCCGGACGCGGACACGTCGCTGGCCCTGTTCCGCATCGTCCAGGAAACGCTCACCAACGTCGCCAAGCACGCCCATGCCTCGCTGGTGGTGGTGCGGCTGACGCGCGAAAAAGGTAGCATTGCGCTCGAACTGCGCGACAATGGCCGCGGCATTTCCGAGGCGGACATGGTCAAGCCGAAATCCTTCGGCCTGCGCGGCATCCGCGAACGCGTGCATAGCCTGGCGGGCGAGTTTTCCATCGCCACCGGGGAGCATGGCGGCACGCATGTCCGCCTGAAAGTGCCGGAACGGCGCGGAGTGGAACCGGCGGCGGTGGACGAGGCGGAAGAGATGCAGCGCAAACTGTTTTGAACATGGCAGACAAGATTCACGTACTCATCGCCGATGACCACGCCATCGTGCGCCAGGGACTCAAGCAGATCCTTTCCGAAACGGAGGATCTGGTGGTCGCCGGCGAGGCCGACGACGGCGCCGAGGCCCTGCAGCTGGCCCGCCAGCAGCCGTGGGATGTCGTCCTGCTCGATGTCTCGATGCCGAACCGCAATGGCATCGACACCCTCAAGCAACTGAAGAAGGAGTTGCCCAAGCTGCCGGTGCTGATCCTCTCCATGCATCCCGAGGAGCAATACGCCATCCGCGCGCTCAAGGCCGGCGCCTCGGGCTACCTGACCAAGCAGAGCGCGCCCGAGCAACTCGTCATCGCAATTCGCCAGGTGGCCAGCGGCAAGAAATACGTCAGCCCGACCGTGGCCATGCAACTCGCCGACGCCATCGCCAACGACACCGAGCAGCCGCCGCACGAATTGCTGTCGGATCGCGAATACGAGGTATTGAAACTGATCGCCGCCGGCAAGACGCTGACCCAGATCGCCGAGGAGCTGAACCTCGCCGTCGCCACCATCAGCACTTTCCGGGCGCGCATCCTCGCCAAGCTTGGGCTTTCCAGCACGGCGGAACTGATTCGCTACGGCCTCGAACACGGCCTGGTGTGAAACGGAAATCATGGCAGAAACCAAGCACCCCTCCGAGATTGCGCGCGAAACCCTGAAGCAGCTCGCCATGCGGCGGGTGCCACCGACGCCGGACAACTACCGCACGCTCTACCACGAGATTTCCGGCACGGCCGCCGTCGAGACTTTCCCGGAACGCGCCCTCAAGACCGTCGCCGCCGGTCTGCCCAAGGCCACGCCCGAACAGATGCGCTTCGGCCGCCAGCTCGAGGCCGCCATCGCCGAAAGCAACTGGGATGGCGTCAAGGGCGTACTGGCCGACCTGCTGACCAAGGGCGCCGCCACGCCCCCCAACTGGGGCGGCCTGATCCGCGACCTGATCAGCCAGCACGAAGCCCGCCATGCCGGCCTCACCGCCGCCAAGAAGCGCGAGGCGCTCGACCACGTCCTGTCGGCCTCGGGCACGCCCGACGTGCTGTTCGGCCGTCTGCAGTCGCTGGTGCGGAACTGGTCGCAGAGCGGCCCGGGAGATGCCACGGCGGCGGAAGGCGCAGCCAGGAGTGAGGAAGCCGCCGGCGGAAAGTCAGGGGCGGCGGCACGCCATGTCAATGCGGAATTGCAGGAACTGCTCGCCACCCTGATCGACGATGGCCTCGGCACCGTGCTCGGCGAAGCGCCGGACCTGACCCGGGAAGCCACGAGCCTGGCCGCCGACATCCGCGCCGCGCAGACCGCCGAGCAACTCGACGCCTGCACCGGCCGGCTCAAGAAACTCAGCTACCGGTTGCAGTTCGTCGCCGAAGACCAGGTGGAGCTGCGGGGCGCACTGGTTCATTTGCTGCAGTTGATCGTCGAGAACATCAGCGAGTTGGTGGTGGACGACCAGTGGCTGCAAGGCCAGGTGTCGCTGGTGCGCGACCTGCTCGGCCAGCCGCTCGACCTCCGCCGGCTCGACGATGTGGAGCGTCGCCTCAAGGATTTGATCTACAAGCAGAGCGCCCTCAAGAAGAGCCTCAACGACGCGCAGGCGCAACTCAAGGGCATGCTCGCCACGTTCGTGGACCGGCTGGCGGACTTCGCCGCCACCACCGGCGACTACCATGACCGCATCGGCGCCTGTGCCGAAAAGATCAGCAGCGCCGCCGACATCAACCAGCTCTCGGACGTACTGAACGTCGTCATGCAGGAAACCCGGGCGGTTCAGTTCGCCGCACAGCGTTCGCGCGATGAATTGCTGGAAATGCGCGACCGCGTGCGCCAGGCCGAACAGGAAGTCGCCCGGCTGCAGGAGGAGTTGGCCCACGCCAGCGACATGGTCCGCCTCGACGCGCTAACCGGCGCGCTCAACCGCAAGGGCATGGACGAGGCGGTCGAACGCGAGGTCGCCCGCGCCCGGCGCAAGGACCTGCCCTTGTCACTGGCCCTGCTGGATATCGACAACTTCAAGAAACTCAACGACACCCACGGCCATGACGCCGGCGACCAGGCGCTGGTCCACCTGGCCCAGGTGGTACGCGAAACCCTGCGCCCCACCGATACGCTGGCGCGCTACGGCGGCGAGGAATTCGTCATCGTGCTGGCCGACACCCGCCTCGATGACGGCGTCCAGGCGATGGTGCGCGTCCAGCGCGA
>CAYXZX010000077.1:0-12136 GCA_964469455.1 uncultured Rhodocyclaceae bacterium | reverse complement strand
GGCGGACGGCGCAGCAGCAGCGAGATCTGGCGATAGGCCCAGGCCTGCTTGGTCAAGTCGTCGTAAATGATCAGGGCGTCCTGGCCGCGGTCGCGGAAGTACTCGCCCATGGTGCAGCCGGAGTAGGGGGCGATGAACTGCATGGCGGCGGAGTCGGAGGCCGAGGCGGCGACGACGATGGTATAGGCCATGGCGCCGTGCTCTTCGAGCTTCTTGACCACGTTCATGATCGACGACGCCTTCTGGCCGACGGCGACGTAGATGCAGAGCAGGTCCTTGCCCTTCTGGTTGATGATCGTGTCGATCGCCACCGCGGTCTTGCCGGTCTGGCGGTCGCCGATGATCAGTTCGCGCTGGCCGCGGCCGACCGGCACCATGGAGTCGATGGACTTGAGGCCCGACTGCACCGGCTGCGACACCGACTTGCGCCAGATGACGCCCGGCGCGACTTTTTCGATCTTGTCGGTTTCCTTGGCGTTGATCGGACCCTTGCCGTCGATCGGCTGACCCAGCGAATTGACGACGCGGCCGATCAGTTCTGGACCGACCGGCACTTCGAGAATCCGGCCCGTGGTCTTGACCGTGTCGCCTTCGGTGATGTGCTCGTATTCGCCCAGCACCACCGCGCCGACGGAGTCACGCTCGAGGTTGAGCGCCATGCCGAAGGTGTTGCCCGGGAACTCCAGCATCTCGCCCTGCATGACGTCGGCCAGGCCGTGAACGCGGCAGATGCCGTCGGTAACGGAAACGACCGTGCCCTGGGTGCGCACTTCGCTGGCGCCGTCCAGGTTCTGGATCTTGCTCTTGATCAGTTCGCTGATCTCGGATGGATTCAACTGCATGGAATTTCTCCTAACTGTTCAGGGCGACGCGCATGGCGGACAGCTTGCCGCTCACCGAGGCATCGAGCACTTGATCGCCGATCACCACCTTGACACCACCAATCAACGCCGGATCGACGCTGACCGAAAGCTGCAGGCGGCCGAAACGCTTCTCCAGAAGCTGGCTGAGGCCGGCAAGCTGGGCGCCATCGAGAGGGAAAGCGGAATGGACAACGCCTTCCTTGACTCCTTCCTCGCCCTGCTTCATCGCGGCAAATTGACCCGCGATTTCCGGCAGGCATGCCAGCCGGCCGTTGTCGGCCAGCAGGCGAATGAAATTGCCCAGCTCCGAAGAGGATTCGGCATCCTTGCCGGCGGCGGCGCGGAAAAGGTCTTCGACCTTGGCGGCAGGAATGTTGGGATTGCCGATCAGGCTGGCGGCCTGGGGGTCGACCGCGATCTGCGCGAGGCGACCCAAGGCTTCCGACCACACCGGCAACGCCTGCCGTTCCCTCGCCAGGCGAAAAGCCGCCTCGGCATAAGGACGGGCAAGGGTGGCGATCTCGGCCATGCGCTTACAGCTCCTGTTTCAGGGCCGACAGCATGTCGGCATGGGCGGCGGCGTTGACTTCGCGGCGCAGGATCTTCTCGGCACCGGCCACCGCCAGTTCGGCAACCCGCTCGCGCAGGTGCTGCTTGGCGCGCTCGGCTTCCTGGTCGATCTCGGCCTTGGCGGAAGCAATCACCTTGTCGGCTTCAACCCGGGCAGCGGCCTTGGCATCCTCGACGATCTGCTGCGCGCGACGCTCGGCCTGGGTCAGCAGTTCAGCCGACTTGTCCTTGGTCTCGCGCAGGACGTCCGCCGAGCGGCGGGCAGCCAGTTCGAGGTCGTGCTTGCCGCGCTCGGCGGCGGCCAGTCCGTCGGCAATGGTCTTCTGCCGGATCTCGATGGCGTTGCGCAAGGGCGGCCAGACAAACCGGACCGTGAACCAGATGAAGATGGCGAAGGCGACCGCTTGGGAAATCAGGGTCAGATTGATGTTCATTTATCCACCGCTTTCGGTTGGACGAAAAAAACGCTGTCAGTGAATCGCGGCGAGCAGCGGGTTGCCGAAGGCGAACAGCATGGCCAGGCCGACGCCGATAATGAACGAGGCATCGATCAGGCCGAGCAGCAGGAAGACCTTGGCTTGCAGCGTCGGCATCATCTCGGGCTGGCGGGCAGCGGCTTCGAGGAAACGGCTGGCCATGATGCCGATGCCGATACAGGCACCCGCGGCGCCGAGGCCGATGATGAGGCCGATGCCGACGCCGGTGTAGGCTTGAATCAGGGCCAGGAATTGCATTTTGTCCATTTTGCTGTCCTTTCAGTTGAGATCTGGGTTAGGTGGGTTAAGGGAAAAACGCGGGAAATCAGTGGCTCTCGTGCGCCATGGCGAGATAGACCACGGTGAGCATCATGAAGATGAAGGCTTGCAGGACGACGATCAGGATGTGGAAGATCGCCCAGCCAGCGCCGAGGATGGCACCGAAGACGGTGCCGGCAAGGCCGGTGGCGGCCCAGAGTCCAAGCAGCAGGAAGATGATCTCGCCTGCGTACATGTTGCCGTAGAGACGCAGGGAATGCGACAGCGGCTTCGAGACGTACTCGATGATGTTGAGCAGGAAATTGGCCGGCCACAGCAGCGGATTCGAGCCAAACGGGGAACAAAAGAGCTCGTGGACCCAGCCCCCCAGACCCTTGACCTTGACGCTATAGAAGATCATCAGGAACCAGACGGCCAGCGCCAGGGCAAACGTGGTATTGACATCGGCGGTCGGCACCATGCGCCATTGGTGCAGCCCGACGGCGCCCAGGATCTTGGCCATGATATCCACCGGCAGGAAATCCATGGCGTTCATCAGCAACACCCAGACAAACACGGTCAGGGCGGCCGGAGCGACGAAGGAATGGCGGTCGCCGTGGAAGATGCCTTTGACCTGGTCATCGACGAATTCGATGGCCAGCTCGACAAAGGCCTGGCGCTTGTTCGGCACACCCGCCGTCGCGCCACGCACCACCCACCACAGAAATCCGAAAGCGAGGATGCCGAGGATGACGGACGTTACCAGCGTGTCGACATGCAGCACCCAGAAGTCACCCGTGCCGACCGGTTTCTGCAGGAAGCTGAGGTGGTGGGTGATGTAGGAGGTCGGGGTCAGTTCAGCGCCAGCAGACATGTCGAAACCCAAGAAGTATCAGTTGTTAATCACCGGACACCGCAAACGCAATCCCAGATAGCAGGACGGAAACCATGAATGCGCCGAGGAACGCCAGCACCACCATGCTTTGGTAAGCCGCAAACACCAGCCACAACAACAGCACCATCACCACCACTTTCGCGGCCTCGGCCCGCAGTGCGATCCGCACCGCAGCATCCGAAGTCGCCGCGGGACGGGCGGACATCAAGCCGAACACCAGCACACCGGCGATTCCTATCATCCCGCCCAGCACGCCCGACAGCGCCCCGTTGCCACCAGCCAAGCCCCCCGCCATTGCTGCCACTGCGGCGGTGGCAAGGCCTTGCCATAACATCGTCACGCGGAACGCCCGGCCGAGCTTGAACATTGGAGGCTCAATCCCGATGCCCAGGGCCTTCGCCGCAAGGCCATCAAAAAAAACCAGTGGATTCTAATGGAAGTTTATGAGCCCCGTCAATCGCTGCATTGCAACATTAGAATTATCTAATGTAACTTATACGCCCGCGAACGCTGCTTCGATTTCGGCGAAAGTCCGGGCGACCTCATGCGTGGTCAATTCGACACCCAGCTGGCGCGCGATTTGGGACGCGGAGAAGATGCCACGCAGCGTTTGTTTATTGGCCTCCCGATCTTCTTCGACGACCAGCGTATGTTGGCGTCCGCATGCCTTCAGCGTGGCGACGATGTGACCGACTTCGGCGCGCATGACATCGTTCAGCTTGATTGCCTCCATGACTTCGAGGCTGGTCATGACATCGCGCACTTCGAGTTCCTCGCGCTTCGAGCCACGTGCCTGCGCGACCAGGATCGGCTTTTCGCCCATCAGGTCGCGCGCCGTAACCACGCCGGAGATTCGGCCATTCCTTTCCACGACCAGTAGCAGGCGAACGCCGCGTAGCAGCATGTGCTGGTTGGCTGCCTGGAGGGTTTCCTGGGGCGACACCGTGGCCGGCGGAATCTTGGTCAGGTCGGTCATGACCTCGATGGCGGGCGAATCGGCCTGGACAAAGGCTGGATTGAGCGCGCCGCCGACGTAGCAACCGCCAGTACAAACCGCAACCTGCGGCAAGGGCTTGTAGCGATCATTGATCATGTTCGTCTCCCGCTGAGTGAAAAGAGGTTCGAAAGAAGGGCCATGAGCTTCATCCGGGCCTTGCAGGTTACTGCATCATTGCGCTTCCGGTGGTCGTTTCCCTTGCAGCCGCTGCAACAGGCCATCGAGCTGGTCAAGACTGGCAAATCGTATGGTCAGGCTGCCGGCGCCCTTGCGATTGGCCGAAATCTTGACCGTGGCGCCGACGCTGTCGGCAAGTTCCTCTTCAAGGCGCTCGAGGTCGCGGTTCGGCGCCTTGCCCGGCAATTTTCTTGCGGGCGGATTCAGCTCGCGGGCCACGGAGCGCTCGGTTTCGCGCACCGACCAGCCCTTATCGACCGCGATGCTCGCCACCCTGCCCTGCTCGGTCTTGGGCAGCGCCAACAGCGCCCGCGCGTGACCCATCTCGATGTCGCCGGCCATCAGCATGTCCTGGGCCGGCTTGGCCAGATGCAGGAGCCGCAGCAGGTTGGTCGCGGCGGAGCGCGAGCGGCCGACGGCATCGGCCGCCTGCTGGTGAGTCATGCCGAACTCGTCGATCAGTCGTTGCAGGCCGGCAGCCTCTTCAAGCGGATTGAGATCCTCGCGTTGTATGTTCTCGATCAGCGACATCGCGAGTACGGCGTCGTCCGGAATATCGCGGATCAGCACCGGTACTTCGGCGAGACCGGCGATCTGCGAAGCGCGCCAACGACGTTCGCCGGCAATGATTTCATAGCGCAGCGCGGCGCCAGTTTCGGCGATCGGACGCACCGAGATCGGCTGGATCAGGCCCTGTGCCTTGATCGAGGCAGCCAGTTCCTCGAGCGAGCCCGGGTCCATGCGCGTGCGCGGCTGGTACTTGCCGGGCTGCAAGGCGCCCACCGGCAGCGTCTCCTGACGACTGACTTCGGTGCCGTTGTTGGCGGCGAGCAGCGCGTCGAGACCGCGACCGAGACCTTTCATCTTCGGGGGATTCATCGATTCATTCCTTCCATGAATGCACGCGCTCGATCATTTCGGCAGCGAACGCGAGATAGGCCTGGGCGCCTTTCGACGACTTGTCGAACAATACGCCGGGCACGCCATAGCTGGGTGCCTCGGCCAGGCGGACATTGCGCGGCACCACCGTGCGGAACACCTTGTCGCCGAAATGCTCCTCGAGCTGGGCGGATACCTGGTTCGACAAGGTCGAGCGCGGATCGTACATGACCCGCAGCAGGCCGATCACCTTGAGGTCCCGATTCAAGCTGGCATGCACCCGCTTGATGGTATTGACCAGGTCCGACAGGCCTTCCAGCGCGTAGTATTCGCACTGCATGGGTATGACGACGCCATGCGCGGCGCAAAGGCCGTTGAGGGTGAGCATCGACAGCGACGGCGGGCAATCGATCAGGACAAAGTCATAATCATCGGCGTGCCGGGCGAGCGCGTCCTTGAGGCGGTTTTCGCGGCGCTCCAGTTGCACCATCTCGACTTCGGCGCCGGCGAGGTCGCGGTTGGCCGGCAGGACGTCGTAGCCTGCGGTCGGCGACGCCACCCGGGCATCGCCCAGCGTCACCAGGCCAACCAGCAGCTGGTATACCGAGCGACGCAGCTCGCGCTTGTCCACGCCGCTACCCATGGTGGCATTGCCCTGCGGATCGAGGTCGACCAGCAGCGTGCGCTTGCCGCTCTGAGCGAGTGCCGCGGCGAGGTTGACCGAGGTCGTGGTCTTGCCGACACCCCCCTTCTGGTTGGCGATGGCGAATATGTGCATCCTCAAGTCCTTTCCAGAATGAGCAAATGGCGCTCGGCGACCAGGCCCGGCACGTTCAATTTCACGGCGTCGGCGAGCCGCCAGCCGTCGGGCAGACGCGCGATTTCCGTCGCGGGGTAAGCGCCTTTCATCGCCAGCAGGCGGCCGGTCAGGTGTCCCGCCACCCCGACGAATTCGGCAAGATCGGCAAACGCCCGCGAGATGACGGCATCGAAAACCCCCTTCAGACGCTCGACACGGCCGCAGTGAATGCTCACGTTGGTAATCTTCAATTCGATTTTGGCCTGCTGCTGAAAGGCCACTTTCTTATGGCTGGCCTCGACCGAGGTAACACGCAGTTCCGGCCGGCTGATTGCCAAAGTCAGCCCTGGCAGACCGGCGCCGCTGCCGACGTCGGCCAATTTCTTGATCGGGCCGAGATGGGGCAGCACCGCCAGCGAATCAAGCAGGTGGTGCGTCACCATCTGGTCCGGATCGCGAATCGCGGTCAGGTTGTAGCTTCTGTTCCACTTGGCCAGCAAGGCCATGAATGCTTCCAGCTTGCCTTCGGCACCCGTTGGCAGCGTCAGGCCGAGTTCGGCAATGCCGTCCGCCAGCGTCATGCCGCCCTCTTCTTCTTGAGGTGCAGCAGCAGCAGGGAAATCGCCGCCGGCGTGACGCCCTGGATGCGCGAGGCTTGACCGAGCGTTTCCGGCCGATGCTGATCGAGCTTCTGGCGCACCTCGATGGAAAGGCCGTGAACCTTGGCGTAATCCATGTCCGCCGGCAATGCCAGCGACTCCTGATCCCGGGTCCGCGCCACTTCCTCGCGCTGCCGCTCGATGTAGCCCTGATACTTGGCCTGAATCTCCACCTGTTCGATCAGGTTCGGCTCGCTCAACCCCGGCCCCGCACCCGGCAGGGTCAGCAGTTCCCCGTAGCCGACCTCCGGGCGGCGCAGCAGTTCGAACAGCCGGTACTCGCGTTCCAGGGGCTTGCCCAAGACCCGCGTCGCGTCGTCATCAGCCAGCAGGCGTGGATTGACCCAGGTGGCCTTGAGTCGCTCGACTTCGGCCGCGACAGCATCGCGCTTGCGATTGAAGATATCCCAGCGCAGGGCGTCGACCAAGCCGAGCTGGCGGCCGATTTCGGTCAGCCTCAAGTCGGCGTTATCCTCGCGCAGGCTCAGCCGGTACTCGGCGCGACTGGTGAACATGCGATACGGCTCCGAAACCCCGCGCGTGATCAGGTCGTCGATCATCACGCCCAGATACGCCTGATCCCGGCGCGGCGACCAGGGCTCGAGTGCCCTGGCGAGACGCGCGGCATTGATGCCGGCGAGCAACCCCTGGGCTGCTGCTTCTTCGTAGCCGGTGGTGCCGTTGATCTGCCCGGCGAAGAAAAGCCCTTGAATTGACTTGGTTTCCAGCGAAGCCTTGAGATTGCGCGGATCGAAAAAATCATATTCGATGGCATAGCCGGGCCGGGTGATTTGGGCGTTCTCCAGGCCGCGGATGGAGCGCACCATAGCCAGCTGAACGTCGAACGGCAAGCTGGTCGACACTCCCTGAGGGTAGAACTCGTGCGTGGTCAGCCCCTCCGGCTCGAGAAAGACCTGATGCTCGTCCTTGCCGGCGAACTTGTGAATCTTGTCCTCGATCGACGGGCAGTAGCGCGGCCCCACTCCCTCGATGACGCCCGTGAACATCGGCGATCGATCAAGGCCGGCGCGGATGATGTCGTGGGTCCTGGCATTGGTGTGGGTGATCCAGCAGGGAATCTGGCGCGGATGCTGCCCGGCCGAACCAAGGAAGGAAAATACCGGTACCGGCTCGTCGCCGGGTTGCCGCTGCATCACCGAAAAATCGATGGTCTTGCCATCCAGCCGCGGCGGCGTTCCCGTCTTGAGGCGGCCGACCGGCAGGGAAAGCTCGCGCAGGCGTTGCGCCAAAGTCAGCGATGGTGGATCGCCAAAGCGCCCGGCCCGGTAGTTCTCCAGTCCGACATGGACCAGGCCGTTGAGGAAGGTGCCTGCGGTCAGCACCACGGCCGGCGCCTCGAACCTGATCCCCAGCTGAGTCACCGCGCCGGTTACCCGATCACCTTCGAGCACGAGATCGTCTACAGCCTGCTGAAAGAGGGTCAGGTTTGCCTGGTTCTCCAGCCTGGTTCGAATCGCCTGCTTGTAGAGCTGGCGGTCCGCCTGCGCCCGGGTCGCGCGCACGGCCGGACCCTTGGAGGCATTGAGTATCCTGAACTGGATGCCGGCCTCGTCGGTCGCCGCAGCCATTGCGCCCCCCAGCGCATCCACCTCCTTGACCAGATGACCCTTGCCGATGCCCCCGATTGACGGATTGCAGGACATCGCGCCCAATGTCTCGATGTTGTGGGTCAGCAACAGCGTGCTCGCACCACTGCGGGCTGAGGCCAGAGCCGCCTCGGTGCCGGCGTGGCCGCCACCAACGATGATCACATCGAACCTGGTCGGAAAAGGCATGGGCTGAGGGGAGAAAAGAGGCGCAATGATACGCCTGCGTTTCCGAAAACAGAATTGATACGGGAGGGTTTCACGTGAAACCAACCCAAGCGAGTTTCACGTGAAACAAACTTCAGCGCTTGCCGCCCAGCCCCAGATAGCTCTCGACGATGCGCGGATTGCCCTCCAGCTCCGCGCTGGATCCGGAGATCGCCACCTCGCCCGTCTCCAGGACATACCCGGCGTCGGCGATCTGAAGTGCCGCCCTCGCATTCTGCTCGACCAGCAGTATCGCCACGCCCGTCTTGCGCAGGTTGCCGATGACGTGAAAGATCTCGCGCACGATCAGCGGCGCCAGCCCCAGGCTTGGTTCGTCGAGCATCAACAACCTGGGCTTGGCCATCAGGGCGCGGCCCACCGCCAGCATCTGCCGCTCGCCGCCCGAAAGCGTTGCGGCGCGCTGGCCGCGCCGCTCCATGAGGCGCGGGAAGATGCCAAACACTTCGGCCATGGTTTGCTGCTCGTCGCGGTGGCCGAGCCGGCGGCGCATGAAGGCGCCGAGCAGCAGGTTGTCCTCGACGCTCATGTCGCCGAACAGCTCGCGCTTCTCCGGAACCAATGTCATGCCCATCGCAACCATCCGCTCGACCTCGACATCCGCCTGTTCCGTTCCCAGAAAGGCAACGGTACCGGAACTCCTCGGCAGCACCCCCATGATCGCCGACAGCAGCGTGGTCTTGCCGGCGCCGTTCGGGCCGATCACGGTGACGATCTCGCCGGCGCGCACGGTCAAGGAGACATGGTGCAGGGCCTCCACCTTGCCATAGGCCACACAAAGGTCCTGCACCTCCAGAATCGGCGCGTCCATCAATCCACCCCGCCCAGATAGGCCTCGATCACCGCCGGATTGCATTGAACTTCCTCGGGCAGGCCCTCGGCGATCTTTTCGCCGAACTCCATCACGACCACGCGGTCGGCCAGACCCATGACGAAGTCCATGTCGTGCTCGACCAGCAGGATGCCCATGCCCTCGTCGCGCAGCTTGCGCAACAGGTCGGCCAAGGTTTCCTTCTCCAGATAACGTAAGCCCGCCGCCGGCTCGTCGAGCAGCAACAGACTGGGATCCGACGACAGGGCGCGCGCGATCTCGACAATGCGCTGCTGTCCGAGGGCGAGGCTGCCAGCGGCATCGAACATGGAGTCCGCCAACCCGACCCGCTCGATCTGGCGTCCCGCCTCGGCGAGCAGGCACGCTTCCTCGCTGCGCTCGCCATGGAAGGCGGCGGCGGCAACCCCGGCGCTGCCGCGCTGATGAGCGCCGATGGCGACGTTCTCCAGCACGGACATCGCCGGCAGCAAGCGCACGTGCTGGAACGTCCGGCTCATGCCGCGCCGGGCGATCTCGCGCGAGCTGCGGCCATCCACCCGATCTCCGAGAAACCGGACCTCGCCGGAGGTGGGCGGATCGACCCCCGTCACCAGATTGAACAAGGTGCTCTTACCGGCTCCGTTCGGACCGATCAGGGCCAGGATCTCGCCCGCATGTACCTGCAGGCTCATCTGGTTGTTCGCCACCAGTCCGCCAAACTTCTTGACGGCATCCTTGACTTCCAGCAATGTGGTCCCCGGCGGCGGACGTTCCCGCCGCGCCAGTGGCTGGCCCGAAGGCGCCCCGCGCGACTGGCGCTTGATCGGAACCACCCGGGCCAGCAGTGGCCAGATTCCGTCGCGGGCGCGATGGAACACGAAAATCATCAGCAAGCCGAAAACGATGATCTCGAAGTTGCCAGAGGCGCCGAATACCCTTGGCAAGAGATCCTGCAGCCACTGTTTCAGCACGGTGATCAGCCCGGCTCCCACCAGAGCGCCCCATACGTGGCCCGCACCGCCGATCACCGCCATGAACAGGTATTCGATGCCGATGTGCAGACCGAAAGGCGTCGGGTTGACGAAGCGCTGCATGTGCGCGTAAAGCCAGCCCGATATTGCCGCGAAGGCTGCCGCGATCAGGAAAATGATCATCTTCGACCGGGCGGTATCCACCCCCATGGCCTCGGCCATGATGCCGCCGCCCTTGAGCGCCCGTATGGCCCTTCCCTCGCGCGAATCGAGCAGGTTCTGGGTCATCCAGATCGCCGCCAGCAGAATCAGCCAGATCACGTAATACAGATGACGGCCGTCACGGAGGTCGTGACCGAACAGGCTCAGCGGCGGAATGCCGGTCATTCCGGTATGGCCACCCAGGAACGACACATTGCCAAACAGGAAGTACAAGGACATGCCCCAGGCCAGGGTGCCGAGCGGCAGGTAGTGGCCGGAGAGCCTGAGGGTGAGCAGGCCCAGGATGCCAGCCACGGCCAGCGTCACCAGCAGGCCGGCGACCAAAGTCAGCCATGGCGAGACGGCAAACCAGGAAAGCACGGCAGGCAGTTCCTGGGCTGTCGTCAGGTACCCGGTCGTGTAGGCACCCAGGCCCACGAATGCCGCCTGGCCGAACGAAGTGAGTCCTCCCACACCGGTCAGGAGCACCAGCCCGAGCGCCACCAGCGAGTAGAGACCGATGTAGTTCAGCAGCGTGACATGGAACTCGGGAAGGACGAGCGGACCCAGAGCCAGCAGCACGATAAGAACGACCGCAAGAACGCGAGGACTCACTCTTCTTCCTCTTCAACGTGATGCGTGGTCATCGAGCGCCAGAGCAATACCGGAATAATCAATGTAAAAACAATGACTTCCTTGAATGCAGACGCCCAGAATGAAGAGAAGGATTCCAGCAGTCCGACAAGAATGGCACCGGCCGCCGCCAATGGATAGCTGGTCATGCCGCCGACAATCGCCGCGACGAAGCCCTTGAGGCCGACCAGGAAACCGGTGTCGTAATAGATGGTCGTGATGGGTGCCACCAAGATGCCGGACATCGCGCCGATCGCCGCCGCCAGCAGGAAGCACAGTTTGCCCGCCTGGGTGGTCGAAATCCCCATCAGCTGCGCACCGACCCGATTGATGGCCGTCGCCCGCAGGGCCTTGCCCCACAGGCTGCGCTCGAAAAATATGTACAGCCCGACGATGAGCAGCAGGCTGGCACCGATCACCCATAGCGTCTGCCCCGTGACGGTGACATCGCCCAGGGCAAAGCTCGCTTCCGAGAAGGCCGGCGTGCGCGATCCTTCCGCCCCGAAGAACAGCAGGCCAAGTCCGACCAGCGCCAGATGCACCGCCACCGAAACGATCAGGAGCACGAGCACCGAAGCCGAAGCCAGCGGTTGGTAAACCAGACGATAGATCATCGGCCCGAGCGGCACCACCAGCGCCAGCGCCAGCGCCACCTGCAACCCCAGCGGCCAGTCGCCAGGCCTGGCCAGCAGCACGACCGCCGCCAGCGCCGCCGGATACGCCAGATTCCATCCAAGCGCGAAAGTCAGCCGTCGTCGCCCGCCGCGGCGGCGCGACGACGAGACCAGTTCGACGATCGAGATGACCACGCCCATGCCGATGAGCAACCACAGGGTGCCGGGCACCTTGGCCGCCTGAAAACTGGCCAGCGTCAAGGCGCCAAACGCGACGAACTCGCCTTGGGGGATGAAGATCACCCGCGTCACCGCGAACACCAGCACGAGCGCCAGCGCCAGCAGCGCATAGATGGCGCCATTCACGACCCCATCCTGGGCAAGCAGCAGGGCAATCTGAAAATCCATGTCCTATCCCGGCGAAAACGAAAAAGGCGCCATTGCTGGCGCCTTGCCGAAGTTCCGCGCGCTTACTGTACCAACTTCCAGCCGCCATCCTTG
>CAYXZX010000076.1:0-12353 GCA_964469455.1 uncultured Rhodocyclaceae bacterium | reverse complement strand
TCCTCGTAGGCGGGATCGATCAGCACCAGGCCGCGCCTGGGCGGGGGTGGCAGCACCGACTTGAGTTCCAGGAAGCCGTCGGCGCGCCGGATGGCGACGCGGCTGCCGGCCTTGGCGAAAGTTTTTTCCAGCGAACGATGGTCGGTCGGATGCAGTTCGAACAGGCGCAGGCGGTCGGCCGGACGCATCAGCTCGTGGGCGAGCCAGGGCGAGCCCGGGTAGTGACGCAACTGGCCGTCCGAGTTCATGGCGCGAACCTGCTTCACGTAGTCGGCGACCGCCGGGGGCAGGTCGGCGCGGTTCCAGAGCCGGCCGATGCCGCCGGCGAACTCGGCGTTCTTCGTCGCGTGCTCGGAATCGAGCAGGTAACGTCCCGCGCCCGCATGAGTGTCGATGAACCAGTAGGGCTTCTCCTTCTGGTTCAGGTGCCGCAGCAGCTGCACGAGGATGCAGTGCTTGAGCACATCGGCATGATTGCCGGCATGGAAGGCGTGGCGATAGCTGAGCATGGGTGATCTGTAGAATCGGCGGCCATGAATGATACGCAGGGTGTGAGGGTTTCGAAGCTTCTGGCGGAACGAGGTCTTTGTTCGCGGCGCGAGGCCGATGCCTATATCGAGCGCGGTCTCGTCTTCGTGAACGGCGAACGGGTGACGCAGTTGGGCACCCGCGCCGCGCCGGATGCGGTGGTCACGCTGGCCGGGGAGGCGCGGGCGCAGCAGGCGCGGCAGGTGACCATCCTCCTGCACAAGCCGGTCGGCTATGTGTCCGGGCAGGCCGAGGACGGCTACAAGCCGGCCGTGACGCTGGTCTCCGCCGCCAGCCAGTCCGCCGACGACACGGCCGAGCGCTTCCGGCCGGCACACCTGAAGGGCCTGGCGCCGGCCGGGCGGCTCGACATCGACTCGACCGGCCTGCTGGTGCTGACCCAGGATGGCCGCGTGGCCCGGCAACTGATCGGCGAGAACTCCGGCGTCGAGAAGGAGTACCTGGTGCGCGTCCAGGGCCGGCTCGACGAGCGAGGCCTGGCGCTGCTCAATCATGGCTTGGCGCTCGACGGCAAGGCGTTGCGGCCGGCGCGGGTCGAGCGGCTCAACGACGACCAGCTGCGCTTCATCCTCAAGGAAGGCAGGAAGCGGCAGATCCGCCGCATGTGCGAACTGGTCGGCCTGCGCGTCACGGGTTTGAAGCGCGTACGCATCGGCCGCGTCCGGCTGGGCGACCTGCCGCCGGGCCAATGGCGGTTCCTGCGCGAAGGCGAACGCTTCTGACCGGCCAAGAATGTAAAATGGCGGCCTTTCGTCGTCACCCAAGCGCCCAGCATGTTCGATATCGTCCGCAACAACCAGAAGCTGGTCCAGATCGTCCTGGCCGTCCTGCTGCTTCCCTTTGCCTTCTTCGGCGTCGATTCCTACTTCCGCAGCGGCGGCGCGGGCGCGGGCGACGTGGCGGCCGTAGGCAAGGGCAAGATCTCGCTCGCAGAATTCCAGCAGGCCTTGCGTGAGCAGCAGGACCGGCTGCGGCCGACACTCGGCGGGCGCGATCCCGCCATGCTCAACAGCCCGGAGCTGCGCAATGCCGTGCTCGACAACCTGATCCAGCGGCAACTGCTGATCCAGTACGCCAACGAGGCTCGGCTGGTGGTGAGCAACGAGCAGCTTGGCCGTTTCATCTCCGCGGTCCCGTCCTTGCAGGTCGACGGCAAGTTTTCTCCCGAGCGCTATGAAGCGGTGGTGGCCGCGCAGGGCATGAGCAAGCCGATGTTCGAGGCCCGGCTGCGGCAGGATCTGGCGATGCAGCAGGCCACGGCGGCGGTGGCCGAAGCTGCCCTGGCCGGCAACGCCGCCGGCGGCCGCTGGCTGGCGGCTCAGCTGGAGGAGCGCGAAGTCAGCGAAGCCATCATCCGCTCCGACCGTTACCTCGCCCAGGTCAAGGTGGCGCCGGAGGCCATCAAGGCCTATTACGACGCCAACCAGGCACGCTTCCAGGTGCCCGAGCAGTTGCGCGCCGAGTATCTGGTGCTCAGCCGTGACCAGCTTGCGGAGCAGGTCGCCGTCAGCGACGACGAGATCAAGGCCTGGTATCAATCCCATGCCGATCGCTATCGGCAGCCGGAAGAGCGGCGCGCCAGCCACATCCTGCTGACGGCGGCCAAGGATGCGTCGCCCGAGGCGGTCAAGGCGGCCGAAACCAAGGCGGCCGAACTTCTCGCTCAACTGCGCAAGACGCCAGCGGACTTCGACAAGCTGGCCCGCCAGCATTCGCAGGATCCGGGCTCGGCCGGGCGCGGCGGCGACCTCGACTGGTTCGGTCGCGGCGCCATGGTGAAACCGTTCGAGGACGCTGTGTTTGGGCTCAAGGAAGGCCAGATTTCCGAGCCGGTGCGGTCCGACTTCGGTTTTCACATCATCATGCTGACGGGCGTTCGAGCGGAGCGCGCCCGTCCGCTCGAGGAAGTGAAAGGCGAGATCACGGCCGAACTGAAAACGCAGGGTGCGGCGAAGAAATACCTGGAGATGGCCGAAGCCTTCACCAATACGGTCTATGAGCAGTCGGACAGCCTGGAGCCGGCGGCGCAGAAATTCAAATTAACTGTCCAGAAGAGCGACTGGATCGTCAAGGGCGGCGCCGCCACCGGGCCGCTGGCCAATCCCAAGCTCAATGGTGCCCTGTTCGGCGATGACGCGTTGAAGAACAAGCGCAATACCGACGCCATCGAGGTCTCGCCGAACACGCTGGTTTCGGCGCGCGTGTTCGAGCACAAGCCTGCCGCCCAGCAGACGCTGGAGACGGTCACCGGCACCGTCGAAAAGTTCCTGGCCAACCAGGAGGCGGCCAAGCTCGCGGCCAGGGAAGGTGAAGCGCGGCTGGCACAGCTGAAGAAGGGCGAAGGGGCCGATGTCTCATGGGGAGCACCGCGCAAGATGACGCGAGCGCTGGCCGCCAGCCTGCCGCCCGAAGTCGTGCGGGCGGTGTTCGGCGCCGACGCCAGCAGGCTTCCCGCCTATGCCGGTATCGCCGGGCCCGGCGGTTACGGGCTTGTCCGGGTGTCGGCCGTCAAGCCTTTCGTCGCGGCTGCCGACGGTGCTGGCGGCGCCGAGCAGTCTCCGGCCAAGGCGTTGAAGGCCCAATACGCGCGAGTGCTGGCGGACGAGGAAATGATCGGCTGGATGGCCGCGCTCAAGCGCAAGTATCCGGTCGAGATCAACAAGGCCGCGCTCGAGAGCAAAGAGCGCTAAGTCGGTCGAAGCAATGGCGCGACCCGGGCGGGGCGCGCCATTGCCGCTTTAACCCGGCAAGGGTTCCGGATTGCCCAGCGCGGTGGTGTTGAGGCCGCCGTCGACGTACATGATTTCGCCGGTGATGCCGCTGGCCAGGTCCGACAGCAGGAAGGCCGCGGCATTGCCGACTTCCTCGATCGTCACGTTCCGGCGCAGCGGCGCGTGGTGGGCGTTGTAGGCGAGCAGCTTGCCGAAATTGCCGATACCCGAGGCCGCCAGGGTCTTGATCGGCCCGGCCGAGATGGCATTGGCGCGGACGCCCTGAGGGCCCAGGCAGAATGCCAGGTAGCGCGTCGCCGCTTCCAGGCTGGCCTTGGCCAGGCCCATGGTGTTGTAGTTGGGCATGGTGCGCTCGGCGCCGAGGTAGGTCAGCGCCAGCACCGACGGATGATTGCCCCGCAGCAGCAGCGGCCGCGCCGCCTTCGCCAGCGCCGGATAACTGTACGATGACACGTCGTGGGCGGTGCGAAATGATTCGCGCGACAGGCCGTCGAGGAAATCGCCCTCGATGGCTTCGGTGGGCGCGTAGGCAATGGAGTGAACCAGGCCGTCGAGGCCTTCCCATCCCTTGCCCAGTTCCTCAAAGAGGGCGTTGATCTGGCCGTCCTCGGCGACGTCGCACGGAAAGACAAGGTGGCTGCCCAACTCGTCGGCGAACTTGGTGATGCGCTCCTTGAAGCGGTCGTTCTGGTAGGTGAACGCGAGGCGGGCGCCTTCGCGATGGCAGGCCTTGGCGATGCCGTAGGCGATGGAACGGTTGGACAGCAGCCCGGTAATCAGAATGCGCTTGCCGGCGAGAAAGCCCATCGTTTTTCCCCCTGGTGTTTGAGCCGCGCGGATTATAGCGGATCGGATACACTGACCCGCATGCCAAAACTGCTGATTGTCATGATGCTGATCGGGCCATGGGCGCTGGTCGGCTGCGGCAGTGCCTGGAACGATCCGTACCCGGCCACCGACCGGGGGCGCAACATCCTCTACACGGCATTCACGGATCGCCCGAAGCATCTCGATCCCGTCCAGTCGTACAGCGAGGACGAGATCACCTTCACCGCGCAGATCTATGAGCCGCCCCTGCAATACCACTACCTGAAGCGGCCCTACGAGGTGATTGCCGCGACGGCGGTGGAGGTGCCCAAGCCCCGCTATTTCGACGCCAGGGGGCAGCCGCTGGCGGATGATTCCGCCGCGGAGAAGATTGCCTATTCGGATTACGTGATCAGGTTGCGACCGGGCATCCGTTATCAGCCGCATCCCGCGTTCGTCGAGCAGCCGCCGGGCCTGGCCGGCATCGAGACGCTGTCGGGTTTCCCGAACCGGGGCACGCGCGAACTGGTGGCCGACGACTACGTCTATGCCATCAAGCGGCTGGCCCATCCGCGCCTGCATTCGCCGATCCTTGGCCTGATGAGCGAATACATCGTCGGCCTCGACGACTTCGCCCGGACCTTGCAGGCCGATCACAAGTCAGCCGTGGCGGAGCGCCGCGACGAATGGCTGGATCTGCGCCGCTTTCCGCTTGCCGGCGTCGAGGCGCTCGATGCCCATACCTACCGCATCCGCGTCAAGGGCAAGTATCCGCAGTTCGTCTATTGGCTGACGATGCCCTTCTTCGCGCCCATGCCCTGGGAGGCCGACCGCTTCCACGGCCAGCCCGGCATGGCCGCGAAGAACCTCACGCTCGACTGGTATCCGATCGGCACCGGGCCGTACATGCTGACCGAGAACAATCCCAACGCGCGCATGGTGCTCGAGAAGAACCCGAATTTCCACGGCCAGGCCTATCCCTGCGAGGGCGAGCCCGGTGACCGGGAGGCCGGATTGCTGGCCGATTGCGGCAAGCCGCTGCCCTTCATCGACAAGGTCGTGTTCACGCGCGAGAAGGAGCAGATTCCCTACTGGAACAAGTTCCTGCAGGGCTACTACGATGCCTCCGGCATCGCCTCGGATTCGTTCGACCAGGCCGTGCAGGTGGGCTCGGGCGGCGAGACGACGCTGACCGACGCCATGCGCGCGCAGGGCATCGTCCTGTCGACCTCGGTGTCCACCTCGACGTTCTACATGGGCTTCAACATGCTCGATCCCATGGTCGGCGGCGACGGCGAGCGCGCGCGCAAGCTCAGGCAGGCGCTGGCGATCGCCATCGACCAGGAGGAATTCATCTCGATTTTCCAGAACGGCCGCGGCCTGCCGGCGCAGAGCCCGATCCCGCCGGGGATCTTCGGCTACCGCGAGGGCGAGGCGGGCTTGAATCCGCTCATGTACGACTGGGTCGACGGCAAGCCGCGCCGCAAGCCGGTCGACGCGGCGAGGCGACTGCTGGCGGAGGCGGGCTATCCGAACGGCCGCGACGACAAGACCGGCGAGCCGCTGGTCATCAATCTCGACACCACCGCCGGCGGCGTCGGCGCCAAGTCGCGCATCGACTGGCTCAACAAGCAGTTCCAGAAGCTCGACATCCAGCTGGTGGTGCGCAATACCGACTACAACCGTTTCCAGGAAAAGATCCGCAAGGGCGCCGTCCAGCTCTTCTATTTCGGCTGGAACGCCGACTACCCCGATCCGGAAAATTTCCTGTTCCTGCTCCACGGTCCGCAGGGCAAGGTCAAGCACGGCGGCGAGAACGCCGCCAACTATGTCAATCCGGAATATGACCGCCTGTTCGAGCGCATGCGGGCGATGGAGAACAGTCCCGAGCGGCAGGCCATCATCGACCGCATGCTGGCGATCCTGCGCCAGGACAGCCCGTGGATCTGGGGATTCCATCCCAAGGACTACACGCTGCGCCATGCCTGGCTGACCAACAGGAAGCCGACCAAGGTCGGTAACAATACCCTCAAGTACCAGCGCGTCGATACCGAATCACGCCAGCGCCTGCGGCAGCAATGGAACCGGCCGGTGCTCTGGCCGCTCGGGCTGGGCGTCGTGCTGGCCGGCCTGGTGGCGCTGCCGGCCTTGCTTGGTCACCGGCGGCGCGAGCGGAGCCTGGCGCGTTGAGGCGAAAGTCAGGCGTGGCGGGTCGCCGGCATGGACGAACCCTGACGGGGCCAGTGAACCCTTTTGCGGGTCGGAGGCCTAAAATGCAACGCTGATTGCGGTCAAGCGCACTTAATGTGAATTGGATCGAAAGACGACATGACAAGCCAACACGGTAGCGCCAATCAGGCGGCGGAGGAGGCCAAGGTTGTCCTGGTCGTCGACGACGCCAAGGAAAACCTGACGGTCATCGGCGAATTGCTCGAACCCCGCTATCGCGTTCGTCTGGCGCTGTCCGGGGAGCGCGCGCTCAAGGTGGCGCAAAGCGAGCCGCGGCCGGACCTGATTCTGCTCGACGTCATGATGCCCGAGATGGACGGCTACGAAGTCCTCGCGCAATTGCGGCAAATTCCGGCGACGCGCGACATTCCGGTGATTTTCGTGACGGCCATGGACGCCACCGAGGACGAAGAGCGCGGCCTGCACATGGGTGCGGTCGATTACGTCACCAAGCCGATCCGCCCGGCCATCCTGCTCGCCCGCGTCGAAACCCACCTCGAGCTCAAACAGGCCCGCGACTGGCTGGAAGACCAGAACGGCTATCTGGAGGCGGAAGTCAGCCGCCGCATGCGGGAAAACGAACTGATCAAGGACGTCAGCCTGAACGCGCTGGCGATGCTGGCGGAAAAGCGCGACAACGAGACGGGCAACCATCTCAACCGCACCCGCGGCTACATGGAAGCGCTGATGGCGCACCTGAAGGCCCATCCCCGTTTTTGCGACTACCTGCAAGACCGCCTACGCCTGCTGATTGCCAAGGCGACGCCGCTGCACGACATCGGCAAGGTGGGCATTCCGGATCAAATTCTGCTCAAGCCGGGTCGCCTGACGACGGAGGAATTCGAGGTGATGAAGCATCACAGCCAGATCGGCGCCGATGCCATCGAGGAGGCGATCCGCCATGTTGTGGGTGAACGCGCTGACTTGCCCGATCTCCTGCAAGCCGACTCGCCGCTGGCCTTCCTCGAAGTGGCGCGTCAGATCGCCCTGTACCATCATGAAAAGTGGGACGGCTCTGGGTATCCGGCCGCGCTGGCGGGCGACGACATCCCGATCTGCGCGCGACTCATGGCCCTCGCCGACGTCTTCGATGCCCTGACCTGCAGGCGTCATTACAAGGAGCCGTTTCCCGCCGACAAGGTGCAGGCCATCATTCTGGAAGGGCGGGGCAAGCACTTCGATCCCGACATCGTCGATGCCTTTTTCGAACTGAAGGACCAGTTCATTGCCATCGCGCAGCGCTACCCCGACGCGACCGAGTAGCGCGGGCGCCAGCACCGCGAGACCAGCCTTGGCCACGCGCGACGCTACACCAGCAGACGAGGACGCGTCATGAGCAGAAAGTCGTGGGCGCTGTTTCTGGCGCTCAGCTTGTGCCTGTTCGTTCTGGTGTCGGTGCTTGTCCTGGTCTATGCGACGGCGGCGAGTCGCGCGCTGATGTCCTCATTCACCCAAGAGGGACTGCGCCAGAAAGCCGCTTACGAACTGGCCACGCAGGGCACGTTCGACAGCCTGCTGCAACTGGCGACGTTGCTGGGCGCCGATGCCCACGTGCGTGATTTGCTGACAGACGGCGCCAGGGCCGTCGAGAGCGAAGGGGGTGGTGGGGGCGGGCCCCGGGCGGCGGCTTTGCGCAGCCGGTTGTTCGGCGAGATCGGACCGGGCTGGGAAATGCTTCAGCGCAACCACGGTTCGCAGATGATCCAGTTTCATTTCGGCCCGCAAATCATCAGTTTTCTGCGTGCCCACCGGCCCGAAAAGTTCGGCGACCCGTTGGTCGACCTTCGGCCGATCGTCGCCGACACCTGGCGGGAAGACAGGGCCCGCACCGGCATCGAGACGGGCAAGCATTTCATTGGCCTGCGGGCAGTGGTGCCGGTGCATGCGCCGGTTGAATCGGCGGGCCAGCCACCGGTCGGAACGCTGGAAGTGGGCGGATCCTTCGGCAATCTGTTCAGGAACCTGGACAGGCAGTTGGGCAGCGGCTTCGCGCTGTTACTGAAGGAGAAGTCCGCACCGTTCGGCGAGACGCCATCCAAGGCCGCGGCACCGGGGGGGGGCGTCAGCCTCGATGCCGAGTGCCAATGCCTGGTCGAGGGCGCGTCCCGCCCGGTCGCGGTGGCGCTGCGCGGCTTGCTGGCGCGAGGTGTCGCGCCAGCAGCGGCCGGAGCAGCCGAGACCGTGTGGATCGAGACGGCGGCAGAGGATCTGGCGGTCACCCGGTTCGGGCTCATGGACTATCAGGGTTCGCGCCAGGGTGGCGGCGAACCGGTGGGCGCGATCCTGATCTGGCGCAATGTGGATCAGCCGGTGTCGGCTCACCGGGCGGCGGTGCGCTGGATGGTGGTGTATGGTGTCTTGGGCTTCCTGGTGACGGAGTGGCTCCTCTTCCTTGGCCTGCGCAGCGCCATGGGCCGGCTCGAACGGGAGGTGGCTGCGCGCACGAGCGAACTGGAGGCGGCCAACGCCGAGTTGAAGCGCGAGGTCGCAGGTCACGCCGACACGCGCGACAAGCTGGCGGAAACCGAACGCTACTGGGGAATGGTCGCGGACAGCATCGGCAGTCCGCTGATGGTGATTTCGCGAGACTACCGCGTGCGCCTGCTCAACGCGGCGGCCCGCAAATTGTCGGGCGGTGTCCTTCCCGAGCACAGTACCTGCCATCGCCTCAGCCATGGCCGCGACACGCCCTGCGCTGGCGAGGACGAGCCGTGTCCGCTCGACGCGGTGTTCGCCACGGGCAGGCCTGTGACCGTGAGGCACCGGCACGTCGTCGCCGGCGAGCCGGCGCTCGTCGATCTCCACGCCTGGCCATTGCGGGATCGCGATGGCCGCGTGAACGGCATCATCGAGTTCACTCAGGACGTGACCAAGCAGCACCAGCTGCAGGAGGTGGCCGCCCGGAACGAGAAGATTCTGACCATGGCGCAGCGCATTGCCGGCGTTGGCAGCTGGCACTACGAGCCGGACGTCGGCCGCTTCGATTGCACTCCGGAGATGCGAAGGATTTTCGGCTTCCCCGACGACGGCAGTCCGGTGGATATGGCACGGTTGCGCGCCGTGGTGGTCAGGAGCGACCTGCCGGCGCTGGATCGGGCGTGGCAGGCGAGCCTCGATGGTTTAACGAGCGATGTCACGCTGCGCCTGGCCGTCGATGGCGGCACGCGCTGGGTGCGCGCCCAGGCCGAGGCCAGCGTGGACGAGAAGGGACGTTTGCGCGACGTGACCGGGACCGTACACGACATTAGCGACCAGAAGCTGGCCGAGGCGGCATTGCAGGCGGCCAAGAGCCAGGCCGAGGCGGCCAGCCAGGCCAAGAGCGATTTCCTGGCCAACATGAGTCACGAGATTCGCACGCCGATGAATGCCGTCGTCGGCATGACCGAACTCGCGCTGCGGGCCGATCCGACCCCCAGGCTGCGCGATTACCTGAACAAAATCCAGGGTTCGGCCCAGCACCTGCTCGGCATCATCAGCGACATTCTCGACGTCTCGAAGATCGAGGCTGGCAAGATGCGGCTGGAGTTGTCCGAGTTCGACCTGCCGGGGTTTTGCGACAACCTGTTGCGGCATCTTGGCGAGCAGGCGCGGCGCAAGGGCCTCAAGCTGGCGATCGAAGCGGCGCCGAACGTGCCGCGCGTACTGCTGGGCGATCCGCAGCGGCTGCGACAGATCCTGCTCAACCTCGTCGGCAATGCCATCAAGTTCACCGAGCGCGGTAGCATCGATGTCCGCATCGGCGTGCAGGAGTTTCTGACCGAAACGGTAGTTCTGCGGTTTGACATTCGCGACACTGGCATCGGCATCAGCGAGGAACAGCAGGCCGGACTGTTCCAGAAATTCCAGCAGGTAGATACGTCGATCACTCGCAAGTACGGCGGCGCGGGTCTGGGTCTCGCCATCTCGCTTCGCCTTGCCGAGTTGATGGGCGGCGGCATCACCGTCGAGAGTTCGCCTGGTGTCGGGGCGACGTTCTCGGTGACCGTGCGCCTCGGGCTCGGGGCGAACCTCATCGGGCAGGAGGAGCGCCAGGCGCTCGATATGGCCATCGCGAGCGGAAAGCTGCGGTTCGATGCCCGTGTCCTGCTGGTCGAGGACAACGAACTCAACCAGGAAGTAGTGCTCGAACTGCTTGCGCAGACCGGTGTCATGGTGGATGTCGCTGACAATGGCATCGACGCCATCGTGCGGGCGCGTGGCCGGCGCTACGACCTGATCCTGATGGATATCCAGATGCCGTTGCTCGACGGCCTGGAGGCAACACGCCAGATCCGGCGCCTGGACGGCTATCGCGACGTTCCCATCGTTGCCGTGACCGCCAATGCCTTCGATGAGGACCGCCAGCGCTGCCTCGAGGCCGGCATGGACGACCATATCGCCAAGCCCGTCGATGCCGGCGTGCTTTTCGCCGCCCTGGCGCGCTGGCTGCCCCAGTCGGTCGTGGCTGTCCAGCCCGCCGATGCCACGGTGCCGGTCGACGCGGCTCCAGCCGACGAGGCGGACGATCCCTTGCGCCGGGCGATCGGCGCGGTGCCGGGACTGACTTTGGCGACGGCCCTGAAAGTGACCAGTGGCAAGGTTGATCGCCTAGCGCGTTTCCTGGAAAAGTTCCGCATCGAGCATGCGGGTGACGCGCATGCGATTGAAGCGCTGCTTGCCGCTGGCGAGCGCGAAGACGCGAGGCGGGTCGCGCATACGCTGAAGGGCTTGGCAGGCACGTTCGGACTGGGCGACCTGCAGGCGTGCGCGACGAGACTCGACGCGGCCATCAAGAGTGGCGAACGGGAAGTCGAGCCCCTGGTGGAGGAGTGCCGGAAGACCCTGGATGTGGTCATGGCGGGTTTGGCCGACCTTCAGCAGACGACGAAGGCACATCCGGTCGAGGCCGGCAGCATCGACTGGCCGCAACTCCGCGATGGCCTGGAAACCCTTCGGGTGCATCTCGACGGCGCCGAAATGACGGCGACCCGCGATTTCGAGGCGCTACAGCCCGGCTTGACGGCGGTAATAGGCGCTCGTGCGGAAACGCTCGCGCATCAGATCGAGGAATTCGAGTTCGACGAAGCGCTGGCGACGCTGACTGCCATCCTCGCCGAGGAACCGCGTTTGCGGTCCCAGCACGCCGGCGAACAACAGGAGCGATCATGATCAATGCCAATGCGGGCAAGGGACGATTGACGGGTATCCGCATGCTGATCGTCGACGACAACGAGGTGAATCGGGTCGTGTTGAAAGGCATGGCCGAGCACGAAGGCGCACGGGTTACCTCCTGCGAGAGCGGACCCGATGCCGTCAAGGCCGTGGCGAGCGGTGTCGCCGCATTCGACGTGGTTATAACGGACATCCAGATGCCGATGATGGACGGCTTTGAAACCGCCCGGCGCATCCTTGCCGTGGCACCGGATCTGCCGGTGCTGGGGCTGTCGGCGCATGTCGCCCGCGAGGATGTTGGAGCTTGCCTGAATGCCGGCATGCGCGAATTCCTGAACAAGCCGCTGGACATGCCGGCCCTGATTGCCGCCGTGTTACGCCACGTCAGCAGGCGTGCTTCCTCCACCGGCGGGGTGCCCACTCCGACGACCGAATCGTCCACCGAGGCGACTGGCGATGATGGTGCACTGGTGAACTGGGGGCAGCTCGAGGCGCGTTATGGCGGCAAGCCCGCCTTGCTGGCCCGTTTGCTCGCCATTCCCGGGCAGAAATACGGTGACCGTCCGGACCGGCTGCGCGCCGCGGCACGGGCAGGCAGTATCGAGGAACTGCGCGAGTTGGCCCACGCGACCAAGGGGATGGCGGGGGAACTGTTTGCCGAGCCGCTGAGGGCGCTTGCGCTGGAAACCGAGACCTTGGCCCGTCAAGGCCGGCAGGAAGCCTGCGCCCGGGCGGAGGCGCTGGCGGATGCCTTTGCCGCCTTTCTGGCGGAACTGGCCCGAGGGGCCAAAACAAAAAGCCACTGACGGATATCAGTGGCTTGATGTATCGTTGGTGCCCAGGAGAGGACTCGAACCTCCACGGAGTTACCCGCTAGTACCTGAA
>CAYXZX010000075.1:0-12529 GCA_964469455.1 uncultured Rhodocyclaceae bacterium | reverse complement strand
GCATTCGTGCAATGGGCAGGGCGATCGCCCGATGCCTATCGTGCAGAACTGGCGGAGGACCGGCTACCTCCGTCAAGGAGGTCAACGGGCACGTAACGGCTCCATCAGCTGTCGGCCGATCCATACGCAGTAGCCAGCAACTCCGGTGGAGTCTCGTGGCTTGTCATCGGGACGGAGCCCAACACGCCGACCCCGCTGGGCGGCTCGGAAATGCCGCTCAGGCCGCCGCTTCCCTTAAGCCAGAACCACAGGATCCCGGCATAGGGAACGATCAGGTAAGGAACCGAAGCCGATGCTACGCCGCCGCCCGGCATCACGCGCACGACGTCGAGCATGGTCCGGACGACAGCGCCGCTGCTCTCGTCCGACAACCGTCGCCCGAAGGTTGCAGCTTTATCCAGAAACTCCTCGTCGGTGACTTCTGGCGTTCGCTGCAACAGGATGGCAAGCTTGTTCGCCGGCTCCGGTTCCACAATCCGCTGCGCCCCGAACAACAGGTACTCGGTGACCGAACCGGCACGCTTGTTCGATCTGTCCATGAACTTCATTTCGTCCTGGTCCAGGATCGCGCCGGACCTGACCGGATCGAATCCCGCTTCAGCTCGCTGCCGGTCGAGCCAGAACTCGGAAATGGTATCGAACCCAGGATCAACGTCACCCTGCACGTGATTGCGCACGTATTTGGCAAAGGGATAGTGGCACATGCCCAGCGGGGCATGACTGGTTTCGTAGTAGCGCTGGAAGTACTCTCGCGACAGATCTGGACGACGCGAGAGAATGCCGAGGCTCTTGCTGGTGGATGTGATTGCCGGCTTGGCGGCCGGGGGGGCGCTTGAATTCTCCATTCTTCCTTCGCTCGTCGTACCAGGTGGTCGTTGATCGATCCTGCAATGGATGAGATCATACTGACGAATCTGGTGCTTCGAGCCATCGGAGAAGGAATTGAGCCTGGCGCTGAATTTGGATGCAGTCGAACTCGAGAGCCAGATCCGCGTGCTCGGCACCGGCGTGGATACGTTTCCATCATCCTCGGCTACGCCTGTCGCACGACACTCGCCGGTGACGTCATCGGCTTCATCGACGTACCGGGGCGCCGCCAACCTCAGCCAGGCCGAAGGCGAAGTGCTGCTGGCGGGCTTGCCGGCCGTCGTCCGGGTCCGGAGCGCCGGCACAGGTCGCCGACGCGGCGCAACGCTTGTTGAGAGGTGAAACGCCATGACATCCGCGAAGCCCCTGTCCATCCTCGGCACCGGCATCTGCCTGCCGCCGGCCCGGCCAGTACGGGAAATCGCCGCTGCCGCCGGTGCCGACGTCAGCGCCTACCAGGGCTGGGACAATGTTTGCCTCGCCCGGGAGACGGACCACCCCAGCTCAATGGGTGCAGCGGCGCTTCGGGCCGCTCTCGCCGATTGCGGCATCGCAGCCGGGGACCTGAAGCTGGTGATATTCGCCGGCATCTCCCGGGACTACCTGCCCTCGTTCTCGGTGGCCACCGAGATCATGAAGGATTGCGGCGCGTCGAACCGCTGCCTCGGCATCGACCTGACCATCGGCTGCCTGGGCGCCCTGTCGGGACTGGACTTCGCCCAGGGCTGGCTGGCGGTCCATGGCGGCGGCCTGGCGGCCGTGGTCGGCGCCGAGCGCTGGTCGCAGACGGTGGACCGATCCTCGGTCGCCAGCATGGGCCTATGGGCGCATGGCGACGGCGCCGGCGCGGTGGTGGTGGGTATGGATGCGGCACCCTCCGCCAAAGCCGTCTTCATCGGCGCCGAGACGACCACGGCCAGCGACCTGAATGGGCTGGTGCTGGTCAAGTACGGCGGCACCCGCTACCCGGTGGCGCCGCCCGGCAGCAATCCGTCGGAGCGGATCTTCCTCGGCGCGGACCGCCGCGACGAGATTCGAGATCGCTACGTCAAGGGCTATACCAGGGCCTATGCCGCGCTGCGCGATCGATTTGGCATATTTCCCGACCAGGTGGTCTGCAACCAGACTGCCGCGCAGTTCGTCCAACTGATCGCCCACGTGTACCAGATGCCCCCGGATCGCGTCGTGATCACCGGGCACGAGACCGGTCATGTAGGCTCGGCCGACCTGCTCGTGGGCCTCGACAGATTGCTGAAGCCAGCCCCGCTCACCGAACCCTGCCTGCTGGCCGGCAGCACACCCTATGCCTTCGGCTGCGGACTGCTCATGCCATCACGAGCGTAGTGCAAAAGTCGCGTCCATGACGACCACCGCAGCTTGATCGGGGCCGCGGTCCGTTGCTACGCGGCTTGTATCCTGACCCGCGCCGTGCATTCCGCCTGAAGGGTCGATGGCCCCATGTAGCGCAGTCCCCGGCCAAGCAGGCTGTTGAAATTGCCCGGCCCGCGCCCCTTGGCAATCGCTGCATCGGTGTAGTGCCCCCAGCAGCCGATGGTGCCGAGCACTTCGGGATGGATGGTTTCTGTGCATTTGAGAACGCCTTCGATGCTGCCGTGCGGCGACTCGACGCGCACCCGCTGGCCATCGGCGAGCTTCTTGTTCCGGGCCGTCGCCGAGTTGATGAGGATTCGGCTCAGGTAGGGATCGCGCTCGGCCGCTTCCAGTAACCAGACGTTGGTGGCGGGAACGGTGCCGGAGCCCACGCCGGCCATCGCGGTGCGCCAGTTGATCACGTACATGTCGTACTCGGACGGCTCTTCCTCGATGACGCTCGGATGCCAGAACGGCAGCGGCGCGTATTCGAAAAACACGCGCTCGGGGTCCAGTCCCGGTGCCTTGGCAAACACGTCGCTCGCGGACATGTTCTGCCGCAGCGTGTCGCCGATCTGCTTGAACCAGGTCGAGTAAAGCGGAATGCGATGACCATCGAAGCAGCCGGGCACATAGCGCTTCCAGGCCGGTTTCGGCTTGAGATTGTGGCCCTGCTTCCAGACCAGCGCCTCCTCGTCCGGCGCCATCGCCTTGACATAGCACTCGACATACTCGCGCGCGCTGCGGTAGATGTGACTGATGTCGTTGACCGCGGCTTTCGACACCGCCTCGGTGGCGCCGCCGGTCATCTGCATCATGTTCAGAAACGAACTGAAGCCCAGCGGGCCAGTCATGAAACCCAGCCGATTGGCCAGTTCGATGTAGATGTCGGCGCTGTGCGGAATGCCGTGCAGCGGCTCGACCACAGGCTGCTGGATCTGGATGCCCTCATCCTCGACCGACCACATGCCCTCCCAAGCCCAGCGTTCGAGATAGGTCACGTCGGGAAGCAGGAGATCGGCAAACTCGGCTGTTTCATCCACGTACAGCGTGATGTCCACCATGTAGGGAATCGCCTTCAGGCCGGCGATGGTGGAAGCCGGGTTTTGCCCAGTCAGCACCGGGTTCCCGCCTTCGTAGATCAGCATTTCGATCGGCGTGTTGCCGAACTGGTCGGGGTGCGCCTGCGTCTCGAAACACAGCAGCCCGGCGTCGAATGCGACGGGAAAATACTCGGGCAGGCTGGACATCTTGGGCGGGAAGCTGAAGGCGTGGGGCTGGAACGGGGTAAAGATCAGGCCGTCCGGGCCCGGCAGCGTTGCCGACGGCGAGGACGGCATCATGGTGCCGATCCAGGCGCGGGCGCCGCCAACAGCGCGGGTGGCGCCGAGGAGCACATTGACGAGTTCCATCGCCCAGCACGTATGCATGGCATTGGTGTGCGTGCTGACGCCGCGGTAGCCGCTCACTGAGACCGGGCGGTAGGGATAGGTCTTGCCGTCGATCTCGATGGTCTCACCGATATGGGCGGCCTGCCCAAGTTCGTTGGCCAGGCGGCGAATGGTCGCGGCAGGGACACTGGTAATGGCCTCGGCCCACTCCGGCGTATAGGATCGCAAGTGCTCAAGCAGAAGTTGGAATCCCGGCCGGCCCTCTCCCGCGTCCGTCCGGAAGGCCCCCAACAAGGCGATGGCGTCCGCCGACAGGAATGGATCGTCGAAAGCCCGCGCACGATTCGAAGACGTGTCCCACACCAGCGGCTTGCCGCTCTCGGCATCCCGCAGGAAATAGCCGTCCTGTCCGATCAGGTAGCCGCCATTGGTGTGCACGCGCAGGTAATGTTCGTCATACACGCCCGTTTCGTGGACCAGCACGTTCATGATCGCCATGAACAGCGCGCCGTCGGTGGCGGGGCGGATGGGCACCCATTCGTCGGCCATGGCGGCAGCGCGGCTTTGCTGCGGATCCACCACCACCATCTTGAAATTCTTGCGCGCCTTGGCGTCGCCGAGAATGCGGCCGTAGGCCACCGCCGACTGGAATGCCTCGCCCAGTGCGGCACCGGCGACGATGACGTACTCGGCGTATTCCATGTCCGGGTGGGTGTTCATGGAGTTGTGAATCATCTCGCCGGCGGTATGGGCGCCATTGCCGCACATGTGACCCATGGCGCTGAACAGGTTTTTCAGCGTGTTCTGCGTGCCGAACGACAAACCAAAGGCGTTGCCCCAGTGCCAGGAGTGCGTGTTGAAGCCGCCCAGCGCCAGCAGGTTGGGATTCCGCAAGCGAATGTCCCGCAACCTGGTCTCGAGGATGTTCATCGCCTCATCCCAGGAAATCTCCTCCCAGCCGGGGTCGACGCCGAGATCCTTGCGCGGATTGGTCCGCCGCATCGGCTTCTTGAGCCGCTTCGGGTCGTACAGGCGCATGATCCCTGCGTTGCCCTTCGGGCACAGGCGCCCGCGCGTACCCGGCGTGGCAGGATTCCCTTCGATCTTGACCAGAACGCCATCGCGCACGTGGGCGACAATGGGACAGCCGTGATAGCACATGCTGCAATGCGAGGGAATCCAGCGTTCCGCGTTGGTTGCTTCAGACATGTTCCGGCTTCCTTCGTGATTCAAGATTCAAAGTCAGTCATGGCTACCCGCCGGCAATCGGGCGGACCAGGATCAGGAGAATGTCGATCCGGCCTTGGCCATCGACGCAGGCATCCAGTGTTTCATCGATATCGTCGATGGCCTTGTCGTTGGCGAACAGGTGAATGCTCGTCACGCCGCAGGTAACATCCCTGGCCCGACCGACAACCGGCTCGACCGGCGCGCCGAAGCGATCCAGCAATGCCAGGAGTACGGTTCTGCCGGTCAATCCACCCGCCGGCAGGCCCAATTCCAGCGTCGGCCTGTTGCCGCCGCCAAGACCCAGGTCGGGAAAACCGTGGAGCGTAACCCTGGCGGTGAGCGCAGGGGCGTTCATTGACGACTCATCCGCGTTTCTTGCCGAAGGCCATGGCGGCCGACAGCGAAAAACTTTTCTGGAAAAAGAAGCCGGCGCGGGTGACGAGGATGAACTTGAAGGCCCAGCCGGCGAGGGCAGCGAAGAGACCAGCGGTGGCGGCCAGGCCCGTAGTAGCGGGCTCGCCCAGCAGCAGCGCCAGCACCAGCAGGACCAGCGGCAGGCCATGGCCGGAGACGATGAAATTGCCGTGCAACTCGTCAAGCACCTTCCGCGACTCGGTGGGAGCACCGACGGTGGCCAGGCTGTTCCTGTAGCGATGCCAGGTCAGGTGGCGCAGCGCCAAAGCCGCCAGGAGAAAGCCGGCAAGCCGGGGCATGGCGCCGCCGGCCAGCGGCGCGACCAGGGCGGCCAGGCCGAAACCTTCGGCCAGACCGCTGGCCAGCAACAGCGGCACCAGGGCCGGCGCGCTCCAGGCCGGAATGCCCTTGGCATCGCTCAGAATGCGCGCCTGGCAGTAGAGGAAGAACAGCGCCGACAGGACAGCCACCCAGGCCATGATGCCGACGCTGCCCTGCCACAGGGCGATCAGGCCGCCGGCGAAGAGGGTCGGCATCGCGAGACCTTCGCGGGTCATCCAGGAGGTTTCGGCATGCCGGAAAATATTGAGGGCCCGGCCGGGCCGGCCCAGCTTGGCCATGATGCAGAGCAGGCCAAGGGCGATGACGGCCAGGCCCAGGCCGAACCGGATGCGGAACGCCAGGGCGGAGGGCGCGGCGAGTACCGCGGCGAGCAGCAGGCCGGCGCCGGTGCCGCCGCCGATGAAGTTGGCGACGGCGCGCCAATCCCACTTG
Organism: uncultured Rhodocyclaceae bacterium; assembly: GCA_964469455.1. GTDB lineage: Bacteria > Pseudomonadota > Gammaproteobacteria > Burkholderiales > Rhodocyclaceae > Fen-999. The sequence continues at coordinate 6,482 of CAYXZX010000075.1, read as the reverse complement.
GTCTGCCGGTGGGCGGCACTAGACCATTCGGTGGCGGTGCCCGGCAGGGGCGGATCGGACAGGGCAGAGTTCATCGGTCGGGGAGATAGTAGATGGACGGGTGGGTGCCGGCTTCGGGCAGAAGGCCGAAGCCGTGGCGCTCGGCGATCAGGCGGCTGATCTTGCTGCCGGGGTCGTTCAGGTCGCCGAAGGTCATGGCGTCGGCCGGACAGGTGATGACGCAGGCGGGAGTCACTTCACGGTCGACACCTGGCTTGAGCCCGGTGCCTTCGGCGCGGGCCAGCCGGTGTTCGCAGAACGTGCATTTGACGACGGTGTCGCGCTTGGCCTGCCAGTCGTGGCCGGCTTCGCCGCCCGCCTGTTCGTGGGGTGTGAGGCCGCTGTCGAAGTGCTCGAGCTTGTCCTCGACGAAGTGGCGATGTTCATAGGGGCAGGCGGTCATGCAGTAGCCGCAGCCGATGCAGACGTCGGCGTCGACCAGTACCAGGCCATCTTGCCGCTGGTAGGTGGCCTTGGTGGGGCAGACCGGCACGCAGGGCGGCTCGGCGCAGTGGTTGCATTGCACCGGTGCGTGCAGCCGCCGCGCCGCCGGGTATTGCCCGACTTCCTCGAACATCATGCGTCGGAAGTGGATGCCCGTCGGCGTGCTGTGCTCCTGCTTGCACGCCAGCACGCAGCCGTAACACCCCGTGCATCGCCCTAAATCAATCGTCATGCCCCAGCGCATGCTTGTCATCTCCTGTTCGGCGCCATCCGAGGCTGGGGCTCTACCGGCACGACCCGGCAGATATGTGCCCGCAGATGATTGTCACCGGCGAAACTGGCGAAGTCGGGGCTGTCGGGCAGGATGGAATTGATGTTGGATTCCCAGACGCCGGAGAGATTGGGTTCATAGGCGTCCTGTTCGGGATACCACCACAGCCCGTCGGCGTGAACCACGCCCGGATGCAGGGCATCATTGAGCTTGGCCCACTGTTTGACACGCCCCATCGGCGTTTCCACCCATACGGGATCACCGTCCTCGATCCCGAGTTTGCCGGCGGTTTCCGGATGGATGGAGGCAAACGCCTTGGGATGCTGCCGGCGCATCTTGTCCAGTTGCTTGTGCTGGGAGCGGTAGTAATAAGGGGACGAGGCCCCGGCGGTCATCACCAGCGGATAGTCCTTGAAAAGATCCGGTGTGCGGAAAGGGCTCCAGCCCGGTTCCTCGCAGCGTGGAATGCCCGGATAGCCGAGTCGCTTCATCAGGCTGGAAGACAGTTCGACTTTTCCCGAGAACGTGGCGAAGCCGGTCGTCTCGTAGCGTCGTTCCTTGGGAGGTGCCGGAAACAACCAAGGCATGTCGCGGCCCGCCAATTCCGCAAACTTGATGTTTGAAGGCTCGAGCAGTTTGTCGAACCATTCTTCCAACGTATCCGGCCATTGGCCACGCTGGCCCAGGCGGTTGCCCAGTTCGCGCCAAAGCTGGTAATCATCCCGTCGCTCGTGGAGCGGCTTGGCGACACGCACTGCCGCCGAGGTCACATTGCCGAAGCCCCACATGCCACCGAGGTTTGGCCGCTCAATGCCATCCGTGGCCGGCAGGACATAATCGGCCAACTGCGCGTGGGGCGTCATCCAGTGGTCCATGACCACGTGAAGATCAAGATTGGCACTGGTAAACGCTTCATGAATGCGGCGCGAGTTGGCCAACGCCACCAGGGAATTGGTGCCCTGGGTGATGACGGCCTTGATCGGGTACGGATCTTCGTCGAGGATGGCGTTCCAGACCGCCGATGGGGCCGTGCACATCATGTAGAAAGCCGGCCCGGGGCCCTTGGGATTGACCCGGGCCATCGCCTCCCGAAACGTCTTCATGCCGCCAACCCCGGCGACAGGCCAGCGGCCCGCGCCCACGTTGTCCCGCGTTCGCAACGGATGATCGAGCAGGGTATCCCAATGCAACTCTTCGCGATAGCGAATGAACTCCGGCATGTCGTCGAGCAGCTGCCCGCCGATGAGATCGAGGTTGCCGGTTATGGCCCGCAGGTACGCCTTGCCGAAAACCGTGGCATTCGTGGCGTTGCCGAGTTCCACCGTGCCAAGGCCGAAGGAAATGATTCCCGGCTTGTGGGTGGCATACACGCGCGCCACTTCGACAATCTGCTCGACAGGCAGCCAAGTCAGTTCGGATACCCGGGCCGGCGTGTAGTCCTGGACGGCACGCTTCAGCTCTTCGAAGCCGAGGCACCAGTTGTCGACGAACTCCTCGTCGTAGAGCCCTTCGTTGATGATCACATGGATCAGTCCGTATGCCAGGGCACCGTCGGCCCCCGGGCGGATGCGCAGCCAGATGTCGGCAAGTTCGGCGGCTTCGGAACGGCGCGGATCGATCACGATGATCTTGGTGCCGGCCTTGCGGGCCGCCTTGATGGCCTTTTCCGCAGCGATGCCGCCCGGTACGGTCGGATTGCCACCCCAGAACACGGCGCACTTGGTCACATAAGGCATCGGCCAATAGCCGACGACGCCAATGGTGCCGTAGACGGACCACTCGGCCAGGTATTCGGCCGAGCCGCAGTTCTTGCCCTGATGCATGATGTTCGGCGTGCCGAACAGATTCGCCCAGCGCCAGCAGGCCGCATCGCCGGGACCCTTGAACGAGCCGCCCAGGGTCTGCACCGCTTCCGGACCATGGGCGTCGCGTATCCTGGTCAATTTGGCGGCGATCTCGTCCAAGGCCCGATCCCAGCCTATCCGCTCCCACCTGCCCTCGCCCCGGTTGCCTACGCGCTTGAGCGGATAGTTCAGGCGATCGGGGTGATTGTGATAGGCCTTGGCCTGACCGGCGCGGGGACAGTCCGCCGGGTGCGGCGAACCGTGGTCGGCCTTGAAGCGAACGGGAATCCCATCCTGAACCTTGACTTCGACGAAGCAGCCCATGCCGCAGATCGGACAGGTGCCTCGCTGCGTTTCCGGGTCGTGCCTGACGTGCCTGACTTCGGCTTCGGGGGCCTCGAATAACATGTCCTCTCCTCGCGCAGTGCAGCCCAATCACCGGGGACGCGTCGTCGCCCCGAATCCAGTGGCCGCTGGCGAGATTATGGAAACAAGCTTCCCGTCACGCGATGACCATCGCGCTCAACATGAGGACAATTGCGATCAACGAACCTGCAGGCGGCGTGTCGCCGCGTCTGACTTTGCGTAGCGGCGGCTATTCGCGGGCCACGCAGTCGACGTAATACCCGTCGCCATTCTCCTTGACCAGGCCGTGGATGTCGGTCTCGAAGCCGGGGAACATGGCGTTGAACTCACGAGCGAACTCGAGGTAGCGCACGATGGTCTTGTTGAAGCGCTCGCCCGGGATCAGCAGCGGAATGCCAGGCGGGTACGGTGTCAGCAGCACGGCCGTGACGCGGCCTTCCAGCGCATCGATGGGCACGCGCTCGATCTCGCGGTGCGCCATCTTGGCAAAGGCGTCCGCCGGACGCATCGCCGGCACCATGTCGGAGAGATACATCTCGGTGGTCAGGCGGGCGACATCCCTGGCCTTGTAGACATCGTGGATCTGCGTGCAGAGGTCGCGCAGACCGACGCGCTCATAGCGCGGAAACTTGGCGACAAACTCCGGCATGACGCGCCAGAGCGGCTGGTTCTTGTCGAAGTCGTCCTTGAACTGCTGCAGTTCGGTGAGCATCGTGTTCCAGCGGCCCTTGGTGATGCCGATGGTGAACATGATGAAGAAGGAGTAGAGGCCGCATTTCTCGACGATGACGCCATGCTCGGCGAGGTACTTGGTGACGATGGCCGCCGGGATGCCCCAGTCGGCAAAATCGCCGTCCACGTCTAGGCCCGGAGTGATGACCGTCGCCTTGATCGGGTCGAGCATGTTGAAGCCGGGCTCGAGGTTGCCGAAGCCGTGCCACCGCTCGCCGGGCTTGAGCATCCAGGCCTCGCGCTCCTCGATGCCTTCCTCGGAGAGATCGTCCGGGCCCCAGACCTTGAACCACCAGTCGGCACCCCACTCCTCGTCGACCTTGCGCATGGCGCGGCGGAAGTCGAGCGCCTCGGCGATCGATTCCTCGACCAGCGCCGTGCCGCCAGGCTCCTCCATCATCGCCGCGGCGACGTCGCAGGAGGCGATGATCGCGTACTGCGGCGAGGTGGACGTATGCATCAGATACGCCTCGTTGAAGACATCGCGGTCCAGCTTGCGCTTCTCCGAGTCCTGGACGAGGATCTGCGAGGCCTGCGAGAGGCCGGCCAGCAGCTTGTGCGTCGACTGCGTCGAGAACACCATCGAGTCCTTGCAGCGCGGCCGGTCGGCGCCGATGGCGTGGTAGTCGCCGTAGAAGTCGTGGAAGGCGGCATGCGGCAGCCAGGCCTCGTCGAAGTGCAGGGTATCGATCCGGCCGTCGAGCATCTCCTTGATCTCCTCGACGTTGTAGAGCACGCCGTCGTAGGTCGACTGGGTGATGGTCAGCACGCGCGGCTTGCCCTTGGTCTCCTTGGCGAAGGGATGGGCCGCAATCTTCTTCTGGATGTTCTTCCAGAGGAATTCCTTCTTCGGGATCGGGCCGATGATGCCGAAGTTGTTGCGCGTCGGCATCAGGAACACGGGGATCGCACCGGTCATGATGATCGCATGCAGCACCGACTTGTGGCAGTTGCGGTCGACCACCACGATATCGCCCGGCGCCACCGTCGAATGCCAGACGATCTTGTTGGACGTCGACGTACCGTTGGTGACGAAGTAGAGATGATCGGCGTTGAAGATGCGCGCGGCGTTGCGCTCGGAGGCGGCGACCGGACCGGTGTGGTCGAGCAGCTGGCCGAGTTCCTCGACGGCGTTGCAAACGTCGGCGCGCAGCATGTTCTCGCCGAAGAACTGGTGGAACATTTGGCCAACCGGCGACTTGAGGAAGGCGACGCCGCCGGAATGCCCCGGGCAGTGCCACGAATAGGAACCGTCGGCGGCGTAATGCGTCAGGGCACGGAAGAACGGCGGCGGCAGCGAATCAAGATAGGCCTTTGACTCGCGCACGACGTAGCGGGCAATGAACTCCGGCGTGTCCTCGAACATGTGGATGAAGCCGTGCAGCTCGCGCAGCACATCGTTCGGGATGTGGCGGCTGGTGCGCGTCTCGCCGTGCAGGAAGATGGGGATTTCGGCGTTGCGGTTGCGGATCTCCGTGACGAAGGCACGCAACTCGGCGATGGTCTCTTCCTCCTCGTTGGCCAGTTCCTCGTCGTCCACCGAGAGTATGAAGGCCGAGGCACGGCTCTGCTGCTGCGCGAACGAGGTCATGTCACCGTAGCTGGTGACGCCCAGCACCTCCATGCCCTCTTCCTCGATGGCTTTCGCCAGCGCGCGGATGCCGAGGCCCGACGCGTTCTCGGAACGGAAGTCCTCGTCGATGATGATGACCGGGAAGTGGAAGCGCATCTGTGATTGCTCCTGAAAAGCAAAGACCCGCTCCGGATCAACGGTAGCGGGTCACAAGAGTTGAGGGAAGCTAGGCGCTAGGCGTTATATCTTCGGCAGCGTGACGCCGACCTGGCCCTGGTACTTGCCGCCGCGATCACGGTAGGAAGTCTCGCAGACCTCGTCGGACTCGAAGAAGATCACTTGTGCGCAGCCCTCGCCGGCATAGATCTTGGCCGGCAGAGGCGTGGTGTTGGAGAACTCCAGCGTCACATAGCCTTCCCATTCCGGCTCGAAGGGCGTGACGTTGACGATGATGCCGCAGCGGGCATAGGTGCTCTTGCCCAGGCAGACGGTCAGCACGTTGCGCGGGATGCGGAAGTACTCGACCGTGCGCGCCAGCGCAAAGGAGTTCGGCGGAATGACGCAATAGCCCTTGCCCGAGACCTCGACGAAGGAGTTGGGATCGAAGTTCTTGGGATCGACGATCGTCGAGTTGATGTTGGTGAAGACCCGGAATTCGTCGGCGCAGCGGATGTCGTAACCGTAGCTGGAAGTGCCGTAGGAGACGATCTTCGCGCCATTCACCTCGCGCACCAGTTCGGACGCGAAAGGCTCGATCATCTTGTGCTGCTCCGCCATGCGGCGGATCCACTTGTCCGATTTGATGCTCATGGGCGGCGACTTCAGGCGGGGCCGGAAAAAAGAAAGAGCGGATTATCCGCTCTTTCGGTAGGGGGTCAACAAGGCCCCAGCTAGGTATTCTGGATCACGATATTCGGGAACCTCGAGGTCATGTCCTTGGCTTTCTCGGCGATCTTGATCGCGACGCGGCGGGCGATCCCCCTGTAGATCTCCGCAACACGGCCATCGGGATCGGCGACGACGGTCGGCTTGCCGCCATCGACCTGCATGCGGATGTTGATGTCCAGCGGCAGGTGGCCAAGCACTTCGACCTCGTAGTCCTGACCCATCTTCTCGGCGCCGCCGGAGCCGAAGATGTGCTCTTCGTTGCCGCACTTCGAGCAGATGTGGATGCTCATGTTCTCGACGATGCCGAGGATCGGGATGCCGACCT
>CAYXZX010000074.1:0-12645 GCA_964469455.1 uncultured Rhodocyclaceae bacterium | reverse complement strand
GCCAAGAGCGCCTTCCTGGCCAACATGAGCCACGAGATCCGCACGCCGATGAACGGCATCATCGGCATGACCGAACTGCTGCTCGATACCCCCCTCGACGACGAGCAGCGCGAATTCGCGACGGTGGTCAAGAGTAGTGCCGATTCGCTGCTGCGATTGCTCAACGACATCCTCGACTTTTCCAAGATCGAGGCCGGGAAGTTCGACCTCGAGACTATCGAGTTCGATCCTCGCCTGGTGATCGACGAAATCGGCGACCTGGTCGCCTTCCGCGCCACCGAGAAAGGCATCAAGCTCGAGAAGGCCGTCGATCCGGCGGTCCCGCCGCTGGCGCACGGCGACCCGGGCCGGTTGCGGCAGATACTGCTCAATCTCGCCGGCAACGCCATCAAGTTCACCGAGGCCGGCGAGGTATCGATCGCGGTGAGGATGCGGCCGGCCACCGACCAGTCGCCCCGCCTGCGCTTCGAGGTGCGCGACACGGGCATCGGCATCCCGCCGGACAAGATCGACGACCTCTTCAGCCCCTTCACCCAGGCGGATGCCTCGACCACGCGCAAGTTCGGCGGCACCGGGCTGGGCCTTTCGATCTGCAAGCGACTGGTCGAAGCCATGGGCGGAACCATCGGCGTCGACAGCGTCGCCGGACAAGGTTCGACCTTCTGGTTCGAACTGCCGGTGCCGCAGCCCGATCAAGGGCGGCTGGCTCCACCACTGGCCACTTAGCGCACCGGTACGCTGCATCATCACGGCCTTCACTTGTCGAAGGATTACCCCATGCGACTCCTGCACACCATGATCCGCACCGGCGACCTTGACCGTTCGATCGCCTTCTACACCGATGTGCTTGGCATGCGATTGCTGCGCCGGCAGGACTATCCCGAAGGAAAATTCACGCTAGCCTTTGTCGGCTATGGTGACGAGCGCGAGAACAGCGTCATCGAACTCACCTACAACTGGGGCGTCGACCGCTATGACGTCGGCAAGGGTTTCGGCCATCTGGCCATCGAGGTCGACGACGTGCATGCCGCGTGCGCGGAGATCCGGCGGCGCGGCGGCACCGTCGTGCGCGAGGCGGCGCCAATGAATGCCGGCACCACGATCGTCGCCTTCGTCGCCGATCCGGATGGCTACTACATCGAGCTGATCGGCAAGCGCGGCTGACCGGATGCCGGCTGGCCATGCCGATGAAAGTCAGCCATGGCGGCGCGCCGATCCTGCCGGGTGGTCGCGCCCTGACCTGAGTCGACGAGCATGACCGCCTCTGCGCCCCTGGAATTCTGGCAACAGCCGATCACCGCGCTAACGGCGGAACTCGGCGGTTCCGTCACCGGCCTGGAGGAAACTGAAGCGCGGCGGCGGCAAGGTCGCATCGGCCCGAATCAGGTTCGCCCGCGAGTGGAGCGCGCGCTGCTGGTTCAGTTCGTCCGCTACTTTCGCAATCCCTTGGTGCTGATTCTGCTGGCGGCCAGCGCCATCGCCGGCATGCTAGGCGACATCAGGAGCTTTCTCGTCATTTCCGCCATCGTGGCGGTGAGCGTCACGCTCGACTTCCTTCAGGAACACCGTGCCGGTCGCGCCGTCGATCGCCTGCGTCGCTCCGTGGCGCTGCGCGCCATGGTGGTGCGGGACGGCCTGAGCCGCGAGCTTCCCGTCGCCGAACTGGTGCCCGGCGATATCGTACTGCTGGCGGCGGGCGACCTGGTGCCTGCCGACGGGCGAGTCCTCGAGGCGCGCGACCTCTTCCTGAACCAGGGGTTGCTGACCGGCGAGTCCTACCCGGTTGAGAAGCTCGCCGCGGACGCCGCACCCGGCGCCGATCTGGTCGATGCCACCAACGCGCTCTTCATGGGAACATCGGTGATCAGCGGCGCGGGCCGGATGCTCGTCGTCCACACCGGTGCCGCCACCGCGCTCGGGCACATCGCCGGCAGCCTGGCGCAACGGCCGCCGGCAACGGCCTTCGAGCGCGGCACCCAGGCCTTCGGTGCGCTCATCATGCGTCTGACGGTGGCGCTGGTATTGGCGGTGCTGCTCATCAATGCCCTGCTCGGCCGCCCCTTGATCGACTCCTTCCTGTTCGCCTTGGCGCTCGCCGTCGGCCTGACGCCGGAATTGCTGCCGATGGTGCTGTCGGTCACCCTCGCGCAAGGCGCAATTCGTCTGGCCCGGCGGCGCGTCATCGTCAAGCGACTGTCCGCCGTTCAGGAACTGGGGGGCATCGACGTGCTCTGCACGGACAAGACCGGCACGCTGACCGAGGGCCGCATTCGCCTGGAGCGGCATCTTGACGCCCTCGGCCGCGACAGCGAACGCGTTCTGGAGCTGGCCTATCTGAACAGTTGCTTCGAGTCGGGCATCCGCAGCCCTCTGGATGACGCGATCCTCGCCCACACGCACATCGATGTGACGCCATGGCGGAAAATCGACGAAGTGCCATTCGATTTCGAGCGCCGACGCGTATCGGTCCTGCTGGACCGGGCGGACAGCCGCACGCTGATCGTCAAGGGTTCGTTCGAGGATGTGCTAGGTCTGTGCGCCGACTACGAGGGCGAAGACGCACCAAAGCCGCTCGAAGACGACGCCCGCGAGCGCATCGTGCGCCAGTTCGAGTCGCTGAGCGGCCAGGGATTCCGGGTACTGGGCATCGCCTGGCGCAAGGCGCCGCCCGATCAGGATCACGCCAGGGTCACCGATGAAAGCGAACTGGTCTTCAGCGGCTTCGCCGCCTTCCTCGACCCGCCCAAGGCCAGCGCGGCGCCTGCATTGACGGCCCTCGCCGCCGACGGCGTCACGGTGAAGATCGTCACCGGCGACCATGAACTGGTGGCGCGCCACGTCTGCAGCCAGCTCGGCGTGCCGGTGACCGGCGTGCTGAGCGGCGCGGACATCCAGGTGCTTGACGATACCGCCCTGCAAGCGCGTGCCGAGGATGTCAATCTTTTCTGTCGTCTCACGCCGCCGCAGAAGACTCGCATCCTCGGCGCCCTGCGAGCGCGCAGCCATGTCGTCGGCTTTCTCGGCGACGGCATCAACGATGCGCCGGCGCTCCACGCCGCCAATGTCGGTATCTCCGTAGACAGTGCCGTCGACGTGGCCAAGGAGGCCGCCGACATCGTGCTTCTTGACCACGACCTGAAAGTGCTGCATGAAGGCGTCCGCGAAGGACGCCGCACTTTCGGCAACGTCACCAAGTACGTGATGATGGGCACCAGTTCCAACTTCGGCAACATGTTCAGCATGGCCGCAGGCACGCTGTTCCTGCCCTTTCTGCCGATGCTGCCGATCCAGATACTGCTCAATAACCTGCTCTACGATTTGTCGGAAGTCGCCATCCCGCTCGATGAGGTCGACGAGGAGATGCTTGCCGCCCCCCGGGTATGGGACATGGATTTCATTCGCAACTTCATGCTCACCGTGGGGCCGGTAAGTTCGGTGTTCGACATCCTGACCTTCTATCTCATGCTGACGTTGTTCCAGGCCGGCGCAGCTCTGTTCCACACGGGCTGGTTCATCGAGTCAATCGCCTCGCAGGTCCTGGTCATCTTCATCATTCGCACCCGTGGCAACCCCTTCGCCAGCCGCCCGAACCCCTGGCTGGCAGCCCTGTCGCTGACTGTCGTGGCGGTAGCGACCGCCCTGCCCTGGCTGCCGTTTGCGGGAAAACTCGGCTTCGTGCCACCACCGCCCACGCTGCTCGGCATGCTCGCCGGCATTGTCGCTGCCTACCTGGCGTGCGTGTACGGGGTCCACCGGTGGTTCCATAGGCATTGGCGGCGGACACGACCATCGGAAAGTCAGGCGCGGCGGCACGCCGGCGGCGCGCCGCGTTAGCGGCCGCTCTCCGGTAGAGTCTTATCGAGACCATGGCGATACGACCGGATCAGCCCGACTGGCGCGACGTGCAGGGCCTCTCGCAGGCGGAGGCCGAAGCGCGGTTGCGCGCGGATGGCTACAACGAGCTGCCAGGCAGTCGTCATCGTTCGACCCTGGCCATCGCGCTCGGTGTGGTGCGCGAGCCGATGTTCCTGCTGCTGGTCGTCGCTGCCGCCATCTACTTCGTGCTCGGCGACATCGGCGAAGCGTCGATCCTGCTCTGCTCGGTGCTGGTGATGATGGCGATCACCATCCACCAGGAACAACGCACCGAGCGAGTCCTCGAAGCGCTGCGCGACCTGACCAGCCCGCGAGCCCGGGTCGTGCGCGACGGCCAGCAGCGGCGCATTCCCGGGCGCGAGGTGGTTCGTGGCGACATGCTCGTGCTGTCGGAGGGCGATCGCGTGCCTGCCGACGCCGCCGTGCTCGCGCAGCGCAACCTGCAGCTGGACGAATCGCTGCTCACCGGCGAATCGGTGCCCGTTGGCAAGGCAGCGGGGAACGCTGCCGACCCGCCCGCGCCACCGGGAGGTGAAGGACAGCCGTGGGTGTATTCCGGCACGCTCGTCGTGCAGGGCCTGGCCATCGCCGAAGCGGTGGCCACCGGACCGCGCAGCGAAATCGGCCGCATCGGCAAGGCGCTGCAGACGCTCGCGCCGGAGGCAACACCGCTGCAGACGCAGTCACGGCGCCTGGTACGCGTCCTCGCCACAGTCGGCATTACGCTATGCCTGTTGCTGTTCGTTGTCTATGGACTCACGCGCGGCGACTGGATGGCCGGCGCACTGGCCGGCATCACCATGGCCATGTCGGCGCTGCCCGAAGAGATTCCCGTGGTGCTGACGGTATTCATGGCGCTCGGCGCGTGGCGCATCTCGCGCCGCCGCGTACTCACGCGGCGCATGCCGGCGATCGAGACCCTCGGTGCCGCGACGGTGCTCTGCGTCGACAAGACCGGCACGCTGACGCAGAACAGGATGGCGGTGCATTCGCTGGTGGCGGGCAGCCAGGTGTTCCGCATTCCCGCCGATGTTGACGCCGCGCCGTTGCCCGAGAGCTTCCATGAACTCCTCGAGTTCGGCATCCTGGCGAGCGAGATCGACCCCTTCGATCCGATGGAAACGGCGATGCGGTCCGTCGGCCAGCGCTACTTGAGCAATACCGAGCACCTCCATGCCGACTGGGCGCTCATGCACGACTATCCGCTGACGCCGGACATGCGCGCCGTCTCGCATGCCTGGCGATCGACGCACGGTGACGAGTACGTCGTCGCGGCCAAGGGCGCGCCAGAGGCCATCGCGGATCTCTGCCACCTCGATGCCGCAAGGGCGGCCGAACTCGCCGGACAGGTCGAGCAGCTTTCCGGACAGGGCCTGCGCGTGCTCGGAGTCGCCGCGGCGCGCTTCAAGGGCCCGGAGTGGCCGACGATGCAGCACGACTTCGACTTCCGCCTGCTCGGCCTGATCGCGCTCGCCGACCCCTTGCGGCCGGCGGTTCCCGCCGCCATCGCCGAATGCAGGGCGGCCGGCATCCGCGTCGTCATGATCACCGGTGACTATCCGGGCACCGCGCTTGCCATTGCGCGCGAAGCGGGGCTCGATCCGGGCGAAGTGATGACCGGCGCCGAACTGGCGCTGCTGAGCGAGACGGAATTGCGCGCGCGTATTGCAGACGTCAACGTCTTCGCCCGCGTCGTGCCCGACCAGAAGCTCAAGCTGGTCAGCGCGCTCAAGGCCAACGGCGAAATCGTCGCCATGACCGGTGACGGCGTCAACGACGCACCGGCGCTCAGGGCGGCACATATCGGCGTGGCCATGGGCGGCCGCGGCACCGACGTCGCCCGCGAGGCCTCGTCACTGGTGCTGCTGGACGACGACTTCGCCTCGATCGTCCATGCCGTGCATCTCGGCCGCCGCATCTACGACAACCTGCGCAAGGCACTGGCCTACATCCTCGCGATCCACGTGCCGATCGCCGGCATGTCGCTGCTGCCGGTGTTCTTCGGCTGGCCGCTGATCTTCTTCCCGGTCCATGTCGCCTTCCTCGAATTCATCATCGATCCGGCCTGTTCGATCGTCTTCGAGGCGGAACGCGCGGAACCCAACGCCATGCGCCGTCCGCCGCGCCGACCGGACGAGCCGCTCTACACCGGCTGGAACGTCACGCTGAGCCTGCTGCAGGGCGTCGGCGTGCTCGCACTGTGCATCGCCGTGTTCGGCATTGCCCTCGACCGCGGCCTTGCCGAAGGCGCCGCGCGCGCGCTGGCCTTCACCACCCTGGTTGTCGGCAATATCGCCCTCATCTTCGCCAACCGCAGCTGGCAGCGCACCATCTTCGCCTCGCTGGGCAGCCCGAATCGTTTCCTTTGGTGGATCAGCGGCGGCGCAATGCTGTGTCTGGGTCTGGTGCTCGGCGTGCCGTGGTTGCGCGAATTGTTCCGCTTCGCGCCGGTCGGTGGCGCCGACCTTGTTTTGGCTGTCCTCGCGGGACTCGCCGGTATCGCCTGGTTCGAGTTGTTCAAGCTCCTGCACAAGCCCCGCGCAAATTGAGGTGGGCCGCTGAAAGTCAGCCGTGGCGGCACGCCGGAACCTTGATGGCTAGCGATCGGCCTCCGAGAGCGCGTAGATCGCCGGCAGGTTGCGCCAGGCACCCCGTATGTCCATGCCACAGCCGAACACATAGCGATCGGGCAGGCGCAGGCCAACGAAGTCGGCATCGACCGGCTTGGGCGTGCCGATCTCCTTCTCCGTCAGCACGGCGATCAGGCAGTCGCGCGCGCCCTGCTCGAGCAGGCGCGACCGGATGGCCGCGAGGGTAATGCCTTCGTCGAGGATGTCGTCGAGCACGAGCACCGTCCGATCCTGCACCGACGCGCGCGGCGTCGCCACCCAGGCCACGCCCTGCCCCTGCAGAGTGTTGCGGTACCGCGTGGCATGCAGGTAATCGCACTCCAGGGGGAAGGCGAGCTTGGGCAGCAATTGACCGGCGAAAAAGACGCCGCCGCCCATGACGGTCAGCACCAGCGGATAGTCATCGACAACCGCCAGGCATTGCGTGATTTCAAGCGCCAGCCGGTCGATCGCCCGCGCGACCGCGTCGGCCGAGTGGATCAGGTCAGCCTGGGCCAGGAGTCGGCGCGCCTCCGCCGGCGTCATGGCACGCGTTGCGCCTTCAGGTAATCCGCGAACGCGCTCCCGACCTCCGAATGGCGCAGGCCCAGCTCGACCGTGGCTTGCAGGTAGCCGAGCTTGGAGCCGCAGTCGTAACGGATGCCCTCGTAGCGATAGGCAAGAATCTGCTGCTGCTGCATCAGCGAGGCGATGCCGTCGGTGAGCTGGATCTCGCCGCCGGAGCCCGCTGTAACCTTCGCGAGATGATGAAAAATCTCGGGTGTCAGCACATAGCGGCCGACCACGGCCAGCGTCGACGGCGCGTCCTCGGGCCTGGGCTTCTCGACGATGCCGGTGATCTGCTCGACCCGCTCGGCCAGCGGCCGCGACGCGACGATGCCGTAGCTGCGCGTGTCGGCGCGCGGCACGTCCTGCACGCCCAGCACCGAGCAGTGGTAATAGTCGAAGGCCTCGACCATCTGCTTCATCACCGGCGGCTGGCCGTCGAGCAGGTCGTCGGCGAGCAGCACGGCGAAAGGTTCATCGCCCACCGCCGGCCGCGCGCACAGCACCGCGTGGCCCAGCCCGAGCGCCTCGGCCTGGCGGATGTAGATGCAGTTGATGTTCCTCGGCAGCATGTTGCGGACGAAGTCGAGCATCTCGCTCTTGCCGCGCGCCGCCAGTTCGTTTTCCAGCTCGTAGGCCTTGTCGAAATGATCCTCGATGGCGCGCTTGGATCGGCCGGTAACGAAGATCATGTCGGTGATGCCTGCCGCCACGGCCTCCTCGACCGCGTACTGGATCAGCGGCTTGTCGACGATCGGCATCATCTCCTTGGGACTGGCCTTGGTGGCGGGCAGGAAGCGGGTGCCCATGCCGGCGACGGGGAAAACAGCCTTGGTGACTTTCTTCATGATTCGAGCAACTCCATCAACTGTGCCTGATCCAGGATTATGACGCCCAGTTCGCGCGCCTTGTCGAGTTTCGAGCCGGCCTCGGCGCCGGCAACCACGAAATCCGTCTTTTTCGACACCGAACCCGCGACCTTGCCGCCCCGCGCCTCGATCAGCGCCTTCGCTTCGTCGCGTGTCATCGAAGGCAGCGTTCCGGTCAGCACGAAGGTCTTGCCGGCGATCGCCGAATCGGTCGCCACCGGTTCGCTCGGCGTGCCGCGGACACTGACTTTCGCCAGATTCTCGATGACTTCGCGGTTATGTGCCTCGGCGAAGAAATGCGCGATCGATGCCGCCACCACCGGACCAACATCGGTCACCTGCTGAAGGCGTGCCTCGTCGGCGGCCATCACCGCATCGAGGTTGCCGAAATGGCGGGCCAGATCCCGGGCGGTGCTCTCGCCGACGTTGCGGATGCCCAGCGCGAAAATGAAACGCGCCAGCGTTGGCGTCTTGCTGCCGTCGATCGCCGCCAGCAGGTTGCGCGCGGATTTCTCGCCCATGCGCTCCAGGCCCGCGAGGCGCTCGAGATCGAGCAAGTAGAGATCGGCCGGCGTCTTCACCAGCCCGCCATCGACCAGCTGGTCGACCAGCTTCTCGCCGAGCCCTTCGATGTCCATCGCCCGCCGCGAGGCAAAATGCAGCAGCGCCTGCTTGCGCTGCGCCGGACAGAAAAGGCCGCCGGTGCAGCGGGCGATGGCCTCGTCTTCCGGCTTTTCCACCGCCGAGCCGCAGACCGGGCAGGTCTTCGGCATGACGAATTCCGGTGCCAAGATCGGTCGCTTTTCGGGCACCACGCTAACCACCTCGGGAATCACTTCACCAGCGCGCCGAACGATTACCGTATCGCCGATGCGCACGTCCTTGCGCCGCACCTCGTCCTCGTTGTGCAGCGTGGCGTTGGTGACGGTGACGCCGCCGACGAACACCGGCGCCAGTCGTGCCACCGGCGTCAGTGCGCCGGTGCGGCCCACCTGGACTTCGATGGCCTCGACGGTGGTCAGCGCCTCCTGCGGCGGATACTTGTGCGCCACGGCCCAGCGCGGCTCGCGGCTGACGAAGCCGAGTTCCTGCTGCAGCGCCAGCGAATTGACCTTGTAGACCACGCCGTCGATGTCGAACGGCAGCGCGTCGCGCATGGCGAGAATACGGTCGTGGAACTCGATCAGTTCGCCGGCCCCGCGCGCAATCGTGCGATGCTCGCAGGCGGGCAGCCCCAGGGTGGCCAGCGCCTCGAGGACTTCGCGGTGCGTGGCGGGCACGACCCAGCCGCGCGTCTCGCCGAGACCGTAGGCATAGAAGGACAGCGGACGCTCCGCCGCCATCTTCGGATCGAGCTGCCGGATGCTGCCGGCCGCGCCGTTGCGGGGATTGACGAGCGTCGGCTTGCCGGCGCGCCGCTGCTTCTCGTTGTAGTGCTCGAAGTCGGACCGGCTCATGAACACTTCGCCGCGCACTTCCAGCACGGCCGGCGTGGCGCCGGCCAGCCGCAGGGGAATGCGCCGGACGGTACGGATGTTCTGCGTGACGTCCTCGCCCGTTTCGCCGTCGCCGCGCGTCGCCGCCTGCACCAGCACGCCATGCTCGTAGCGAAGGCTGATGGCCAGGCCGTCGAACTTCAGTTCGGCCGCGTACTCGACCGGGGGCGCATGTTCTGGCAGCGCCAGGGCCTTGCGCACGCGCCCATCGAACGCCTGTGCTCCACCCGGGCCGGTATCGGTCTCGGTGCGGATGGACAGCATCGGCACGACGTGCCTGACCGGCGCGAACCCTTCCAATGGGCGGCCACCGACGCGCTGGGTCGGTGAGTCGGGCCCCACTAGATCAGGAAATTCGGCTTCAAGCGCCTGCAGCTCACGAAACAGCTTGTCGTATTCCGCATCGGGAATCGTCGGCGCGTCGAGCACGTAATACGCGTGATTGTGGCGCTCGATCTCGCCGCGAAGAAATCCGGCGCGCCGCCCGGCCTCGCCCGGCGCCGGCATCAGGAGAACAGGCGCAGCGCCCGGACGCTGCCGGCGACGATCTGGTGGTGCGCCATGCGCTGTTGCAATTCGCCCACCTTGGCGCGGATGCTGGCGATCATCTCCGGCGTCAACGGACTGCCATGGCCATCGACCAGCGCGCCGCCCAGCGCGGCGGTCAGCTGGCGGGCCACCGCCATCATGGCGTCGAACACCGCCGGGCCTTCGGCCACGCGCGGCACATCGAGCGACAGGGTGACGCCCTGCGTCGCCAGCGACTTCATGGCATCGGCGACAAACAGTTCGGCGCCGATGTTGCTCAGGGTGAAGCGGGTCATGCGGGCATCGTCGAGGGCATGGAAGCTGCCGTCCTCGAGCAGGCTCAGCCCGGCCGCCTCGGTGACGCCGCGCAACTTGGTGCCCGGAAACGGTTCGCCGGTGGTGATGATATTCACGCCCAGCTGCAGGTCGACGCTGGCGCAGAACTCATCGAGCGCACGGGCGCCGACCAGCGCCTCGTCCTGATCCGGCAGCTGGGCAACGCCGGCGCACTGGCCGACGATCTCGCGCACGCCATCGAAGAACGCCGACAACCCGGCGTCGGTGACGGCGCCCTGGCGATCGGCCAGTTGCACGGCCGCACAGATGACGCCGTAACGGCCTGCATCGTGCTCCGACAGGCGCCGCCAGGCGCCCAAGGACTCGTCGAAACCCAGCCAGGACATCGGCTTGTCGACGTGACCGGCCCAGCGCGCCTGCATCGCCCAAAGCGCCGGTGCCGGCATGGCTTCGGTGAAATCCATGCGGATCACGCAATCGGCGATCTCGTCGGCATATTCCCCGGGCAGCGGCGGCAGGCCGGCCGCCTCCGGTTCGTGGATCGATCCACTTGATGCCGGGGCCTCCGTCGCCGGGGCGGCGAAATCGCCGATGGCCGGATCCTCGGCTTCCAGGGTATGAATATGGGTGTCGCCCAATGATGGCTCAGTGCCGACACCTTCGTTGCCGAGCAGGACGTCGGGCTGAACGCCCTTGAATATCTTCTCGGCCAGCTTGCGGTGCTGGCGCTCCTGCCACTTGTTGTAGCCCCAGACGCCCGCCACGGCCGCGGCGCCCGCACCGATCAACGCAATCTGGAGTTCGTTCATGCGACTTCCCTTTCAGTCATCCGCAGCGCTTCTTCGATGTCGACTTCCACCACCCGCGACACGCCCTGCTCCTGCATGGTGACGCCGATCAGGTGCTGGGCCATTTCCATCGCGATCTTGTTGTGGGTGATGAAGACGAACTGCGTGTGCGCCGACATCCGCTTGACCAGGCCGCAGAAACGCTCGGTATTGCTGTCGTCGAGCGGCGCATCGACTTCGTCGAGCATGCAGAACGGCGCCGGGTTAAGCTGGAACATCGCGAACACCAGCGCAATCGCCGTAAGTGCCTTCTCCCCGCCCGAAAGCAGGTGGATGGTCGAGTTCTTCTTGCCGGGCGGCTGCGCCATGATCTGGATGCCGGCATCGAGGATCTCCTCGCCGGTCAGCAGCAACTTCGCCTCGCCACCACCGAACAGTTGCGGGAACAGCTCGCCGAAGTGGCGGGTCACGGCATCGTAGGTGTCCTGCAGTTGCTCGCGCGTTTCGCGGTCGATGCGGCGGATCGCGTCCTCCAGCGTATCGATGGCGGTCCTGAGGTCGCTGGACTGGTCATCGAGGTAGCCCTTGCGTTCGCGCGCCACGGTCAGCTCCTCCAGCGCGGCGAGGTTGACCGGCCCCAGCGCCTCGATCTCGGCACCCAGCCGCGCGATGTCGCCGGCCAGGACGCTCTCCTTGAGCGCCGGCGTCAACTCGGCGGCGAGTTCGGCTTCCAGTTCCGGCGTGGTCACGCCCACTTCGGCGAGCCGTTGCTGGAACTGTTCGGCATTCAGCTCGGCCGCCTGCTGCTTGAGCTTCCAATCGTTGATCTTGTCGCGTGCCGGCTGCAGGCCCTGTTCTAGCTTCAGCCGCTGCTCCTCCAGGGCACGCAGGTCGCTCGCAGCCGTTTCCAGCGCGTTGCGCCGCTCGGCCAGCAGGCCTTCGCGGCCGGACCGCGAATCGAGTGCCGACTGCAACTGCTCCTGCAGCACGACGTCGCTGATGGCCGCCAGCTCGGCCGTCGCCGTGCCGGTATCGCCGGCGACACGCTCCAACTGGACGCGTGCCGTTTCGGCGGCGCGGGCATTGTCCTCCAGCTTCGAACGGCACTCGCGCTCGGAGAAATTGGCCTCCTGCGCCTCGCGCGCCAGCTGATGCTCCAGCGCGCGCGCTTCGCGCAGCCCGGTATCCTTCTGGCGCTGGATCTCCAGCGCCTCCTCGACGCGGGTGCGCACGGCCGCCAACTGCTCACGGCAGGCATTGGCTTCGCTTTCTGCCCTCACCAGCTCGCCACGCTCCGTTTCCTCGCCGCGCAGGATGTCCTCCAGGTCGCGGGCGATCTGCCCCGCGCGCTCGTCATGGCGTGCCTGGAGCTGCGCCAGCTTGAGCGCCTCGACGTGGGCCGCGTGCAGGCGCTGCTGGATTTCGTCGACCAGACGCCGCGCGGCGTGCTGCGACGCCTGACTTTCATTGAGCAGGCGTTCCGCCTCGCCCTGTGCTTCGCGGGAAGACTCCTCCTCGGCGGCGCGCGCCTCGATGAGCGAGGCGAGTTCATCGATCTCGCGCTGGCGTTCGATGACGCCGTGCGTCTTGACGTCCGGCACGTAGAGCGTCAGCC
>CAYXZX010000073.1:0-13097 GCA_964469455.1 uncultured Rhodocyclaceae bacterium | reverse complement strand
TGATCAAGCTCGATCGGCTGCTCAGGCAAATGCACTTCCAGGCGGAGCCCGAGCTGATCATGGTGACCGACTACTACGAGCCCAAGAGCGAGCCTGAGGGCGCGGACCACATCTCCGATCATTCGGCGGCCTACTCCCATGCCGTACACGTCGCGGAAATCACCGTCGACACGCTGACCGGCGAAATCAAGGTGGACAAGATCACCTCGGCCCAGGATGTTGGCCGCGTGATCAATCGCATGGGCCTGGAGGCGCAGACCGAGGGCGGAATTGCCATCGGCCTTGGCTACGCGCTGAGCGAGAACATGCAGTTGGAAGGCGGGATATTGAAGAATCCGTGCTTCCGGGACTACAAGCTCGTGACCGCGCCGGAAATGCCGAAACTGGAGATGCACTTCATCGAGAGCAACTGCGCCGAAGGCCCCTACGGTGCGAAAGGAGTTTCCGAGCTGCCGACCATCGTCATCGCGCCGGCAATCGCCAACGCCTTGTTCAACGCGACCGGTGTCCGGATCTTCAATCCACCCTTGTCCCCGGAAAAGGTGGCACGGGCAATATTCGAAAAGCGGCAATCGGGTAAATAGGAAACTTCTGGTATCAGCGCCGCATCCTCGCGAAGGTCAACAAATGAACATTGCAGACTGGATCGAAAAATGGGCGCGGGCAACGCCCGGCAAGGTCGCGCTTCGTTTTGAGGGCGAGGACGTCACTTATCCTCAGTTCGACGATGCGATCAAGGCCGGCACCCAACTGCTGCGAACCGAGTTCGGCATCAAGCCCGGGGATCGCATCGCTTATCTCGGGCAAAACCACCCTCAGCTGTTGGCGTTCCTGTTTGCCTGCGCACGACTCGGCGCCATCCTGGTGCCGCTGAACTGGCGCCTGGCGCCGCGCGAACATGTGGGCATGCTGCGCGACAGCGGCGCCACAGTATTGTTCGTCGACGAGCCATACGTGAAGCAATGCGAGAACTTCGATGCCGAACTGCCGGCCTGCCGGTTCGTGGCAATGGGCGCCACCCGCCATGGCCGGTGGCCAATGCTCGCGGACCTGCTGCCAGGAGCGGACGCGGAAGACACGCCCACGGAGATCGGCCTGGATAGCCCGCTGCTCATCATCTACACGTCTGGCACCACAGGCTTTCCCAAGGGTGCGGTGTTGACGCAAGAGGCGGTTCAATACAACGCCTTCAACAGCGCCGTCCTGCACGACATGACAAGCCGGGACCGGGTCCTGGCAGTGCTGCCGTTCTTCCATGTCGGCGGGTTGAACATCCAGACCACGACGGCTTTCTACGTCGGCGCCACCGTCATCCTCCACCGCGTGTTCGATCCTGCGCTGGTGCTCGACGCCATCCTTACCCAACGGCCTTCGCTGACGATCTTGCTTCCCGCCCACATGCCGGCGTTGCGCAGCATCCCCGAGTGGGAGTCCGCCGATCTGTCAAGCCTGCGTGCGGTGCTGACCGGCTCGTCCTTCATTCCGCGCGACATGGTTCGTTACTGGCACGACAAGGGAATTCCCCTGCTCAACATGTATGGTGCCAGCGAAACCGCCCCTATCGCAATTCACCAGACGCCCGCCAACGCGTTCGCCACGGAGGGTTCGATCGGATTTCCGGCCATGCACTGCCAGATCCGCATCGTCGACGCCAATGGCAAGGAATGTCCGGTGGGCGAGCCCGGCGAAATACTGATCCGCGGCAAGAACGTGATGTCCCATTACTGGAACAACGAACAGGCGACGCGAACCGCGCTCGACGGCGGCTGGTTCCACAGCGGCGACATCGGCTACGCCAACCCGGACGGCTGCTATTACATTATCGATCGCAAGAAGGACATGATCATTTCGGGTGGCGAGAACATCTATCCGTCGGAACTCGAAAACGTATTGATGATGCACCCGGACATTCAGGATGCCTCGGTGGTCGGCCGGCCGGATGCGCACTGGGGCGAGGTGCCGGTAGCCGTCATCGTCACCAAGGCAAATCGCCAGCTGGAAAAGAAGGACATTCTCGAGTGGTTCAACGGCAAGCTGGGAAGATATAAACATCCGAAGGATGTGATCTTCGTCGATGAATTGCCGCGCAACGAGATGCGCAAGGTGGTCAAGCATGTCTTGCGCGACATGGTGGCACGCGGATAGAGGATGAAATTACGGTATTTCGCCTGGCTCAGGGACAGCATGGGGTGCGACGAAGAGACCATCACGCTCCCCGCCGAAGTAAGGAATGTAGGTATGCTTCTCGACTGGCTGGCGATGCGCGGAGAGAAATATGAACGAGCGCTGGAGTTCGATGCTGTCGTGATGATTTTCGTGAACCAGCGTTTTGCCGACAGAACCCAGGTCGTGAACGATGAAGATGAGGTATTTCTTGTGCCGCCGATTGCCGGCGGCTGAATGAAGCCGAATGTCTGTTGATTATCGAATTTGATAGCTGATTGGAGAACTCCCCGTGACCCTGAACCTACCCAGCGGCATGCAAGTCAACGCCCCGATCCATCCCCGCTTCGACGAGATCCTGACCAAGGACGCGCTGGAATTGGTCGCCAAGCTGCATCGCGCCTTCGAGTCGCGTCGCCAGGAGCTGCTCAAGGCCCGCGTTGCCCGCCAGGCGCGCATCGACGCCGGCGAAATGCCCGACTTCCTGCCCGAGACCAAGCACGTCCGCGAGGGTGACTGGAAGGTCGCACCGCTGCCGAAGGCACTCGAATGCCGCCGCGTGGAAATCACCGGCCCGGTCGAGCGCAAGATGATCATCAACGCCTACAACTCGGGCGCCGATTCCTATATGACCGACTTCGAGGATTCCAACAGCCCCAACTGGTTCAACCAGATCCAGGGCCAGGTAAATCTCTACGACGCCATCCGCCGCAGGATCGGCTACACCAACGAAGCCGGCAAGGAGTACAAGCTCAACGACAAGATCGCCACGCTGCAGATCCGCCCGCGTGGATGGCACCTCGACGAAAAACATGTCCTCGTCGACGGCCAGCGCGTATCGGGCGGCATTTTCGATTTCGCCCTGGTCTTCTTCCACAACGCCAAGGAACAGGTGGCGCGGGGCGCCGGCCCCTTCTTCTACTTGCCCAAGATGGAATCCCATCTCGAAGCGCGACTGTGGAACGAGATCTTCTGCATGGCGCAGGACCACATCGGCATGCCGCGCGGCACCATCAAGGCCACGGTGTTGGTCGAGACCATCCTCGCCACCTTCGAGATGGAAGAGATTCTCTACGAATTGCGCGAGCACAGCGCCGGCCTCAACGCCGGCCGCTGGGACTACATCTTCTCCTGCATCAAGAAGTTCAAGCGCAACAAGGATTTCTGCCTTGCCAATCGCGGCGCCATCACCATGGAAGTGCCCTTCATGCGCAGCTATGCGCTCGCACTCGTGAAGGCCTGCCACAAGCGCGGCGCTCCGGCCATCGGTGGCATGAGTGCACTAATCCCGATCAAGAACGATCCCGCTGCCAATGAAAAGGCACTGGCCGGTATCCGCCACGACAAGACGCGCGACGCCAACGACGGCTACGACGGCGGCTGGGTGGCCCACCCGGGCCTGGTGCCGATCGCCATGGAAGAATTCGTCAAGGTACTCGGCGACAAGCCGAACCAGTGGGGAAAGCAGCGCACCGACACCTTCGGTCCGAAGGACTGGCTGAACTTCCAGCCCGAACAGCCCATTACCGAACAGGGTCTGCGCAACAATATCAACGTCGGCATCCACTACCTTGGCAGTTGGCTGGCCGGTAACGGCTGCGTTCCCATCCATAATCTGATGGAAGACGCCGCCACCGCCGAGATCTCGCGCTCGCAAGTGTGGCAGTGGGTCGTGTCACCGAAGGGCAAGCTCGACGATGGTCGCAAGGTGACGGTCGAAATGGTCAAGGCCATGATTCCCGAGGAACTGGCCAAGGTAAAGGCCGTAGTCACCGCCAACGGCGAGAAGACCGAGACCTACGACCAGGCCGCTGGCATCTTCGAAAAAATGGCGCTGGCGAACGAGTACCCGGAATTCCTCACGCTGCCGCTGTACGAAGCGATGGAATGAAGGCAATAGGGTGAAATTCATTCGTGATTGCACGGGCATGCCTCCAATTGCGCAACCGCGCTAACGATCGGGTAGCCCGTAAGTTATATTTTCCGATTGGCGAATGCCCTTGGTATCCGCTCTTCGGCAGCTCGGCGAAAAGGCTCGTTGGGAGAATTTACAGTCTTGCAACAGAAGTAGTTCAGTCGGGGTATCCCGTTATCAGCAACAATAGAGGAGACGTGTCATGAAGAAGAAACTGCTGTGCTTGGCCTTGGCTGGCGTCATTTCCATGGCGGCGCAGGCTGCAGACAAGGTAAAAGTGGGATTCGTCAGCACCCTGTCGGGACCCGGGGGGATCCTTGGCGTTGCCATCCGCGACGGCTTCCAGCTTGGCATCGAGCACGCTGGCGGCAAATTGGGTGGACTGCCGGTCGAAGTTCTCATCGAGGATGACCAGCAGAAGCCCGACGTTGCCAAGCAACTCGCCGAGAAGCTGGTCAAGCGCGACAAGGTGGACTTCATGACCGGCATGGTGTTCCAGAACATCCTGCAGGCGGCCCAGGCGACCGTGCTGGGCGCCGAAACCTATTACGTCAGCCCCAACACGGGGCCGTCCGATCTGGCCGGTGCGGGCTGCAACCCGTATTTCTTCGCGGTTTCCTGGGTCAGCGACAGCTACTCGGAGGCCACCGGCAAGAACATGACCGACAAGGGCTACAAGAATGTGTTCACCGTCGCGCTGAACTATCCTGGCGGCAAAGAAGTGGTGAACGGATTCAAGCGCTACTACAAGGGCAACCTGGCAGGCGAGCTTTACACCAAGGTCGCCCAGCTTGACTTCGCGGTGGAGATTTCCCAGATACGCGCCGCCAAACCCGATGCCGTGTTTTTCTTCCTGCCAGGCGGCATGGGCGTCAATTTTATCAAGCAGTGGCACCAGGCCGGCATGAACAAGGAATTTCCGCTGTTCGGCACCGGGTGGTCGTTCGATCAGGACACGCTCGCTGCCGTGGGTGAACCAACGCTCGGCGCCCTGAATACTTCGCACTGGAATCTTGATCTCGACAACGCGGCCAACAAGAAATTCGTTGCCGACTTCGAGAAGAAATACGGCCGCCTACCCAACGAATTCGCGGCCCAAGGCTATGACGCGGCAATGCTGCTCGATGCCGCCGTTCGCGACGTCAAGGGCAAGATCGAGGACAAGGCGGCGCTGCGCAAGGCGCTGGAGGCGGCCAACTTCAAGTCGGTGCGCGGCGCCTTCAAGTTCAACAAGAACCACTTCCCGGTCCAGAACTACTACTTGCGACAGGTCGTCAAGGACGACAAGGGGCGCCTCGTCAACAAGACGGTAGGCACGGTGTTCACCGATCACCAGGACGCCTACGTTTCCGGCTGCAACATGTAAGCAGCACTTCGATATCGCTCGGCGCGCGCCTCCTTCCCGGAATGCGCGCCGGACGGTAGCGGCCAATCAAGATGACCTGGATTCTCTTTCTCGAGCAATGCCTGAACGGCCTGCAGTTCGGGCTGATGCTGTTTCTGCTGGTGGCGGGCCTGACGCTTATTTTCGGAATCATGGACGTCATCAATCTGGCGCACGGCTCACTCTACATGGTCGGCGCCTACCTTGTGGCAACCTTGACGCAGGCGACAGGCTCTTTCCTCGCGGCCGTACCTCTCGGGCTCGCCGCGACCGCGGTGATCGGCATGGCGGTCGAAGTGCTGGTGCTGCGGGGACTTTACAAGCGCGATCACCTCAGCCAGGTGCTCGCCACGTTTGCCTTGATCCTCATCGCCAACGAGACGACGCGTGCCATTTGGGGCCTGCAAGCGCTGACGCTTAATGTCCCGCAAGCGTTGTCAGGCTCGGTAGAACTCCTGCCGGGGCTGCATTACTCGGCGTTCCGTCTGGCCATTATCGCCGTCGGTCTCGTGGTTGCGGCCGTGCTTTATTACGTCGTGGTTCGAACGCGCGTCGGCATGCTGGTACGCGCCGGCGCTTCCAACCGGCAGATGGCAACGGCAATGGGCACCAACATCAAGTGGCTGTTCACGGCTGTTTTCGGGGCCGGTGCGGCGCTGTGCGCGCTGGCCGGCGCCATGCTCAGTCCGCTGCTCGTGGTGCAGGTTGGCATGGGTGAAAGCATCCTGATCCTCGCATTTGTCACCGTCGTCATCGGCGGCATTGGCTCGATGCGCGGCGCTTTCATCGGTGCCCTGCTGGTTGGCATCGTGGATACGTTTGGCCGCGCCTTCATACCGCCGGTACTGAAAACTGTATTGCCGCCAGCCCTGGCGGATGCCGCGGGCCCGTCCCTGGCGGCGATTTCGATTTATCTGCTCATGGTAATCGTGTTGTTCTGGAAGCCCCAGGGGCTGTTTCCCGCCGGGAGTTGAGCATGACATGGCTTTCACGTCATGGATGGCTCGTCGCCATCTGCCTGTTGGGGCTGGCCCTGCCCAAACTGGCCGCGATGATCGGGCAGGAGTTCTATATCTCGGTCGCCAGCCGGATGCTGATCTGGGCCTTGCTCGCCACCAGCCTCAACCTGCTGGTCGGTACGGGCGGCATGGTCAGCATGGGCCATGCCGCCTTTTTCGGGTTTGGCGCGTACGTGGTGGGTATCGTCGCGCTTGGCGCGCCCCAATGGTCGGCGGCTCCGGTGATCCTGCCGCTGGCGATGGTGGCCACGGGACTCCTGGCGCTCGTCATCGGCTCGGTCTGCCTGCGCACCCGCGGTGTCTATTTCATCATGATCACCCTGGCCTTCGCGCAAAT
Source organism: uncultured Rhodocyclaceae bacterium (assembly GCA_964469455.1). Taxonomy (GTDB): domain Bacteria; phylum Pseudomonadota; class Gammaproteobacteria; order Burkholderiales; family Rhodocyclaceae; genus Fen-999. The sequence continues at coordinate 6,279 of CAYXZX010000073.1, read as the reverse complement.
GCTGTTCTACGTATTTATTTCGCTGAAGGAATTCGGCGGCGACGACGGCTTGCCGCTCGCCAGGCGTTCGCCGCTTTGGACACTCAGGATGGCCGATGACACGGTCTTCTATTACTTCGTTCTTGCGATCCTGGCGGTTAGCCTTATTCTCCTGGCACGATTGCGCGATTCGCGCTTTGGCCGCGTCTTGCGCGGCATCAAGGACAACGAGACGCGCATGGAGTCGCTCGGCTACGCCACGTTTCGTTTCAAGCTCACCGCTTTCGTCATCGCCGGTACGCTGGCCGGTCTGGCTGGCGCGCTCATGGCCAATCAGAACGGCTTTGTCAGCCCCAACATGCTGCACTGGGATCAGTCCGGCACCGTCCTGGTCATGGTCATCCTGGGAGGCTTGGGCAGCCTCTGGGGCGGACTGGCGGGCGCAGTGGTGTTCATGGTGCTCGAAGAGGTGCTGACCGGCTTCACGTCACACTGGCAAATCATCCTCGGCCTGATTCTGCTCGGCGTGGTGTTCTTCGCCCCCAAGGGCATCGCCGGGCTTTTCGCGAGGAAGGCACGATGAGCGCCGCGCTGCTCGAAACCCGGACGCTTTGCAAGCGCTTCGGCGGCCTGGTCGCCACCGACGCCGTCTCCCTCGAAGTGGCGCGAGGTGAATGCCACGCCCTGATCGGACCCAACGGTGCAGGCAAGACCACGCTGATCGGCCAGCTGTCCGGGAGCCTGCGTCCCGACAGTGGTTCGGTACATTTCGCCGGCCGCGACGTGACGCAACTGAAGGCCCACGAGCGGGCCGCGCTCGGCTTTGCCCGCTCCTACCAGATCACCAGCATCCTCAACGACTTTACCGTTGTCGAAAACGTCGGCATCGCGCTGCAGGCGGTCAGCGGCTCGAGTTTCCGTTTTTGGCGTCCGGTTGCAGGTGAGATCGTACTTGCTGACGAGGCAATGGCCATCCTGCGCCAAGTGGGCATGGAGACGCTCGCTGCACGTCAGGCTCGCGGGCTGTCGCATGGCGAGCACCGGCAGCTCGAGATCGCGCTGGCCTTGGCCACCAAGCCGCAACTGATGTTGCTCGACGAGCCGATGGCCGGCATGGGCCCCGAGGAATCGGAAAACATGGTGCAACTGATCTCGGGACTCAAGGGCCGCTACACCATTCTGCTGGTCGAGCACGACATGGACGCGGTCTTCCGTCTTGCCGACCGGATATCGGTGCTGGTGGCAGGCCGCGTCATCACCACCGGCCTGCCGGATGAGATCCGCGCCAACGCCGCGGTAAAGTCCGCCTATCTCGGCGAGGAGACCACGAATTGAGCGACCTGCTCCAAGTCGAAGGCCTGGAGACCTACTACGGCGCCAGCCAGGCGCTGTTCGGCGTCAGCCTGCGCATCGCGCCCGGCGAGATGGTGACGCTGCTCGGCCGCAACGGCATGGGCAAGACCACCACGGTGCGCAGCATCACCGGCCTGGTCCGGCCGCGCAATGGCACGGTGCGTTTCCGCGGCGAGCCCATCCATGATCTCGAGGCCGACCGCATTGGCCGCGCCGGCATCGGCCTGGTGCCGGAAGGCCGGCAGATCTTCCCCAATCTGACCGTGCGGGAAAACCTCGTGGCATGGGCATCCAACCGCAGCGGCGCGGCCGACCCCTGGACGCTCGAGAAGGTTTACGATTTCTGCCCCCGTCTCGCCGAGCGGCAGAAGAACATGGGCAACCAGCTCTCGGGCGGCGAACAGCAAATGCTGGCCATCGGCCGCGTGCTGATGACCAACCCGCATCTCATCATCCTTGACGAGGCGACGGAGGGCCTGGCACCGCTGATCCGCGAAGAAATCTGGCGCTGCCTGGCGACGCTAAAGCAGAAGGGCCTCGCGGTGCTGGTGATCGACAAGTACATCCGCAACCTGGTCGCCATCGCCGACCGCCACTACATCCTCGAACGAGGCCACATCCGCTGGGAAGGCAGTTCCGCGCAACTGTCCGCCCAGCCGGAGCTCTGGCACCGCTACCTCGGCGTCTAGGTCAGCCCTTTCAGACGATCATTCCCGCGCCGACGGTATTGTTGGTCGTCTCGTCGATGACGATGAAGGCACCGGTGGCGCGATTGGTTGCGTAGGAATCGACGAACAGCGGCTGCGCCAGGCGGAAGGATATCTGGGCAATATCGTTCATCGCCAGCATGGTCGCGTCCAGATGGCGCAAGGTGGCAATGTCGAGCCGGTAGTCGATGCTGGCAACCTTCGCTTTTGTTTCGCGCGTCGTGTGGCGTATCAGGTAGCGGCGCTGCGGATCGAGGGGCGTTTCGGAAAGCCAGCAGAGCTTGGCGCGAATGGCATTGAGGGTCGCCGGTGGCGGCTCGCCGTGAGCACTGCTCTTCGCGATCATGTCGCCGCGCGAGACGTCGATGTCATCCTCCAGCAACAGCGTCACGGACTGTTCGGCCACGGCCCGGTGCAGGGAGCGGCCGCCAGACTGGATATCCTTGACTCTCGATTCCCGGCCGCCCGGCAGGACGGCCACCACCTCGCCGACCGCGATTTCCCCGGACTCGACGCGTCCCATGTAGCCCCGGTAATCATGCAGAACGGGATCGTCGGCCCGCTGCGGCCGGCAGACGTATTGCACCGGAAAACGGAACGACTCGCGACGACGCGAGCCCACGTCGTGGGCCACCGAGGCGCTCTCGAGGATTTCCAGGAGCGTCGGTCCGCGATACCAGCCGAGCCGCTCGCCGCGTTCGACCACCATGTCGCCTTCGAGCGCCGAGATCGGCACGAAGCGGATCTCGTCGGACTGCCCGATGCCGATGGCGCGCGCGAACTCGCGATAATCGGCGCAAATGCGCTCGAACACCGCCTGGTCGTGTCCAACGAGGTCCATCTTGTTGATGGCGACCACCAGATGCCGGATGCCAACCAGATCGGCAATGGCGGAATGGCGCCGGCTTTGCGTCAGCACACCCTTGCGAGCGTCGACCAGGATGATGGCGAGATCGGCGGTGGACGCCGCCGTGACCATGTTGCGCGTGTACTGCTCATGGCCCGGCGCATCGGCAATGACGTACTTGCGCTTGCCCGTCGAGAAGTAGCGATAGGCCACGTCGATGGTGATGCCCTGCTCGCGCTCGGCGACCAGGCCATCGGTCAGCAAGGACAGGTCGGCGGCCGTCAGGCCGCGCTTGCGCGAGGTATGCTCGACGGCGTGCAGGGTGTCGGCGAGAATGGCCTTGGCATCGTAGAGCAGGCGGCCGATCAGCGTGCTCTTGCCGTCGTCGACGCTGCCGCAGGTGAGGAAGCGCAGCACGCCGCGATCCTCGATCTCCTCCCGTCGCGGGAATTCGGGTGCTCCCATCAGAAGTAGCCCTCCTTCTTGCGCTGTTCCATCGAAGCCTCCGAAGTCTGGTCGTCGAGACGCGTGGCGCCGCGCTCGGTGATCGTGGTGGTCGCCGTTTCCTCGATGACGCCGGCGACGCTGTCTGCTGCCGAAGCCACCGGCGCGGTGCAGGTAATGTCGCCCACGGTGCGAAAACGCACGGTGAGCGTTTCCACCGTCTCGCCGGGGCCCGCCGGCGTCAGCGGCGTCACCGGCCGCAACAGGCTGCCCTTGCGCACCACCGGACGCGCGTGGGCAAAATAGATCGAAGGCAGTTCGAGGCCCTCGCGCTCGATGTATTGCCAGACATCGAGCTCCGTCCAATTCGAGATGGGAAACACGCGGATGTTCTCGCCGGGATGAACGCGGGCGTTGTAGAGATTCCAAAGTTCGGGGCGCTGGTTCTTCGGGTCCCATTGGCCAAAGCTGTCGCGAAACGAGAAGACCCGCTCCTTGGCGCGGGCTTTCTCCTCATCGCGGCGCGCGCCGCCGATGCAGGCATCGAAGCCGAATTCCTCGATGGCCTCGAGCAGGGTCACCGACTGATGCTTGTTGCGCGACTCGTCCGGCGATTTCAGAACGACCGTGCCGCGCGCCATCGACTGCTCGAGCGTGCGCGCGATCAACCGCTCCCCCAGCTCGGCGGCACGACGGTCGCGGAACTCGATCACCTCGGGGTAGTTGTGACCGGTGTCGATGTGCAGCAATGGAAACGGGAAGCGGGCCGGGCGGAATGCCTTTTCGGCTAAGCGCAGCAGCACGATCGAGTCCTTGCCGCCGGAAAACAGCAGGGCCGGATTGGCACATTGGCCGGCGACCTCGCGCAGGATGTGGATCGCCTCGGCCTCCAGCCAGTCGAGGTGACCCAGGCCGGGTCGCCCGGCGATCGCTTCCGGGTCGGGCAGTCGCGCGGTCATGCCGCCACCTTGCGCGATGCCGGCGTGTCGCCATGGCTGACTTTCACGAGTGCCGGTGCGCTTCTCTGCAGGCGACCGTCCACCACATGCAGGCCGCATTCCTTGGTTGCCGGGCTTTCCCACCACCACCGCCCGGCGCGGATGTCCTCGCCCGGCCGCACCGCCCGCGTGCAGGGCGCGCAGCCGATGCTCGGATAATCCTGGTCGTGCAGCGCGTTGTAGGGAACACTCCTCCCGTGCAGGTAGATCCAGACATCGTGCTCGGTCCAGTCGGCGAGCGGATTGATCTTGACCAGGCCGAAGGTCTCGTCGAAAGTCACGGGCTTGAGGGCCTCGCGCGTCGGCGACTGCGCGGCGCGCAGGCCCGTCACCCAGGCTTTCTTGCCGTCCAGCGCCCGCCGCAGCGGCTCGACCTTGCGTGCATGGCAGCACGCCTTGCGCGCATCGACCGAATCGTAGAAGCCGTTGATGCCATGGGTGCCGACAAGGGTTTCGACGCTCGATCGTTCCGGATAGAGGATTTCCAGCCGGCGCCCGTAATGGCGCTCGGCACGGGCGATCAGCTCGTAGGTTGCAGCCGGCAGGCGGCCGGTGTCGAGCGAGAAGATGCCGATATCGGGACCATCCGTCCCATGCCCCCAGATCAGGTCGGTCAGGACCATGTCCTCGGCGCCAAAGCTGTTGGCGAACACGACCGGTGCATAGTCGCGGGCCGCTTCGCGCAACAGGCGAGCGGCTTTTCCCGTTTTTTCGGCAACACTGTGCACGGCTTCGGGCGTGGCCAGTTCGATGAAGTGGTCTCGGTTCATGGCGGTCTCCCTGATCAGGCGGCCAGCGCCGGTTCCGCCGATCGGCGGAACCGCGGCAGGCGGCCATCGGCGGCGGATTGATAGGCGTCCGAGAAGTCATCGAGGCTGGCGATGGCGCTGTCCGGATCGCCCACCTCGAACGCGTCGAAGCCGACGCGGCGCAGGAAGTGCAGGTAGTCGCGCCCAACCGCGCCGATAGCCCGCAATTCGCCGGCATAGCCGTAGCGGGTCCGCAGCAGCGTCGCGATTGAGTAGCCTCGGCCATCGCCCGCCAGCGGGAAGTGCACGCCGATGGCGCTGAAGTGCTCGAGGTCCGCGGCGAGTTGGGCTGGCTCGTCCTTGGGGCCGAGCCAGACGCCCAGCAAGTGGCCCTGATCCCAATGGCGCCGTACCAGGTCCCATTTCCGCGCCTGCCAGACGGCCAGCGGCACCAGGACATTGCCAAAGGGCAGCTTCGCCTCCTCGGGCGACTCGCCCTCGGCGAGACGCAGGACCGTCCACTCGTTGGCGACGACGGTGTCACCCTTGATCAGTTTGCTAGCCATTGACAGCCTCTCTTTCATTCTCGAAGTTGGGAAAATCTTTCGCATAAGCGGCGCTGGCGAAGCTCTTGGCACCGATCCGCCTGATCGTGTCGATGAAGCGCTCCTTCGAACGCCGGCAGCTTCGGTAGTGCTCGACGATGCGCTCTACCGCCGCCGGTACTTCGGCCGCGGCGAACGACGGCCCGATGATCGAACCGATGGCCGCCTGCGGCCCGGTGGCGCCGCCCAACGTGATCTGGTAGCGCTCCTCGCCGTTCTTGTCGACGCCGAGAATGCCGATGGCGCCGACGTGATGATGGCCGCAGGCATTGACGCAGCCGGAGATGTTGAGCCGGAGTTCACCGATGTCGGCCAGCGCCACCCTGTCGGCGAAGCGCGCTTGCACCGCCGCGGCGAGCGGCAGCGAACGGGCATTGGCGAGCGCGCAGAAGTCGCCGCCGGGGCAGGAGACGATGTCGGTCAGCAGGCCGGCGCTCGGTGTGGCCAGCCCCGCCTTCTTGGCCTCCTGCCAGAGGTTGTAGAGATCGCGCTTGCGCACGTCGGGCAGGATCAGGTTCTGGGTCTGGGCGGTGCGCAGTTCGCCGAAGGCGAAGCGCTCGGCGAGATCGGCCGCGATGTCCAACTGCTCGGCCGTGG
>CAYXZX010000072.1:0-13144 GCA_964469455.1 uncultured Rhodocyclaceae bacterium | reverse complement strand
GAAAGCCATTTTCGTTTCCTTCCTGAAATTCGATTTCCTTCACATGCAGCACGGGAGTTCGGCTCTTGAGGCTCTTCGCCGCCAGGAATCCCTTGACCATCAGCCGTTCGCCCAATCCCGCGGCGTTCAACAGGCCGGCTGGAGTCCCCAGGACGATGCATGCAATCTCGCATCCCACCTGCCACACCGTGCCTGCCTCTTCCTGTCTCGATTGATGCCCGAGGCTAAACTCGAGAACAGGCACCCCTGAGGGCGTATGGCGCAGCGCGCTCTTCGCCAGCAGTTGCCCGGACAATTCGATCCGGTTGGCCGCCGCCAGGGATTCCTCAAGCGGCAGCGGCTGCCTCCGGCTTCGGTTCCGCCGACGGCGGCGCCGTCAACGACTTGGCCTTTTCCTCCTTCATCATCGGCGAAGGGGTGGTGACAGCCTTGCTCACCTTGATCGTCAGATGACGCAGGACGGCGTCGTTGAACTTGAAGGAATTCTCCAGTTCGGCCAGCGTGGCACCATCGCACTCGATGTTCATGAGAACATAGTGCGCCTTGTGCATCTTCTGGATCGGATACGCCAATTGGCGGCGCCCCCAGTCTTCCAGGCGATGAATTGCGCCATTGCGGCCGGTGACAAGTGTCCGATAACGCTCGATCATGGCCGGCACCTGCTCGGACTGGTCGGGGTGGACGATAAACACGATTTCATAGTGCCGCATGTAATCTCCTTGTGGTTAAAGCCCCCCCGCATGCGCATCGAGTGGAGCAAGGTCATTGAAGGGGCCGTATTGTACTGTACCGACCTCGCTACATCAACGCTGGCAACGGATTCTTTTGCCGGCCTGCCCTTCGCCATCCTCCGGCCGGAATCATCGATAATTTTCGCGACGATTTGGGTAACCTGGAACAGGCGCACATGATCATCATCGACAAGCCTTATGCCGACGTGGATGGCTGGGTTGCGTATCTCAGCCATGTCCAGCCGCCGGTGCTGCGCCATACCATGCAGGAACTGGAGCAGATGCGTGCAAATGCCGACCGCGTGAATGGCCGCGTGCTCGCCTCGGTGATCCTGCAAGACCCGATGATGACGCTGAGGGTGCTGGCCTACATCGAGAACCACCGCCGAAGAAGCCAGACTGCCGACATCACAACCATCGAACACGCACTGATGATGATAGGGATCGATCCCTTCTTTCGGGAATTCGAATACCTGCCGCTGGTCGAAGACAGCCTCAAGTCCCATCCTCACGCCTTGATCGGACTGCTCAAGGTCATCCACCGGGCGCGCCGTGCCTCGCACTGGGCAAGGGAATGGGCCGTCATCAGGCACGATCTCGACGTCGACGAGATCACCGTCGCGACCCTGTTGCACGACATCGCGGAAATCCTGATGTGGTGCTTTGCACCCGGGCTGGCATTGGAGGTCCGGGACCGACAGGCCAAGGATCGCGCCCTGCGGAGCAGCGTGGCCCAGCAGCAGACCTATAACGTCGAATTGCACGAGCTACAGCTTGCTCTGGCCAAGGCTTGGCATCTCCCTCAGCTGCTGATCACGCTGATGGACCACGCGAAGGCGGACCATCCTCGCGTGCGCAACGTCACGCTAGCGGTTGATCTGGCCCGGCATTCAGCCAACAGCTGGGATGACCCGGCATTGCCCGATGACTTCGCCGCAATCGAAAACCTGCTGCACATTGCCCACGAAACACTGATGCGCAAACTGGGACTGGATGTTGTCTCCGATTGACGCGGAAGACGTACGCTTCGACCCGGCGCGGAACCGCTACAATGACGGCGCTGCACTCGCGGCCAAGCCCTCGTAGCTCAGTGGATAGAGCGACCGCCTCCTAAGCGGTAGGTCGCAGGTTCGATTCCTGCCTTGGGCGCCAATATCCTGAAGCCGATCGGCGGAATGACTCAAATGAGCAGCCAGGGCTCCTTGATCTTCAAGAGGATATTCGGGTGGATCCTGATTCTCGGCATCTTCGGTTCATGGCTGTTCAGCGACATGATTTGGCCCGGGAACAAGGCAATCTACGACGCGATTGCGGACGACGACGGCCAACTGATACGCCAGTTGATCGCACAAGGCGCCGATCCTAACAGCCAGTCCGAGCCGCTGACTTTGACGCAAAGTCGAACATATCTGAAGAGATACCAGTTTCCGCCCCTGATTTACGCGCTGAGGCACGGCAAGGCAACAGCAGCCATGGCCTTGATCGAAGGCGGCGCAAACCCGAACGCGGTGGACGGCGATGGAAGGAGTGCGCTCGACATGGCCAATAGCCAGCACTTGGACAACGTAGCGAACGCACTAGCGCAACGCGGCGCGGTCTCTCGCCGCAGAGCTCCATCGCCTGCGTCACATTACAGGTTCGAACCCATCCATCATTGGCAACGACCATGTTGTCCGCGGCATTGTGGGCACACTATGACTTTGGTGATATTCCATCGGAATTATGGCCAAGGTATACTTGCTTCCATGAGCCAGCCACCCAATCCCCGCAGCGAATCGCCAACAGTGATCGCTGCCGTAGTCATAGGAGCAATCCTGTTTGCCTGGGCCATTCTTTGGTTGATGATGTAGGGGAATTCTCTCCCTACTCGGAAACAGCCGCCTGACGCCCAGGCAAGGCGGATTACTTGACCCGAGTTAAGTGCGGGCGGCCAGGCTGCGGAGTTGTCGGCGGATGATCGATTGACTCTGGAACTTCCGGGGCCTGATCCTCGGATATGGCCACCGCAGGTGTCGTTGCAACCTCGAACGCCATGCCCTGACCGTTCTCCTTGGCATAGATCGCCGCCACCGAGTCGACCGGTACCACCACCGGGAAGGCAACGCCGTTGAAGCGGGCCTGAAAGGTGATTTCTTCGTTGCCCATCAGCAACTGGCTGGTTGCGTCCGGCCCGACATTGAGCACGATCTGGCCATCGCGAACGAACTCACGGGGTACCCGGGTCTGCGGCCCGACCATGACGTTGATGTAGGGAGTAAACCCCTGATCGACGCACCACTCGAAAATGGCGCGAACGAAGTATGGTTTGGTGGAAACCATGAAACCCCGAGCGGCGGCGCGCCGTTACCGGCGCATCACTTTTTCGGAGGGCGTCAGGGCATCGATGAAGCCCTGGCGGGAGAATATCCGCTCGGCGTACTTCATCAGTGGCGAAGCCGTCTTCGGCAGCTCGATGCCGTAGTGGTCAAGCCGCCAAAGCAAGGGGGCAAGCGCGACATCGAGCATGGAAAAATCCTCGCCAAGCATGTGCTTTTGCTTGACGAACATCGGCGCAAGTTCCGTCAAACGATCACGCACGTGCGCCCGCGACTTGTCCGCCGACTTGAGGTTCTTCTCGAGAGCCTCGATGTGGCTGAACAGTTCGTGCTCCATGGTGAACAGCAACTGGCGCGCGCGCGCGCGCGTCTGTGGATCCGGCGGCATCAGCTGCGGATGCGGGAAACGCTCGTCGATGTACTCGTTGATGATGTTGGCCTCGTAAAGCACGAGGTCGCGATCAACCAATACCGGCACCCGGTTGTACGGATTGATGACGGCGATGTCCTCCGGCTTGTTGAACAGGTCGACATCGATCACCTGAAAATCCATCTGCTTTTCGTACAAGACGATCCGACAGCGATGGCTGAACGGGCAGGTGGTGCCCGAGTACAGGTTCATCATGGCACTCGTACCCCACGAATAGTCGGCATCACGAACCACTTTGCGAACCAGTGGCGCGCTGACTTCTCGATGCCCCATATGTAACATTCTCTTATGACCGGTTAGTGGATATCTTTCCAGTATTCGCGTTTCAGCGCATACGAAAAGACGAACAGTACTGCAAGCCCAATCAGCACCGCGACGCCGAGGCTCTTGCGGAACTCGCTGATGGGCTCACCCATATACCTTAGGAAGCCGACCAAGTCCGCAACCAAGGCATCATACTCCTCGCTCTTGAGTTTTCCGGGCTTGGCCAGTTTCAAGCGATGATCCTCGCCAAATACCTGTTCGCCCTGCAACTCCCAAAGGACGTGCGGCATGCCGACATTCTCGAACACGACATTGTTCCAGCCGGTCGGGCGGGCATCATCCCGATAAAACGTGCGCAGATAGGTGTACAACCAGTCGGCTCCCGAGCCGAACTCCGAGGCACGGGCACGGGCGATGACCGTCAGGTCAGGTGGCGGGACGCCAAACCAGACCTTGGCGTCGTCCCGCCGCATCGATACCTTCATGAGCTCGCCAACCTTGTCGGCGGTAAACATCAGGTTGCTCTTGACCTGTTCGTCAGTGAGACCGATGTCTTTCAAGCGGTTGTACCGCATGTAGGACGCGGAATGGCAATTGAGGCAATAGTTGACGAACACCTTGGCGCCATTCTGAAGAGCGCTCATGTCGTTGGAACGATCGGGAGCCCGGTCGAGCCTCAGTTCCGCGCCGGAAGCGAAAACCAGTGCCGGCACCATCAGTAGGGAGAGGAGTAATCCTTTCACTTGGAAGTCACCCTCTCCGGCTCCGGCTGGCACTTGTCCAGTTTCGACCACACCGGCATGGTCAGAAAGAATGCGAAGTAAACGACGGTGCAGATCTGCGATACGAGCGTCCGCCCGGGAGTCGGGGCGAGCACGCCCAGGTAGCCGAGGACGAAAAAGCAGACCACCCAGATCGTCAGGAAAATCCTGAAGATCGGCCCCCGGTAGCGGATCGACTTCGAGGGACTTCGATCAAGCCAGGGAAGGAAGAAGAAGATCACGACGCCGGCCCCCATCGCGACGACGCCCCAGAACTTGGCATCGATGCCGAACAAGGGATAGGTGACGGCACGCAACAACGAGTAGAAGGGCGTGAAGTACCAGACCGGCGCAATATGCGGCGGGGTCTTCAGCGGATCGGCGGGGAAGAAGTTGTTGTACTCGAGAAAATAACCGCCGCCCTCCGGGATGAAGAAGACGATGACGGAAAAGATCATCAGAAACCCGACCACGCCAACGATATCCTTGACCGTGTAATAGGGATGGAACGGAATGCCATCGAGCGGGATGCCCCGCTCGTCCTTCTTTTTCTTGATCTCGACACCGTCGGGATTGTTCGAGCCTACCTCGTGCAGCGCGATCAGGTGCACAACCACGAGGGCCGGCAGGATCAGCACCGGCAGCAGGTAGTGAAGCGAGAAGAAGCGGTTCAGCGTGGCGTCGCCAATCACGTAGTCTCCGCGCAGCCAGACCGAGAGGTCAGGACCTATGAAAGGAATGGCGGAGAACAGATTGACGATGACTTGCGCACCCCAGTAGGACATCTGCCCCCACGGCAGCAGATAACCGAAGAAGGCGGTGGCCATCAGGACCAGGAAGATCACCACGCCCGCCAGCCAGATCAGTTCGCGGGGTTTGCGATAGGAACCGTAGAGCAGGCCGCGGAACATGTGCAGATAGACGACGATGAAGAACGCGGAGGCGCCGGTGGAATGCAGGTAGCGGATCAGCCAGCCCCAGGGCACGTCGCGCATGATGTACTCGACGCTGGCAAAGGCCACCGGCACGCCGGAGGCATTCAGCGAGGCATCCGGCTTGTAGTGCATGACCAGAAACACGCCGGTGAGGATCTGGATCGCCAGCACGAGGATCGCCAGCGACCCAAAGAAATACCAGAAGTTGAAATTCTTCGGGGCGTAGTATTCCGACAGGTGCTGACGCCACATCGCGGTTGCCGGGAAGCGGGCATCCACCCATTCCAGGAGGTTGCCTACCATCGTGCCATCCGACTTGTACTTCTCCAGGTTGCCGGCGCCCATGCCTTACGCTCGCCTGGTGTCTTCGCCGATGACGATCTTGGCGTCACTCAGGTACTTGTGCGGCGGAACCTCGAGGTTGTCCGGCGCCGGCTTGCTCTTGTAGACGCGGCCGGCCAGGTCGAATGTCGAACCATGGCATGGGCAAAGGAAGCCCCCGGGCCAATCGGCATCGATGCCCGACTCGGCACCCGTCTTGAACTTGTCAGTCGGCGAACACCCAAGGTGGGTACAAATGCCGACCGCGACAAGGTATTCCGGCTTGATGGAGCGATGCGGATTCTTGCAATAATCGGGCTGCATCGGCTTGTCCGACTTGGGATCCGCCAGCTTTTCGTCCAGTTTCGTGAGTTGATCGAGCATTTCCCTAGTGCGCCGTACGATCCATACCGGTTTGCCGCGCCACTCGACGGTCATCATCTCGCCGGGGGCCAGTTTGCCGATATCCGCCTCGACCGGGGCGCCAGCCGACTTGGCGCGCTCCGACGGCATCCAACTGGCCACGAAGGGAACGGCAGCGACGACACCGGCAACACCGCCTGCAGTCGCGGTGGCGACCAGCAGACGACGACGACCGCAATCGACTTTTCCGTCACAACTCATGGTGTTATCTCTGAATGCCGCCAAGACAGCCTGTTGAAGCCGGCGGATTATACAGAACTCGAATTGTCGAAAGAAGCCCGGTCCAGCGCTGACCATTAGAGGAATGCACCATAATTGTGCATTTAATACGCTAGTAATCTCGGCGCTCGATGAGCGCCTGGGCCACCGTCGCGGCGTCGGAGTACTCGAGTTCTCCGCCCACCGGAAGCCCGCGTGCAATTCGGCTTACCTTGATGTCACGGGCGCGAAGCATTTCGGCAAGGTAATGGGCGGTGGCCTCCCCCTCATTGGTGAAATTGGTGGCCAGCACCACCTCCCTGACGATTCCATCCGCGGCGCGCGCCAGCAGACGGTCGAAAGAAAGCTCTTTCGGTCCGACACCGTCGAGTGGCGAAAGGCGGCCCATCAGGACATAATAAAGGCCGTTGAAGGCGTGGGTCTGCTCCATCGTATTTAGATCCACCGGCATCTCGACGACACAGAGCAGGGAAGGATCGCGCTTGGGAGACAGGCAGCGTTCACAGACTTCCAATTCCGTGAAGGTATTGCAGCGTGCGCAGCGGCGCAGCGCTCTCAGGGCGTGATCGAGCGCCGCCGAAAGGCGCTCGGCACCGCGCGGGTCCCGCTGCAACAGGTGGTAGGCCATGCGCTGGGCCGACTTGGGGCCGACCCCCGGCAGGCAGCGCAGCGCCTCGATCAGTTCATCGAGGCTCGATGGAGCACTCACGTCAGAACGGGAGTTTCATCCCCGGAGGCAGGTTGAGCCCCGCCGTGAAGCCGCTCATCTTGTCCTGCGCCGTCTGCTCGGCGCGGCGGTTGGCATCGTTGAGCGCTGCGGCGATCAGGTCCTCGAGCATTTCCTTGTCGTCCATCACCGAGGAGTCGATGGTGACGCGCTTGACGTCGTGCTTGCAGGTCATGACGATCTTGACCATGCCCGCGCCGGACTGTCCCTCGACTTCCAGGCTGTTGAGCTCCTCCTGCGCCTTCAGCATGTTCTGCTGCATCTGCTGCGCCTGCTTCATCAGGTTGGCCATGCCGCCCTTGTTGAACATCTCTCTGACTCCTATAGGGGTTTGATCGTCGATTCGTCGATGCTGGCATCGAACAGGTCCATCACGTCCCGCACGAAGGGATCGCCCTCGATGGCCGCCACAGCCATTTCCTGACGCTCGCGCTTTTCGTTGCGGCTGCGCTCGGCGGGCGTCACGCCCTCGGCCTCGCCCAGGACAATGTTAAGCCTGACCGCCCGGCCCAGCAGCGCCTGCAGTTCCGCCTGCAGTTTCTCCTGCGGCGCCTTGGTATTCAGCAGCGACTTGTGCGCGGGGGGCAAACGCAGCGCCACCTGCGCTTCCGACATCCCGGCCAGTTCGCAGTGCTGCGCCAACTGTCGGGTCAGTCCGGAAAGCGGCATTCGCCCGACGAGATCGTGCCAATCGGCTGAAGCACTGGAAGGCGCCGCTGGGGCAGCGGGCGTGAAAGTCAGCCCTGGCGGCACGCCGGCACGGGAAGTTGCGGTGGCGGGAGCGGAGCCTGAGGTGGCGAACTGGGATGCGGCCACACGATCACGAATATTGCCGGCCGGGGCATTCTCGGGCCGGAAGGCGAACAGCCGCAGCAGGGTCATGGTGAATCCCGCGAGCTCATCGGGCGCCAAACCGAGATCATCGCGGCCGTGAATGACGATCTGGTAGCACAGCTGCAGGAACTCGGCATCGAAAGCTTCGGCGTAAGGCGCGAGCCGCGCGCGCTCGGTATCGTCGGCCAGCGCCTGCGGTGCAAACTGCAGCAGCGCGACGCGGTGGAACAGGGTCGCCAGCTCCTGCAAGGCCGACTCGAACGAGAGGCTGCGCTCATCCATGGCGTCGGCGACATCGAGCATGGCCTGCACGTTGCACGCAGCGAGGCCGTCGAGGATGGCAAAGAGGTAGTCGTCGCCGACCGTGCCGAGCATGTCGCGCACCCCGGATTCCTCGACCTCGCCGGCGCCATGAGCGATCGCCTGGTCAAGCAGCGACAATGCATCGCGCATGCTGCCGGCCGCAGCCCTGGCGATATGGCGCAAGGCCGCCGGCTCGAAGGGCACGCCCTCCTCGGTCAGCACGTGACCGAGGTGATCGACGATGTGGCCGGGCGGCATCTGTTTGAGGTTGAATTGCAGGCAGCGCGACAGCACTGTTACGGGAATCTTCTGCGGGTCGGTGGTCGCCAGGATGAACTTGACGTGCTCGGGCGGTTCCTCCAGCGTCTTCAGCATGGCGTTGAAGGCGTGACCGGACAGTTGGTGCACTTCGTCGATCACGTAGACCTTGAAGCGGCCGACTGTTGGCGCGTAGGTCGCCTTTTCCAGCAGGCTGGTCATGTCCTCGACGCCCCGGTTGGAAGCGGCGTCGAGTTCGATGTAGTCGACAAATCGCCCGCCATCGATTTCCTGGCACGAGGAACAGCTGCCACAGGGCGTGGCCGTGATTCCCTTTTCGCAGTTGAGGGCCTTGGCGACGATGCGCGCCAACGTGGTCTTGCCGACGCCGCGCGTGCCCGTAAAGAGGTAGGCATGGTGCAGACGCTGCTGCTCGAGCGCGTGGGTCAGCGCCCGGACGACGTGCTCCTGCCCCACCAGCGTGGCAAAGGACTTTGGACGCCACTTGCGGGCCAGGACCTGATAGCTCATCGAACGATTCTATCAAACGCAAACGGGGCGCCCGGGTGGAAGCGCCCCGTCATAACAAACCGTGCGAGCTCAGTTCTTGCCCGGCGCTGGCGGCGGCGGTGGAGGCATGGCCCCGCGATGGCCCATCATCGGCCCGCGATGACGCCCCATGGACCCCATCCGCGCGGCATGTATGTCCGCGACACGCTTTTGATCGGCAGACAGGCTGTCGTACATCTGTTTGAAGGAAGCATGCACCGACTCCATGACTGCCACTCGCTGCTTCATGATCTCGGTCATGCGGGCCATCCGGTCGGGAGCACTGAGGCTCAGGTCCTGGGCGTTATCGCGCATGGCCTGGATGCCCTTGCCGGCCTCCGCCTTGGCCTTCTCCGCGAACGCCTGCCACAGCGGCTCTTGCTGGGGGGTCAGCTTGAGGTCGGCCTTCAGCCGGCTCATGTGCTGGTCAACCCGGGCCGCAGGATCCATCCTCATCCCGCGCATGCCGCCGCCCATCATGCCCATGGGACCGTCGCAATAGCCGGAGCCCTGCTGCGCGACAGCCAGCGACCCCATGCCCGCCAGGCCAATGGTGGCGATGGCGAGGATGATCTTCTTGCTCGATTTCATTGCTTTCTCCTGTTGAGATGCCTCGATGGCATGCACATTTCAGCGCCGGGTCGTAACCGGGGTGTGTCGAGCAGCCCCGCATTTGTAAGCGGATGTTGCCAAGGACGAACTCGATCATCGGCAACCGGGACAGACAGAAGCATGTGAAGGGTGGCGAGCCTGACCCCCGGCACTTGCGGACATCGGCTGTGGCTGCTTCCTTCCGGACCTGACCAGGTTCACCGCGCCACAATGCGGGGAGACCCGCCACGACGCATTCTAACCCAACAGAAAGTCCCGGACGATGCGAATCTGATCCGGGTGCATGAGCATCGGCGCGTGGCCGACGCCCGGAATCTCGACCACACGGGCTTTCGGGCCGCGCCCGGCCATCTGCGTTGCCGTCTCGGCGGTCAACAGGTCCGACTCGGCTCCGCGCACGAGCAGGGTCGGGCAGCGAATCGCCTCGTACAGCGGCCACAGTTCGATGTCCTTGCCCTCCCCCATCGCCCGTCTGAACGGCTCGGCGACGCCGGGGTCGTAGGCCAACTCGAAATCGCCGCCGGCTCCCTGCCGCAGCACATGCACGGTCAGGTGGCGCCATTGGTCATCCGTCAGGGCGCCAAAGGGTGCCGAGACGAACCGCAAGAAGCTTTCGGCCTGCTCGACCGACGCGAAGCGCGGTGCCTTGCCGACGTACGCGCCGATACGCGCGATCGAGGCGGCCGTGACGACCGGACCGACGTCGTTGAGCACCAGCCGCGTGATGGGCGTGTCCTGCTGGGCGGCCAGCGCCATGCCGATCAGCCCGCCCATCGACGTGCCCACCCAATGGACGACTTCGGCATCGACACGGGCCAGCAAGGTGACCATGTCGGCACAGTATTGCGGAATGCCGTAATGAGCGTTGTCGCGAAGCCAGGCGCTCCTGCCACGCCCGACGACATCGGGACAGACGACCCGATACTCGTCCGTCAATGCCCGCGCCAGGAAGTCGAAATCGCGGCCGCAGCGAGTCAGGCCATGCACGCAGAACAGCACCTTGCGGTTGGCGGGGTCACCCCACTCGATGTAGGCCATCTCATGCAGCCCCGCCGGGCTCAGGCACTGAACGGTTCTCTGGCGCATATCCATCGCGAATTCCCTCCGGCGGCAAGTCTATCAGCGGCCGTGCCAGTAGCGGCGGCGCTCGTGCCGCTCGCCCGTGACGGATATCCCATCCTTCCCCAAGCGCAGCGTCAGCGCTCCCTCGGCATCGGTCCGGCGTATCACGACGCCTGACTTTGCCAGACGCTCGACCACCTCGGCTGCCGGATGACCGAAGCGGTTGCGATAGCCCGCCGAGATCAAAGTCAGCCGTGGCGACACGCCGGCCAGGAAATCCGCGGACGACGAACTCCCGCTGCCGTGATGGGGCGGCAACACGACATCCGCGGCCATTCGGTCGCCGTGTCGCGCCAGCAGCGCCGCCTCGTCCTTGGCCTCGATGTCGCCGGTCAGCAGCAGGGAACTGCCGGGGGCCGACACCTTGAGCACGCACGAAAGCGCGTTGCTCTTCCGCGCCGACGCATAGTCGGCTTCGAGCGGGTGCAGGATCTCGAAGCCAACACCATCCCACTCCCACGCTTCGCCATCCACGCAGCGCCGGTGCGGCAACGGCGTTGACATGAGCGGGTGCGTCGCCGGCACCGAAGTCAGGAGCAGCGCGGTCGGCAGCGCATCGAGCACGGCCTGGGCGCCACCCTCATGGTCCTTGTCCTGATGGCTGACCACCAGCGCATCGAGCTTGCGGACTCCCGCGGCGCGCAGGTAGGGCACGATGATCCGGTTGCCGCTGTTGGCATCGGCGGAGAACGCCGGTCCTGCATCGTAGAGCAGGTCGTGGCTTGCCGTCTGGACGTGCACGGCGAGCCCCTGTCCGACATCGAGCATGCGCACGACAATTTCGCCCGCCCCCGGCCGCTCGACCGGAATCGCCACCAGCGGCACCAGGGCGACCGCGCCAAGCCAGCGCGCCGGAAAGCCGCGCGGCAGCAGAAGCCAGCCGACACCCACCATGCCGAGCGCCACCGTCCATCGCGGTGGTGCCGCCTGCTGCCACACGGACCAGCCCGAAGCAGAAAGCCATGAGAGCAGGCTCATCAGCCATCCGGTAAGCCAATGGGCGAGCCAGAGCGCCGGCTCGCCCGCCGGCAGGGAGCCGATCAGCGCCAAAGGCGTGACCAGCAGGCTGACGACAGGAATCGCAACGGCATTGGCGATCGGCGAGACCAGCGAGAACTGCTGGAACAGGGCCAGCAGCGCCGGCACCATGCCGATGGTCACCGCCCACTGTGCCCGGCCCCACGCTGCCAGCCAGTGCCCCTCGCCGAGCCGGCCGGCGCCGACGTAGAACAGCAGTCCGACCGCTCCGAACGAGAGCCAGAACCCGGCCGACAATACCGCCCACGGATCGAGCAGCAACACCAGGAGGAGCGCCAGCGCCAGCACGCGGCTGACGGCGGTCGTGCGGCCTGTCCAAAGCGCCAATGCCACCACAGCCAGCATGTAGAGTGTCCGCTGCGCCGGAACCGCAAAGCCCGCCAGCAGGCAGTAGACCAGCGCGGCGAGGAAGCCCGCCGCTGCCGCCGCCTTCTGCGCCGGCAGCCGCAGCACGCGCCAGGAGGAACGGCGCCAACCCCAGCCGGCCAAGCCCGCTGCCAGCCCGGCGATCATGGTCACGTGCAGGCCGGACACGCTGAGGAGGTGGGTGACGCCGGTGCGCGAGAACACCTGCCAGAGATCGGGCGCAATGGCGCGCTGATCACCAATCGCCAGCGCCACCAGGACGCCGGCATAGGGGACCTCGCCGAGCGCGCGCTGGAAATGGTCACGGACATTCTGCCGCCAACGTTCGGTCAGATAGCTCGGCGCCAGGACCCGTTCGTCCAGCCGGCCGTTGCCCTCGGACTTGCGCACATATCCCGTCGCCCGTATTCCGCGCTCGAACAGCCAGGCCTCGTAATCGAAGCCGTGCGGATTCATGTTGCCATGAGGCCGCTTGAGCCGCACCGTCAGTTGCCAGCGCTCGCCGGCGCGAATGGTCGGCAGATGGTGGAAATCGTCATCTTCTTGCGCTCGCCAGCCCCGGTACCAGGCCAGCGATATGCGCGAAGGGACTGCGAAACCTGCCCGCTCGACGTCGAAGTCGAAGCGAACGCCATTCTCGAACGGCTGCGGCAGCCCGGCGACGACCCCGACGATCTTGACATCGCGGCCCTCACTGGAGGACGGCAATTCGTCGGCGAGCCGGTGCATCGCCCATCCTCCGGCCCAGGCGAAACCGATCAGCGCCGCGCCGGGAATGGCCAGCAAGCGCCAGCGCCGGGAGGCGACCAGCAACGCGGCTCCAAAGGCGGCTGCCACGCCCAGCCATGTCGCCGCGGGCAGTTCCGCCCGCAGTTGTAGCGCAAGAATGCCGGTGGCAAAGGCAAGGATGGCGAGACGCATGACGAAAGCGATTAG
>CAYXZX010000071.1:0-13292 GCA_964469455.1 uncultured Rhodocyclaceae bacterium | reverse complement strand
CTGGCCGAAGGCCGCATCGACATCCTGATCGGCACCCACCGGCTGCTGCAGAAGGATGTGAATTTCTCGCGGCTGGGCCTGGTCATCGTCGACGAGGAGCACCGTTTCGGCGTCAGGCAGAAGGAAGCCCTGAAGGCGCTGCGATCGGAAGTCGACGTGCTGACCCTCACGGCGACGCCGATTCCGCGCACGCTCGGCCTCTCGCTGGAAGGGCTGCGCGATTTCTCGGTGATCGCCACCGCCCCGCAGAAGCGGCTGGCCATCAAGACCTTCGTCAGCAAGTGGTCGGAAGGCCTGATTCGCGAGGCCTGCCTGCGCGAATTCAAACGCGGCGGCCAGGTTTATTTCCTGCACAACGAAGTCGACACCATCGACAACATGCGCGTCCGGATTCAGAAACTGCTGCCGGAAGCCCGCATCGTGGTCGGCCACGGCCAGCTGCCGGAACGCGAGCTCGAACGGGTGATGCGCGAATTCACCCAGCAGAAGCACAACCTGCTGCTCTGCTCGACCATTATCGAAACCGGTATCGACAATCCGCACGCCAACACCATCGTGATCAACCGCGCCGACAAGTTCGGCCTGGCGCAATTGCACCAGTTGCGCGGCAGGGTCGGCAGGTCGCATCACCAGGCCTACGCCTACCTGCTCACCCACGAGGACGCCAGGCCGACCGCGCTGGCCCAGCGCCGCCTGGAAGCGATCCAGTCGATGGAAGAGCTGGGGTCCGGCTTCTTCCTGGCCATGCATGACCTGGAAATCCGCGGCGCCGGCGAAGTGCTCGGCGAAAACCAGAGCGGCGAAATCCACGAAGTCGGCTTCGCCCTCTACACCAACATGCTCAACGCCGCCGTCAGGGCGCTGAAGGACGGCAAGGCGATGCCGGACCTCACCGCGCCGCTGTCGGTGACCGCCGAGATCAACCTGCGCACGCCGGCACTATTGCCCGACGACTACTGCCCGGATGTGCACGAACGCCTGACGCTCTACAAGCGGCTCGCCAACTGCGACAGCGAGGATGAGCTGCGCGCCATGCAGGAGGAACTGGTCGACCGCTTCGGCGAACTGCCGGCGCAGACCCTGGCCCTGCTGGAAACGCACCGCCTGCGCCTGGCCGGCCGAAGCATCGGCATCGCCAAGCTGGACGCCGGGCCGGCCTCCATCCAGCTGCAGTTGATCCCGAATCCACCCGTCGATCCGGCCGACATCATTCTGCTGATCCAGTCCGACCGCGCCTTCAAGCTCGCCGGCCCCGACAGGCTGGTGTGGAAGAAGGAGACAACGACACTGAAGGACAGGGTCGCCGCCGTCACCAGCCTGTTCCGCAAACTCGGGCCCAAAGGCTAGGGTGCGCCGCCATGGCTCGGCAATGGCCTTACGCCGCAACCTCGTAACATTTCCTTACTGACGCCGAAGCGCGCGTTGCGTAGCATGCATGCGTTCGTCGTGTCATTCGCCTTAGCCAACCAATGGCGCCCACCTTGCAATCATCCGCCCGATGCGCATGGCTCCTCTGCGCAATGGCCGCGCTGCCGGCCGCCCACGCGGAAAGCGATGGCACTTCTTCGCCCGCCGCCCCGAACACCGCGAAGCCCAACACGGAAACCATCGTCATCGAAGGCAAGAGGCTCTCGGATACGGAGGAGCGCCGTTACTCAACGGCGGCAAAGATGGTGTTCGGGCGAGAGGAACTGGACCGGCAGGGCGACACCACCATCGCGGAAGTGCTCAAGCGGCTGCCGGGCGTCACAACGGCCGGCACGCCGGGTCGGGGTGGCGACATCCGCATGCGCGGACTCGGCAAGGGCTATACCCAGATACTGCTCAACGGCGAGCCGATGCCGCGCGGGTTCTCCCTGGACACGCTGTCACCCGAGCAGGTGGAACGCATCGAGATCATGCGCGGTCCGGTCGCCGAATACGGCGCGCGTGCCATCGCCGGCACCATCAACATCGTCCTGCGCGAAGGATTCGCCAGGAAAGGCAACGAGGCGCGCCTCAATTTCGGCTACGAGGGCGGGCACTTCCAGCCAGGTGTGTTCCTGCAGCGCGACGACCGCATCGGCGCGCTCAATTACAACGTCACTGCCAATGTCTCCTGGCGCGACCTGCCGAGCACTTCCGTCACGCAAACAACGGCGGTGAACACAGCCACCGGGCTGCCGACGCTCGCGCAAACGCAACGCGACGACAGCCATAACGCCGCCGAACGCACGCACATCAGCGGCCGCCTCAACTGGCGTCTCGATGCGGGCGACAGCATCACATTGCAGCCATTCCTCATGCAGTCACGCAGCCATGGCGACGGCACGACGAATCTCACGCAATCCCTGGGCGCGACGCCGGCGCCGTATGCGCTGGCCACCTCGCACAGCGATTCGCAAAGCCAGCTGCTCAGGGCGTTCGGCACCCTGAGACTATCCCTCGCCGACGGAGCACGCCTGGAAATGCGTCTGAGCGGCGGGCAATGGGCCAGCGACAGTTCGACGACGCGAAGGCAGTACGACTCGCTGCAATCCCTCGTCCATGCCGGAAATAGTGACAGCGACGTCGAGCAGACCACCGTGATCACCGCTGGCAAGTATTCCCGTCCCTGGCGCCAGGATCACAAGATCGCGGCCGGCTGGGACATCGAAATCGGCAACCGCCAGGAAACCGCGCGCGTGTTGCAGGACGGCAGCAATCCGCTGTCCGCCTACGGCGACGACTTCAAGGCACGCACGACGCGTCTCGCTCTGTACGCCCAGGACGAATGGGACGTCTCGCCACTCTGGTCGGTCTATGGGGGCCTGCGCGGCGAAACCATCCGCACCGCCAGCAACATGGCAATGAACTCCGGAACCAACGTCAGCACCGTGTTCAGCCCGCTGCTGCACAGCGTCTGGCGCTTCTCGCCAGAAAGCAAGGACCAGGTCCGCCTCGGCCTCACGCGCAGCTACCGCTCGCCGAATCTTTCCGATCTGGTTGCACGCCCTTTGCTCTCCGCCGATTATCCGGTGGCGGGCGCCAATACCGCGACGAGTCCCGACAGTGTCGGCAACCCGGGCCTGAAGCCCGAACTGGCCTGGGGGCTGGATCTTGCCTACGAACATTATCTCGGCGCGGGAGGGTTGATCAGCGCCAGCATCTTCCGACGCAGCATCGACAACCTGATTCGCAACGTCAAGTCACTTCAGAGCGTCAGCTGGTCACCCGTGCCGCGCTGGGTGTCGTCGCCGCGCAACCTGGGCAGCGCGACCAGCCGTGGCGTCGAACTCGAAGCCAAGTTCCGGTTCGATGAATGGAATCCGGAGGCGCCGCCGATCAATCTACGGGCCAATTACAGCCGCTTCTGGTCCGATGTGGCCCACGTGCCCGGTCCGAACAACCGCCTGGACCAGCAACCGACCTGGACCGCGAATCTTGGCGCCGACTACCGGCTGCGCGGCCTGCCGCTCACGCTTGGCGCCAGCCTGAACTGGACGCCCGCTTTCGTCGTCCAGCAGACCGAGGCCCAACGCTACTACCAGGGCATCAAGCGCGTCCTCGATGCCTATATCCTGTGGAAGCTCTCGGCGGACGCCCAGCTTCGCTTCTCGGCCGCCAACTGGCAGCATGCCGATTACCGGACGGCCAACGAGGAATTGTTCGGCAGCACGGACCAATTGGCCAGTACGGTGCAGAAGACCTATCCGAGCTACGCCGCGCGGCTCGAAATCAAATTCTGACGATAATCCAGAGGTTGCAAGCTGCCCGATCCTGGTGGCGGCAGACAGTCCCGCGCGACAAACTCACACGCCTTGATGGCATCGATGCGGACCTGGCTACGCTGGCGCCCGCCTTTCCGAACCGCGCCAGTCCGGGCGTCGGGGCAGATACAATCATGGTTTCGAGCAACCGCCAGAGCCGCCGTTCATGCAGCAGACCGAAAACCTCAACATCGAAGCCTTCGACAACATGCCCACGCCGGGCGAAATCCACGCCCGGGTGCCCATCACGGAGGCCGCGGAAGAGTCAGTGGTGGCGGGACGCCGCGTACTCGAGGCGATCCTCGACCGGCGCGACCCGCGCCTGTTCGTCGTCGTCGGCCCGTGCTCCATCCACGATCCTGTCGCCGGCATCGACTACGCCCGGCGCCTCAAGTCGCTCGCCGACGAGGTGGCCGACGCGCTGTGCCTGGTGATGCGCGTCTATTTCGAAAAGCCGCGCACCTCGACCGGCTGGAAAGGCTACATCAACGACCCGCGCCTGGACGACTCCTTCCACATCGAGGAAGGCATGCAGAAAGCGCGCGAGTTCCTGCTCGCGGTCAATGAAATCGGCCTGCCGGCCGGCACGGAGGCGCTCGATCCGATTTCGCCGCAATATCTCGGCGACCTGGTGGCATGGACCGCCATCGGCGCCCGCACTGCCGAATCGCAAACGCACCGGGAAATGGCCTCCGGCCTGTCGACGCCCGTCGGGTTCAAGAACGGCACCGACGGCTCCGTCGATACCGCCATCAACGCCATCCTGTCGGCCTCGCGGCCGCACAGCTTCCTCGGCATCAACAGCGACGGCCGCACCGCCGTCATCCGCACCCGTGGCAACCGTTACGGCCACCTGGTGCTGCGCGGCGGTGGCGACCGGCCGAACTACGATACGGTGAGTGTCGCCATGGCCGAAAAGGCGCTGGCCAAGGCCCGGCTGGCCGAGAACATCGTCGTCGATTGTTCGCACGCCAACAGCTTCAAGAAACCGGAGCTCCAGCCGCTGGTGATGCAGGACTGCGTGAACCAGATCCGCGCCGGTAACAACTCCATCGTCGGCATGATGATCGAGAGCTTCATCGAAGCCGGCAGCCAGCCGATTCCAGCCGACCGCAGCAAGCTCAAGTACGGCTGCTCGATCACCGACGCGTGCGTCGACTGGGCGACCACGGAACACATGATCCGCGACGCCCGTGCCGCCCTCGCCGAACTGCTGCCGGCCCGCCAGAACAGCGTCTGCAACGTGCCCGTTTAGGATCAACCCATGTCACTCGTCAAACCCTTCCGCGGCCTGCGGCCGGTCGCCGACCGCGCCGCCGATGTCGCCGCCCCGCCCTACGACGTGTTGTCGACTGAAGAGGCGCGAGTGCGTGCCGCCGGCAAGCCCTGGTCGTTCCTGCACATCTCCAAGCCGGAGATCGACCTGCCCGCCGACACCGATCCCTACGCGCCCGTCGTCTACGCCAAGGCAGTCGAAAACCTGCAGACGATGATGCAGGCAGGTATCCTGCACCGCGATAGTCAGCCGTCGTACTACGCCTATCGGCTGGAGATGGGCGCGCATGTCCAGACCGGTTTTGTCGCGGCGGCCTCGGTGGCGGCCTACGACGCGGGCCGCATCAAGAAGCACGAATTCACCCGGCCGGACAAGGAAGACGATCGCGTGCGGCAGATCGACGCCGTGAATGCCCAGACCGGCCCGGTGCTGCTCGCCTATCCCGCCTCGACGGCCGCCGATGCGCTGCTCGCCAAGGTCAGCGCTGGCAGCCCGGCGGCCCGGGTCACGGCCGACGACGGCATCCGCCATGCGATCTGGGTCGTGAGCGATCCGGCGCTGATCGCGGAAATCACCGCCGCCTTCGAAGCCATGCCGGCGCTCTACATCGCCGACGGCCACCACCGCTCCGCTGCCGCCTCGCGCGTCGCCGCCGCCAGGCACGCGGCGGGCAAGCCCGGCATCGAACAGTCCAGCGACTACTTCCTGTCGGTGATCTTCCCGCACCACCAGATGAAGATCATGGATTACAACCGGGTGGTCAAGGATCTCAACGGCCTCGGCGCCGATGAATTCCTGGCACAGATCGCCAGGGCCTATGCAGTGGCACCGGCCTGCGGCCAGATCAAGCCCTCGTGCCCGGGCGAGGTGGGACTCTATCTGCCCGGCCGCTGGTACCGGCTCAACATCGATCCGAAACTGTTCGTCCGCGATCCAGTAGCACGGCTCGACGTCAGCCTGCTGTCCGACCACGTGCTCGGCCCCATCCTCGGCATCACGGATCTGCGCCGCGACAAGCGCATCGACTTCGTCGGCGGCATCCGCGGATTGAGCGAGCTTGAAAAGCGCGTCGACAGCGGCGAAATGGCGGCGGCCTTCGCCATGTATCCAACCAGTCTCCAGGATCTCATGGCCGTCGCCGACGCCGGTCAGATTATGCCGCCCAAGTCCACCTGGTTCGAGCCCAAGCTGGCCGACGGCCTGGTCTCGCACGTCCTCGATTGAACACGGAGCCGCCCATGACTTATGAATTCATTCTCGCCGAGTCGCGCGGCAAGGTCGGCCTGATCACCCTCAATCGTCCCAAGCAACTCAACGCCCTGTGCGATCCGCTGATCGACGAGGTTGGAGCGGCGCTGGCCACCTTCGAGGCCGACGAGAACATCGGCTGCATTGTCCTCACCGGTTCGGAGAAGGCCTTCGCCGCCGGCGCCGACATCGCCGCGATGAAGGACTACGGATATATGGACACCTTCAAGCCCGACTACCTCGGCCCCAACTGGGGGCGCCTCCGCAACTGCCGCAAGCCGATCATCGCCGCCGTGGCCGGCTACGCGCTGGGCGGCGGCTGCGAACTGGCCATGCTGTGCGACATGATCTATGCGGCGGATACCGCGAAGTTCGGACAGCCGGAAATTAAGCTCGGCGTGCTGCCCGGCGCGGGGGGTACGCAGCGCCTGCCGCGCGCGGTGGGCAAGGCCAAGGCGATGGACATGTGCCTGACGGCGCGTGTGATGGACGCCCGTGAGGCCGAGGAGGCCGGCCTGGTGGCGCGGGTGATTCCCGCCGACAAGCTGATCGAGGAAACACTGGCGGCGGCCGAGACCATCGCCGGCTATTCGCTGCCGGTGATCATGATGATCAAGGAGGCGATCAACCGCGCCTACGAGACGCCGCTCGGCGAAGGACTGCTCTACGAGCGGCGGGTGTTCCAGGCCGCGTTCGCGCTGGAAGACCAGAAAGAGGGGATGGCGGCCTTCGTCGAGAAACGCAAGCCCGCCTTCAGGAACCGTTAGGGAAAGTGTGGGACGTTGCCCCATCCCTCGCGTTGCTCGGGACCGCCACTTCGTGGCGTCCTGCGCCCTTCGGGCTGGTCAGCCGTGGCGACACGCCACGGCTGTACGTCACTTGAACGGGTGGCGCAGCACGATCGTCTCTTCGCGGTCCGGACCGGTCGAGATCATGTCGACCGGCACGCCGCACAGAGCTTCCATGCGCTTGATGTAATTCTGCGCCGCCTTCGGCAGTCCCTCGAAGGATTTCACGCCCACGGTGCTTTCGGTCCATCCCGGCATCGACTCGTACACCGGTTCGCAGCGCTCGAGATCGTCGGCGCCCACCGGCAGGATGTCGGTGAACTGGCCGTCGAGCTTGTAGCCGGTGCATAGCTTCATTTCCTCGATGCCGTCCAGCACATCGAGCTTCATCACGCACAGGCCGGAAACGCCGTTGATCTGGATCGATCGCTTGAGCGCGGCGGCATCGAACCAGCCGCAGCGGCGGGCGCGGCCCGTGGTGGCGCCGAACTCGTGGCCCTTCGTGGCCATGTGCTTGCCCACCGGGTCCTGTTTGTCGACGGCGTCGTACAACTCGGTCGGGAACGGGCCACTGCCGACGCGCGTGGTGTAGGCCTTGGTGATACCGAGCACGTAATGCAGCATGCCGGGGCCGATGCCGGCGCCGGTCGAGGCGCCGCCGGCGATGCAGTTCGACGACGTGACGTAGGGATAGGTGCCGTGGTCGATATCCAGCAGCGTGCCCTGCGCACCTTCGAACAGGATGTTGGCACCGCCCCTGTGCGCTTCGTAGAGCGAGCGCGGCACGTCGGCGATCATCTTCGTCAGGCGCGGCGCCAGCGCCATGGCGCCGTCGAGCACCTTCTGAAAGTCGACCGGCTCCGCACCCAGGTAGTTCTTCAGCGTGAAGTTGTGGTAGTCGAGCACCTCACCCAGTTTCTCGGCGAAGCGCTTGGGCCGCAGCAGATCCTGCACGCGCAGGCCGCGTCGGGCCACCTTGTCCTCGTAGGCCGGACCGATGCCGCGACCGGTGGTGCCGATCTTCTTCGACCCCTTGGCCGCCTCGCGGGCGACGTCGAGCGCCTGGTGGTAGGGCAGGATCAGCGGGCAGGCTTCGGAGATGCGCAGCCGGCTGTCGGCATCGACGCCGGCCGCCTTCAACTCGTCGAGTTCCTTGACTAGCGCGTCCGGCGACAATACGACGCCGTTGCCGATGTAGCAGGTCACGCCCGCACGCAGGATGCCCGAAGGGACCAGGTGCAATACCGTCTTCTTGCCGCCAATGACCAGCGTGTGGCCGGCGTTGTGGCCCCCCTGGTAACGGACGACGGCTTGCGCGTGGTCGGTCAGCCAGTCGACGATCTTGCCCTTGCCTTCGTCGCCCCACTGGGTGCCGACGACTACGACGTTCTTGGCCATGTTCAGTCTTCCTTCAAGGTTTCGATGATCCATTCGGCGCCGCGCCGGACCAAGGCCCGGTCACAGCCCGCCTCCCGCCATTGGCCCTCGTGGCCCGGCAGCGCCAGTACCACTGTCTCGCCACGGCGGCGCAGGCGTTCGACTTCCTCATGCAATTCCCGGTCTTCGGGCCACGGCGCGAGAATGGCGCCTGGCGATTCCGGACGCGGCGACAGCTTGACCAGTTCACGCAGGTCCATCGAGAAACCGGTCGCCGGCCGTGCGCGGCCGAAGCATTCCCCGACGTTGTCGTAGCGGCCGCCGAGCGCCACCGCGCCGGGCGCGCCATCGCAATAGGCAGCGAAGACGACACCGTTGTGATAATGGTAGCCGCGCAGGTCGGCGAGGTCGAAACCGATGGAGAGATCGGCAAGATCGGCAGCCAGCCGACGCAGCTTGGCAATGGCGGCGACAATGTCCTTGCTGGCCGGCAAGCGGCGCTCGGCCTCATCGAAAACCTCTGCACCACCATACAACTCGGGCAGGGCAAGCAGTCCGCTCCGCGCCGGTTCCGGCATCGAGGCCACCAGCGACCGAAGCGTCGGCACATCCTTCGCCTGCAGGGCGGAAAATACTTCCTGTTCGACGTCGCCGGGCAACCCGGCCTCACTCACCAGCGCGCGGAAGATTCCGACATGGCCCAAATCGATGCGAGCTCCAGAGACCTCGGCAAGTTCGAGCGCCCGCGCCAGCAGCGTTGCCATCTCGCTGTCGGCTTCCGAACCAGCGTGGCCATACAGTTCCACGCCGATCTGGATGGGTTCGCGCGAGGCCATCAGACCGGCGGGCAACGCGTGCAGGACACTGCCGCAATAGCACAGCCGCGTCACGCCCTCGCGGTTGAGCAAATGGGCATCGATGCGCGCCACCTGCGGCGTGATGTCGGCCCGCACGCCCATCGTGCGGCCGGACAACTGGTCGACCAGCTTGAAGGTCCGCGGCTCGAGGTCATGGCCGCTGCCGGTGAACAGCGACTCGACATACTCCATGAGCGGCGGCGCAACCAGTTGATAGCCATGACGACTGAATTCATCGAGCAGGCGACGGCGCAGGGATTCCAGCAGGCCCGCTTCGTCCGGCAGCAGGTCCTCGATGCCCTCGGGCAGCAGCCAGCGTCTCATTGCCGGACTACGGCCATGACCACCAGCCCGATCACGATCGAGGTCAGGCCGATGAAGCGGATCTGGCCATCGTTCATTTCGGTGACACGACGGAAGGTATCGCGCCAGACGCGCGGCGCGATGAAGGGCAGGAGCCCCTCGATGACCAGCATGAGGGCAAACGCCAGCAACAGCGACGAAGTCATTGGTCCGGGACCCTACTTCTTGGCCTCGCCGCCGCGCCCGGCGTTCTTCAGGTACTTGAAGAAATCGGAATTGGGCTCGACCACCATCAGGTCGTGCTTGTTCCTGAACGAGCCACGATAGGCTTCGAGACTGCGATAGAAGGCGTAGAACTCGGGGTTCTGACCGAAGGCCTGGCCATACACGGCGGCAGCCTTGGCATCGCCTTCGCCCTTGATCTTCTGCGCGTCCCGATAAGCCTCGGCGACGATCACTTCCCGCTGTCTGTCGGCATCGGCCTTGATCTTCTCCGCCTCGGCGGCGCCCTGGGAACGCAGCTCGTTGGCGACGCGCTTGCGCTCGGTCTCCATGCGGCGATAGACCGCCTCGGAGACTTCCGCGGGCAGATCAACCCGTTTCAGGCGCACGTCGATGATCTCGACACCCATCGCGCGCATGTCGGCGTCGGCCTTCTTCTGCACGTCGGCCACGATCTTGTCGCGCGCGCCGGACACCACGTCATGTACGGTACGCTTGCCGAACTCTTCGCGCAGCCCGGAGTTCACCGTTTGCGCCAGGCGCGTCTTGGCCACCGTCTCATCTCCGCCGACGGAGATGTAGTAGAGCTTGACGTCGTCGATGCGCCACTTGACGAAGGAGTCGACCAGCACCGGCTTTTTCTCGGCGGTCAGGAAGCGCTCGGGCTCGGCCGAATCCAGCGTCAGGATGCGCTTGTCGAAAAAACGCACGTTCTGGATCATCGGCCATTTCCACGACAAACCGGGCTCGCGGATCACTTCCTTGACCTCACCCAGTTGGAAGACGATGGCGTACTGGCGCTGATCGACGGTAAACAGGCTGGTGGCGACGAGGATCAGCAACCCCGCGATGAGCCCACCCGCGAACGGCAAACGTCCTGAATGCATGGCAGTCATCTCAGCGCTCTCCCCGCTCGCGTGACAGATAACGACCGCCCCGTTCGACACCGGGGGTCTTTTCCAGTTGCGGTGGCACCTCGTTGGAGACTGGTGTGCCGGCCGGGGCCGGCGCTGTCGCTGCCTCGGCAGCCGGCGCGGCCTGTACCGTGGTCGATTGCATCAACTTGTCGAGCGGCAGGTACAGCAGGTTGCCGGCGCCCTTGGCATCGACCATGACCTTGCTGGTGTTGGCATATACCTGCTGCAGCGTCTCGAGATAGAGTCGCTGCCGGGTCACCTCCGGCGCCTTGGTGTACTCGACCAGTACCTGCTTGAAGCGCGATGCGTCACCCTCGGCGGTGGCGATCATGCGCGCGCGGTAGCCCTCCGATTCCTGCTGCAGACGCGAAGCGGCACCTTGGGCACGTGGAATGACATCGTTGGCGTAGGCCTGCCCCTCGTTCTTCTGCCGCTCGCGATCCTGGCCCGCCTTGACCGCGTCGTCGAACGCCGCCTGCACCTGCTCCGGCGGCTGCGTGCTCTGCATTGTGACCGAACGCACCTGGATGCCCGTCTGGTAGCGATCGAGAATTTCCTGGATCAGTTTCTGTGTGCTGGCGGCGATGACGTCGCGTCCCTCGTAGAGAACGAAATCCATCTTGCTCTTGCCGACGATTTCCCGGATCGCCGTTTCCGCAGCCTGGATGACAGCGTCGTCCGGATGCCGGTTCTTGAACAGGTAGGCCTGGACATCCTTGAGCAGGTACTGCACGGCGAACTGGACGCTGACGATGTTCTCGTCATCTGTCAGCATCAGTGCCTCCTTGGGCACCTTGTTCTTTTCGGAACCGCGATAGCCGACCTCGACGGTACGCACGCCGGTCAGGTTGACGGTCTCGTGGCTCTGGATGGGCCAGGGTAGGCGCCAGCGCAAACCCGGATCGGTGGTCTCGCGGTAGCTGCCGAACTGAAGCACGACGCCACGCTGGCTGGCATCGACGATGTAGAAGCCGCTGGCGAGCCATACCAGGGCCACGAGGCCGATCAGCGCGCCGATACCGCCGCCAAACTGGCGAGGGGAAAGGCTCGGCATGCGCCGGCCGCCACCGTCGCCCCCGCCTTCGCCGTCACTGCCCGGACTCTTGCGCCCGAACAGCCCCGCCAGGCGGCGATTGACGTCGCGCCACAATTCGTCGAGGTCGGGCGGCCCTTGGTTGCCGCCTTTCTTGCCGCCACCTGGATTGTTGCCCCAGCCGTGGTCATTCAGTGACATGAGGATGCCTGCAATCATGTTCGAGTCGTCACCATCGTCGCAATAGAGTCTTTGGGGGAGGTTCGGATATTCCGTCCGATATTCGGCGAATTCAGGCGGACGCCAGCCGTGTCTGTTGCGCGTGGTCACGGGCTGCCTCGGCCAGGGCGTCGCGCAGAAGGTCGAGACCGGCGCCCGTGCGCGCACTCACGCGGACGCGCGCGATATTACCACAGTCGTTCTTCTCGACGCCCGGCTCCGCGCCGGTGAGGTCGATCTTGTTCCAGACCATGAGTTGCGGAACCTGATCGGCGCCAATCTCCGCCAACACGCTTTCGACGGCCTCGATCTGCTGGTCCCGGTCGGGGCTGGCGGAATCGACGACATGCAAGAGCAGGTTCGCCTGCGCGGTTTCCTCGAGGGTGGCATGGAACGCCGCCACCAGCGCATGCGGCAGGTCGCGGATGAAACCAACCGTGTCGGATACCACGATCTGTCCGGCGCCCTCGATGAATACCCGCCGCGAAGTCGTATCGAGCGTGGCGAACAGCTGGTCGGCGGCGTAGGCCCCCGCCTTGGTCAAGGCGTTGAACAGCGTGCTCTTGCCGGCGTTGGTATAGCCGACCAGCGACACCGCCAGCACGTCGCCGCGTACCCTGGCACGCCTGCGGACCACGCGCTGCCTTTCCAGCTGCTTAAGGCGATCCTTCAGCACGGCAACGCGCTTGCCCAGCAGCCGGCGGTCGGTTTCAAGCTGCTTCTCGCCTGGACCGCGCAGGCCGATACCGCCTTTTTGCCGCTCCAGGTGGGTCCAGCCTCGCACCAGCCTCGTGGCCAGGTGCTGCAACTGGGCAAGCTCGACCTGCAGCTTGCCTTCGTGGCTGCGGGCGCGCAGGGCAAAGATGTCCAGGATCAGGCTGCTGCGATCGACCACCCGCCTTTCGAGCGCGCGTTCGAGATTGCGTTGCTGCCCGGGGGCCAGCTCGTGATTGAAGACCACCAGGTCGGCGTCGTGCAAACGTGCCACCTCGGCAATCTCGGTGACCTTGCCCTTGCCGGCGAAGGTGGCGGGGTCGGGCGCCTGCCGGCGACCGGACACCGTCGCCACCGGTCTCGCCCCGGCGCTGTTCACCAATAGCTGGAACTCTTCCAAGCGTTCGGCGAAGTCGCCTTCGCCGAAATCAAGCTGGACAAGGACGGCGTTTTCGCCGGTGGCGGGCCGGTCAAACACGGTCCCGCTCCACCGGATGCGCGGAAATCACTCGCCGCTGTTTTCCTGGGCGATGTTCACCGGCCGCGCCGGAACGACGGTGGAAATGGCATGCTTGTATACCATCTGGGTAACCGTGTTCTTCAGCAGCAC
>CAYXZX010000070.1:0-13306 GCA_964469455.1 uncultured Rhodocyclaceae bacterium | reverse complement strand
TGCCGCCGCGCGCGAACTGCGGGATGTGGCAGGTCTGGCAGGCGATCTTGTCGGTGTGCTCGTTGAGCTTGGCCGTCAGGATCGAATCGTCCTTGTGCGGCTTCTGGTCGTGACAGGACTGGCAGGTGGTCGGATTGGCATCCTCGACCTTGCCGCGGATGTGCTTGGTGGTGACATCCTTGCCGACCGGCGTGTAGCGGCTGCCGGGAATGTTGTGGCCCTTGGTGGCATGGCAGGTGCCGCAACTGAAGTTGAGCCCGCCGGCGTCCATGTGCACGTCCAGGTAGCGCTTCGGGTTCTTCAGCGAGGTATCGAGATCGCCGTGCTTGACGGCATCGCCGCCGCCGCCGAGGAAGTGGCAGGCGCCGCAGGTGCTGCGGTTGGTGGCGCCGACTTTCTGGGCGACGTCCTGCAAATCAACCGCGGGCACCACCTTGCCCGACTTGGCCGGAAACTCCATTTGCTGGTAGGCCGGGTGGCCGGCCAGTCCGGGCAGCTTCTTGTAGTCGCCGGTGGTGTCATGGCAGACCAGGCAATCGACGTTTTCCTCGGACGCGAAGTCGAAATTCTTGTCCTTCCAGCCGTAGCCGATGTGGCAGGAGGAGCAGAAGGCTTCGTTGGACTGGGTAGACGTGCAGAAGTTGTTGATGACGTTCTTCTTGCCCAGCTTCTGGCCGTTGTCCGGATTGACCCATTCCCAGGTCCAGTGCTTGGTCTTGTGGATCTGCTTGGCCGCTTCCGTATGGCAGGACAGACAGGCCTTGGTGACTTCCGGACCGGTCTTGAAGTCCTTCTGCAAAGCGGCAAACTTGCTGTGATCGGCGGTGGTGCGCGCAGCGCGTTGTTCCACAGAACTGGGCTGGGGCTTCCTGGCGGGAGCCTGAGCGCTGGCGTTCCCCGGGGTCGTCGCCGGTGCATCACTGGCCTGGACGGTCCAAAGCGCGGCCCAGGCGGCGACGGCCAGCGTCCCCATCAACATGGTCTTGTGCTTCATGATGTGCTCCGTGTGGTGTTCGGGAAAGGTCGTGGTTCAGCAACCGCTGCCGCCACCGCCGCCGCCACCGCCGCCTTCGCCGCCCGCCTTGGGCAGGATGATCTGCGGCGCCGGCTTGCCCGGGTCCATGACGAGGAACTTCTTCTGGTCCTGGGCCACCTTGCCCATGATGTCACCCACCAGCGGGCCGAACATCTTGCCCATCAGGCCGGCATTCATGCTGCCGATATAGACGCGCCCGTCGTTCTTCTTGTAGACCGAGATCTTGCAAGGCATGAGGATGGACAGGAAGCGCACCGAATCCTCGTTGAGGATGGGCTTGGAATACTTGGTGCTGCAGGCTTCGACCATCATCACCGGCAGGGTGTTGCCGCCGTCGGCCTGCACGGCCTTGGCCGGATTGCGCAGGCCCGAAAGCGCCCAGCCGTTGCCGGCGGCCTGGATGTTGTGCTGGATGCGGGCGACGGTTTCCTCGACCCCGAACGGGCTGATGGTCTCGTTGAACATGAGGCCGCCCATGGCATTCCAGGCGAGGACGCCGGTGAACACGATGCCCGCGATAAAACTACCCACGATTTTCAACATGTCTTGATCCCCCGATCGTTATAACACTGTTTCCTTATATGCCGATACACTTCATTGGATATTGACTCAAGTCAAAGGAGTCCATCAGTCTCGCTCCATGAAGGTCAGCCATGGCGCCACGCTGTTACACACGTTCCAGCACGACCGCGAGCTCAGCCTGGCCGACGGCGGGTTGGACCGAGACATAGGGCGGTTTCGGCCAGCGCCACTCCGGCTCCGGGAACAGGGCGCGCGCTGCGTTGATGTCGCAGTGGTAGGGTGGCCCTTCGATGAAGCCTTCGGCGGCGCTGTCCTTGCGCGCCTGCATGAACAACGCCAGCAGCCTGCCGCCGGGGCGCAGCCAGTCGCGCAGTTTTCTGGCGTAATCCCGCCAATGATCGGGATAGAGCGCGCACAGACAAGCCTGCTCGAGCACCGCATCCGCCGGGGCATCGGGCCGCCATTGCAGCACGTCCGCCTCGAGCAGCCGTGCCGCCAAGCCACTGGGATCGAGTAGCGCGCGGCATCGGTCCAGCGCGGTGGAGGCGTAATCGATGCCGATGACGTCCATGCCCGCCGCAGCGAGCGCCGCAACTTCCCAACCCTGGCCGCAGCCCGGCACGATGACGCAGTTGCCACGCGCCAACGTGCCGTCGGCAATCCAGCGCGCCACCTGGCCGCTCACCTGGCCGCGATCCCAGGGAATTTCGCCGGTGGCGAAGCGTTCCTGCCAGAAGTCCTTGCCCGGTCCCGCCACGTTCAACCCGCTGTGAGGATATGTTTCTTGATTCTACCGATGACATGCATTTCGCAGGCGCGGCAGTCGAATTCCAGGCGCAGCCGTTCGTTGCCATTGACCAGCACCATCGGCTCCGCGCGCACCTGACCCTGGACGCCGGTGACACCCTTGGCCTGTTTTGGACACAGGCTGAAGGAGTAGCGCAGGCAATGGCGGGTGATCATCAACGGCACCTCGCCGGTTTCTTCATGGGCCTCGTAGGCGGCGGCGATCAGCTGGACGCCATGCTTTTCGTAGAACCGGCGGGCGGCCGCGTTGTAGACGTTGGCCAGGAAAGTGAGCGATCGTTCGGGGTAGGGTGCCGGCGGTTCGATGGCGGGGCGGCGCAGCGGCCTTCGATAGCTGGCGCGGCGGGCTTGGACCAGCGCGGCGACCGCATCGCGGCGCAGCTGGTTGAGCAGCGAGTTGGGCACGAAGCGCGGTTCGCGCCAGTCGACCGTCAGCGTCGCCAGTTCGAAATCGGAGCTGCCCAGCCGCGACAGTTGTTCGCGCACCGAAGCCTCGGCCGTGTCGGCGTGCCGCGACGGCTGACTTTCACAGGCGATGCCGGCGGTGGCGGCGATGCCGTCGCTGTCCGTGAGCGTCAGCGCAAAGCCGTCGTCCGTTTCGGCAAGCCGTGCCGCGACAGGAATCTTCCGCTCGGCCGACTTCTTCGTCAGCGCAGCTTCCCAGGCGTGGTCGCGGTTGCGGTGGATGGCGAGACCACGCTTCAGGCCGGGAAGGTCGGCGATGCGCTCGTTGGGCCGCACGCGCCAAACTCCCTCGCCGATGCGCTGGACGGTGTTCGCCTGCATGCCCATCGCCTCACGCTTGTGCATCCAGGCCAGGCCGTCGCCGTTGGCCATGGGTTGGTCCGTCTGGATGTCGATGTGGTCGGTACCGACCTTGGTCACGATGCCGAGCGGCACGCCGATGAAAGCCGGCGTGTCGAAGGCGCCAATGTCGGCCTTGCGGCCCTGGGCGAAATAGTCGGTCGAGCCGCGATGGAAGGTCTTGTCGGGGTCGGGCGCGAAGAAGAGTTTCGTCTTGCCGCCGGACGTGCCGGGCGCATCCAGCTCGTCGAGCAGCCGGCGATAATGGCCGGTGATGTTCTTGACGTAGGGCGCTTCCTTGTAGCGGCCCTCGATCTTGAAGCTGCCGACGCCGGCGTCGATCAGCGCGCGCAGGTTGGCGCTCTGGTTGTTGTCCTTCAATGACAGCACGTGCTTCTGGAAGGCGACCACCTGGCCGCGCGTGTCCTGCAAGGTGTAGGGCAGGCGGCAGGCTTGCGAGCAATCGCCGCGATTGGCGCTGCGGCCGGCGTGCGCCTCGCTGATGTAGCACTGGCCGGAATAGGCGACGCACAGCGCGCCATGCACGAAGTGCTCGATGACCACGTCGGCCGGCACGGCGGCGCGTACCGCGCCGATTTCCTCGAACGTCAGTTCGCGCGCCAGCACGAGCTGCGAAAAGCCGGCATCGGCCAGGAAGCTCGCTTTCGCCGGCGTGCGGATGTCGCATTGCGTCGAGGCATGCAGGTCGATGGGTGGCAGGTCAAGTTCCAGCAGGCCCATGTCCTGCACGATCAGCGCGTCGACGCCGGCATCCCAGCATTCACGGGCGAGCCTCCTCGCCGGTTCCAGTTCGTCGTCGCGCAGGATGGTGTTGAGCGCGACGTAGACGCGGGCGTGGAACTTGTGGGCGAACTCGATCAGCGCCGCGATGTCCTGCATGGAATTGCCTGCCTTGTCGCGTGCGCCGAAGGCCGGGCCGCCGATGTACACCGCGTCGGCGCCGTGCAGGATGGCCTCGCGGCCGATTCCGGCTGTTTTCGCCGGGGCGAGCAGTTCTACCCGTCTGGTCACGGTTTCCTGGGTTTGCGCGGCGCAGCCTGCTTGTCGAACTTCGGCTTGTCGAACTTCGGTTTCGCGGGCGCCTTGCGCGGCGGCGGCGCATCCGCCTCGAACGGCCGGATATTGAGCGGCGT
The DNA here is from genome assembly GCA_964469455.1 of uncultured Rhodocyclaceae bacterium. Taxonomy (GTDB): domain Bacteria; phylum Pseudomonadota; class Gammaproteobacteria; order Burkholderiales; family Rhodocyclaceae; genus Fen-999. The sequence goes on along the minus strand of CAYXZX010000070.1, from coordinate 8,983 downwards.
CTGCTTGACGCGCGTCTTTCTCAGCTTAGCCAGGATGTCGGCCGGAAGGTCGGCGGGCAGTTCGACGGTGGCGAAGTCGGCGAACAGGTGGATCTGGCCGATGAACTTGCCGGCGATGCCGCCTTCGTTGGCGATGGCGCCGACGATTTCCTTCGGCGTGGCGCCGAGATTGCGGCCGACTTCGATACGGTAGCGCCTGAGATCGCCTTCGGCCAGCGTCGGCTTCGTCGTCTCAAAGTCAGCCGTCGCGGCGCGGCGTTCGCGCACGGGCTTGTCGCTGTGCGCCTCGCGCGGGGGTCGCTCCGTTGCCGGCGGCGGCACCGGAACGTCCGGCAGGTCGGGCTTGAGCGGCCGGTCGCGCGTGGCCAGGAAAGCCAGCGCCGCGGCGATCTGGCGCGTCGCCAGGTTCTGCTCGCTTTCCATGCGCCGGATGACGTCGTAGAAGTGGTCGAGGTTCTCGTTGCCGAGGGTCTCCAGAATCTGCTGCTGGAACTGGGCGACGCGGCGCTCGGCAACCTCGCCGGCGGTCGGCAGCGAGATCGGCTCGATCTTCTGCCTGGTGGCCTGCTCGATCACCTTCAGCATGCGCTGCTCGCGCGGCGCGACGAACAGGATCGCGGTGCCGGTGCGGCCGGCACGGCCGGTTCTGCCGATGCGGTGGATGTAGGCCTCGGTGTCGTAGGGAATGTCGTAGTTGATGACGTGGCTGACGCGCGGCACGTCGATGCCGCGGGCGGCGACGTCGGTGGCGACGACGATGTCGAGGCTGCCGCTCTTGAGCCGCTCGATGACCTGCTCGCGCAGCCCCTGCGTCATGTCGCCGTTGAGCGCGGCGGCTTCCAGGCCGCGCGCCTCCAGCTTCTCGGCGAGGTCGACGGTGGCGAGCTTGGTGCGCACGAAAATAATGGCGGCGTCGAAGTCCGCTTCGACCTCGAGCATGCGGGTGAGGGCGTCGAGCTTGTCGGCGCCGCGCGCGACCCAGTAACGCTGGCGGATCGTCGACACGGTGGCCGTCGCCGACCTGATCTTGATCTGCTCGGGCTCGCGCTGGTAGCGCTTGGTGATGCGGCGGATCGGCTCGGGCATGGTCGCCGAGAACAGCGCCGTCTGGCGCGTCGCCGGCGTATTGCCGAGGATCCACTCGACGTCCTCGATGAAGCCCATGCGCAGCATCTCGTCCGCCTCGTCGAGCACCAGCGTCTGCAGCGCGTCGAGGCTGAGGCTCTTGCGCTCCAGGTGGTCCATGATGCGGCCGGGCGTGCCGACGATGACATGGGCGCCCCGCGACAGCGCGCGCAACTGGATGACCATGCTCTGGCCGCCATAGAGCGGCAGCACATGGAAACCCGGCATGTGCTTGGCGTATTTCTGGAGGGCTTCAGCGACCTGAATGGCCAGCTCGCGCGTCGGCGCCAGCACCAGCGCCTGCGGCTTCTTGAGGGCGAGGTCCAGGCGGGCAAGGATGGGCAGCGCGAAGGCGGCGGTCTTGCCAGTGCCGGTCTGGGCTTCGCCGAGCAGGTCGCGGCCGGCCAGCAGGATGGGGATGCAGGCCGCCTGGATCGGCGAGGGCGTCTCGTAGCCGACGTCGGCGAGCGCGGAAAGCAGTGCGGGCGGCAGTTGCAGGGCCGCGAAGGAATCGGGAAAGTCAGTCATGGCGGGACGCCGAAACGGGCGTCGAAGGACGGGCGGTATGAGCGCGGGGACGCATTATCGCAGAGCGGGCAGCGGAAGGACAGCGGGCGCATAATGCGCGCCCATGAAGATCCTCGACGAACTCAAGCTGCGTGTGCGCGCCGCCTCCGGGCCGGGCGGCATGGCGGACTACTTCCACATCCTGCTCATGGAAGGTGGGTTGAAGAAGGTCGTCGAGATCGTGGACGCCCGTCCGGAACTGCTTGCCGATCTGCTGCCCGTCGTCGGCAATCCCGATGCGAGCATGAACGTCAGCCTCGGTGCCTCGGTGGTGTTCGAACGCCATGCCGGCAAGGAGCCGCTACGCCTGCTGGTGCCGAAACTCGGCAAGCTTTCGGAACATCCAGACGCCAGGGTACGCGCCGATGCCTGCCATTACCTCGGGCTGTCGCGTTCGCCGCTGGCGCGCGCCTTTCTTGAACCGCGTTTGAACGACGATAGCACCGACGTGCGCGAGATCGCCGGGGACGGTCTGGCCGAGCTTGAAGAATAATTGGATCGCCATTATCGGCGGCGGCCCGGCGGGGCTGATGGCGGCGGATGTCCTGAGCGCGGAAGGCATGCGCGTCGACCTCTACGACGCCATGCCGTCGGTCGGCCGCAAGTTCTTGATGGCCGGAAAGGGCGGGCTGAACCTGAGCCACGCCGAGCCGGCCGAGCAGTTCCTGAATCGTTATGGTGATCGCAGCCGGAACGTCGAGCCGTGGCTGGCGGCATTCGGTGTCGATGACCTGCGCGCCTGGGCGCGCGCACTCGGCGTCGAGACCTACGTCGGCTCCTCGGGGCGCATCTTTCCAACCGACATGAAGGCCGCCCCGCTGCTGCGCGCGTGGCTGCACCGGTTGCGTGCGCAGGGCGTGAAGTTCCATGTCCGCCATCGCTGGCTGGGCTGGCGCGATGACGGTGCACTGCGTTTCGCTACGCCGGCTGGAGAGGTTCAGGTCGATGCCGATGCGGTGGTGCTGGCGCTCGGTGGCGGCAGTTGGGCGAAACTGGGATCGGACGGTGCCTGGGTGCCCGTGCTGGAGGCTTCGGGCGTCGCTGTTGCGCGGCTCAGGCCTGCCAACTGCGGCTTCGATGTCGGCTGGAGTCCGTTCTTCCGCGACAAGTTCGCCGGCCAGCCGGTGAAATCGGTGGCGGCGAGCTTTGGCGGCGTGACCAGGCGAGGCGAGTTTGTCGTCACCGAACATGGCGTCGAGGGCGGGCTGATCTACGCACTTTCGGCCGCGCTGCGCGATGCCATCGAACGTGAGGGCCATGCCGATCTCGAGATGGACCTGCTGCCCGATCAATCGGTGGAGCGGATTGCCGCGGAGGCTCGGCATCCGCGGGGCTCGCGCTCGCTGTCGAGCCACCTGCAGAGCCGGTTGGGCCTGAAGGGCGTCAAGCTGGGACTGCTTAATGAGTGCGCCGCTAGGTCCGAGGGTGGCGTGCCGCCACGGCTGACTCTTGAGACGCTGGCGCCGGATATCAAATCCCTCGAGCTGCGATTGCTGTCGCCGCGCCCGCTCGACGAGGCCATCAGCAGCGCGGGTGGTGTGCGCTTCGAGGCACTCGACGAGAACCTGATGCTGCGCGACCGGCCTGGCGCCTTCTGTGCTGGCGAGATGCTCGACTGGGAGGCGCCGACCGGTGGCTATCTGCTCACGGCCTGCCTCGCCAGCGGCCGAGCCGCAGGGCACGGTGTACTGGCCTGGCTGAACGGTCGGCGATAATACGGCCATGGCAATTCAATGGTTCCCCGGTCACATGACCTCGGCGCGCAAGAAAGCGGCCGAGACGATGGCGCAGGTCGATGTTGTGATCGAGGTGCTCGACGCGCGCTGCCCGGAGGCGAGCAGCAACCCGATGATCCGCGAGCTGCGGCTGGCGAGGCAGAGGCCCTGCCTGCGCCTGCTCAACAAGGCCGACCTCGCCGATCCCGAGGCGACCAAGGCCTGGCTGGCGTACTACAACAGGCAGCCCGGCGTGAAGGCGGTGGCGATCTCCTGCAAGAAGCCTGGCGATGCCGGCAAGGTGCCGTCGCTGTGCCAGTCGCTGGCGCCGCATCGCAACGACGGCACCAAGCCGCTGCGCATGATGATCATGGGCATCCCCAACGTCGGCAAGTCGACCTTGCTCAACGCGCTGGCGAAGAAGCGCGTCGCGGCTGTCGGGGACGAGCCGGCCGTGACCAAGCAGCAGCAGCGCATCGACCTTTCGCCACGGCAAGTGCTGTTCGACACGCCCGGACTGATGTGGCCGAAGATCGAATTCGACTCGGACGGCTATATGCTGGCGGCCAGCCACGCCATCGGTGTCAATGCCGTGATCGAGGAGGAGGTGGCAACTTTCCTGGCCGGCCTGCTGCTGGCGCGCTATCCCGATCGCCTGAGGGCGCGTTACGGGTTGCCACCGGGCGAAATCGATGCGCCCGGGGCGATCGAGGCGATTGCCAGGAAACGGGGCTGCCTGAGGAAGGGTCGAAAAGAGGAATACGACCTGGAAAAGGCCGCAATTCTTCTGCTGAGCGACTATCGAAGCGGCGCATTAGGGCGAATTAGCCTCGAAACACCCGCTTCTCGTGAGAGGATGCTTGCGCAGTCAATTCCAAGCCTCTGAGTTAAAAAAGAATCGCTGATGACGGCCCTTGCACTGATCACTTTTGTCGTCAAGTCCCGACACAACAATCTATATCGAAGGTGCTAGTATCGTCCGCTGCAACTTCATGCCGGCCGGGGCCCCGTAGCCCACCGGCGTCGGATTCGCAAGGAGCGTCATGGACTTACAACTACCTACCGATGATTTCTTCGCGGCCCGGGCCGGCTATGTGATCTGCATGGCGGACAGTGAGAGTCAGCGGCGGGAGGTCGCCGGTCTGGTGGATCGGATGTACTCGTGGCGGGGTTACAAGTGCGACAGCACGACTACCGTCAGCACCGATCGGACGAGGACGGTATTTCAGGTTCGTCGCTCGGACGCTGTTGTTGCTACCCTCACCTTGCGCATGGATTCGGAAGGAGGCCTGCTGGCCGATGGTTTGTACCGAGACGAAGTGGATCTGTTTCGGGGCATGGGCGGCACCTTGTGCGAACTTACCGGCCTGGCGGTGGCGCCCGGCGAGGATTCACCCGAAGTCCTCAGGGCGCTGTTCCAGGCGGCCTACATGGTCGGCCATCGACGCTTCGGAGCCAGCGATGTCTTCATCGAGGTCAATCCGCGTCACGTGTCCTATTACCGCCGCATCGGCTTCCGTCCGGTCGGCACCATGCGCATGTGCCCGCGCGTTGCCGCGCCGGCCATCCTCATGCACCTGGACCTCGACGACTGGGAGCAGGAAACCCTGCTGAAACAGCGCATCGCGGCCTGACGGCCGCAGGCCGTCATTCCACGATCTTGCTGATCGGCAGTTCGATGATGCCCCGAGCGCCGGCGGCATAGAGGCTGGGGATCAGTTCCCGCACCAGTTTTTCATCCACCACGGTCGACATTTCCACCCAGTTGGCATCGGCCAGCGTCGATACCGTGGGCGTCGCCAATGCTGGCAACAACCTGAGAATCGCATCGACGTCCTGGCGCGGCACGTTCATCGACAGCAACACGCGGGTGGCGGCGGCAATGGCGCCCTTGAGCATCATCAGCAGCCGGTCGATCTTTTCCTTTTTCCAGCCGTCCGCCATCGCTTCGCGGTTCGCAATGAAGCGGGGCGTGCTTTCGAGTACCACGTGCATGACCTTGAGATTGTTGGCGCGCAGCGACGAGCCGGTCTCGGAAACATCGACGATGGCGTCGGCGAGGATGGGGGGCTTGACCTCGGTCGCACCCCAGGAGAATTCGATATCGGCGGTAACCCCGTGCTCGGTGAGGAAGCGGCGCGTCATGCCGACTGCCTCGGTGGCGATGCGCTTGCCCTGGAGGTCCTTGACCGTGTTGAAGGACGAACCTTCCTTGGACGCCATGACCCAGCGGACGATGCCGTAGTTCGGCCAGGGTGCGCGCAAGTCGGCGAGTTCGGCGACATCGGCGCCGGTTTCGAGGATCCAGTCGAGGCCGGTAATCGCGCAGTCGATGATGCCCTGGCCAACATAGCGTGCCATCTCCTGAGGACGGATCAGGATGCATTGGATCTCCGGGTCGTCGATGTCCGGGTAATAGGATCGGCCGGAAATGCGCAGGTTGTAGCCGGCGCGTTGGAAGAGGCTCTGGGTGGTTTCCTGCAGGCTGCCCTTGGGGATGCCCAGGCGCAGTCGTGTGTTGGCATTCATGATCTGGCTCCGTTTTCGAGGCGGCAGTCTATCCGAAAGGTCGGGTCCTTGTGAGCGGCGGGTCGCCACGGCTGACTTGTCAACGCGGTCGCGCGCAGCCTCGTTATTGCCGGTACGCGGCGGGTGTTCGCCGGTCCTGGAGCGAAGCGATGGGCAGACTCAGCGACGAGTCCTACGAGCGGTTTCTGGAGTCCCTGAAGGAGGCGGGTATCGCCATACTCAATGAGGATGAGTTGCGCGCACGCCTTGCCGAAGCGCAGCGCTGGCAGTATGCCTTCGCCACGCTGGCTGCCAATGGGAAGCCGCTCGGCATCCGTTTCGTGAATGGGCGCGAAGGTGCCAACGATGCGCAGATATGGAACACCTTCGCCCGGTTCGACTTCCCGAGCCAACTCCAGGCCGCCTTCGCGAGCAGCCTGAAGTCGGGGCACTGATTCGGAAACCGTTCGGCTAGCGGCTGATGGGTCGGTAGCGAATGCGGTGCGGCTTGGCGCCTTCCTCGCCGAGCCGCTTCTTCTTGTCTTCCTCGTACTCGTGGTAGTTGCCGGCGAAGAAGAACCATTGCGAATCGCCTTCGCAGGCCAGGATGTGCGTGGCGATGCGGTCGAGAAACCAGCGGTCGTGCGAGATCACCAGCACGCAGCCGGCGAATTCCAGCAGTGCATCCTCCAGCGCCCGCAGCGTTTCCACGTCGAGGTCGTTGGAAGGCTCGTCGAGCAGCAGCACATTGCCGCCCTGGACTAGGGTGGTGGCGAGGTGCAGGCGGCCACGCTCGCCGCCGGAAAGGTTGCCGACGACTTTCTGCTGGTCGGATCCCTTGAAGTTGAAGCGACCGATGTAGGCGCGGCTCGGCATTTCGAACTTGCCGACGGTGAGGATGTCCTGACCACCCGAGACGGCCTCCCAGACGGTCTTGTCGTTGGCCAGACCCTCGCGCGACTGGTCGACCGACGACATGTTCACCGTCGGGCCGACGACAATTTCGCCGGCATCCGGCTGTTCGCGGCCCTGGATCATGCGGAACAGCGTCGACTTGCCAGCGCCGTTGGGGCCGATGATGCCGACGATGGCGCCCGGCGGCACCTTGAATGACAGGTTGTCGATCAGCAGCCGGTCGCCGTAGCTCTTGGTCACGCCCTTGAATTCGACCACCTCGTTGCCGAGCCGCTCGCCGGGCGGGATGAAGATTTCCTGCGTCTCGTTGCGCTTCTGGTACTCGAAGCTGGACATCTCCTCGTAGCGGGCCAGGCGCGCCTTGCTCTTGGCCTGCCGCGCCTTAGGGTTGGAACGTACCCATTCGAGTTCGACCTTCATGGCCTTCATGTGGGCGTCGACCTGCTTCTGCTCCTGCTCCAGGCGCGCCTCCTTCTGCTCCAGCCACGAGGAGTAATTGCCCTTCCACGGTATGCCCTGGCCGCGGTCCAGTTCTAGGATCCACTCGGCGGCGTTGTCGAGGAAGTAGCGGTCGTGGGTGACGGCGACCACCGTGCCCGGGAAGCGCACCAGAAACTGCTCCAGCCATTCGACCGACTCGGCGTCGAGGTGGTTGGTCGGCTCGTCCAGCAGCAACATGTCCGGCTTGGAAAGCAGCAACTGGCAAAGCGCGACGCGGCGCTTTTCGCCACCGGAGAGGTTGTCGATCCTCGCCTCCCACGGCGGCAGGCGCAGTGCGTCGGCGGCGATTTCCATCTGGTTCTCGACGTCGGCGCCCGAGGTGGCGATGATCGCCTCGTACTTGGCCTGTTCCTCGGCCAGCTTGTCGAAATCGGCATCCGGCTCGGCGTAGGCGGCGTAGATTTCGTCGAGCTTCTTCTGGGCGTTGACGATGTCGCCGAGGCCGGCCTCGACTTCCTCGCGCACGGTCTTGTCGGGATGGAGTTGCGGCTCCTGCGGCAGGTAGCCGATTGAAATTCCGGGCAACCACTGCACTTCGCCGTCGTAGTCCTTGTCGGCACCGGCCATGATCTTCAGCACGGTCGACTTGCCCGAGCCGTTGAGGCCTAGCAGGCCGATCTTGGCACCGGGGAAGAACGAGAGGGAGATATCCTTGATGATCTGACGCTTGGGCGGAACGATCTTGTTCACGCGCAGCATCGACATGACGTATTGAGCCATTTGCTTCCAGACGAATGAAGGGATTATCGGGAGGTGCGCCGAAGGCACCGGGCGCCGGCCGCACCCGCGTGCTCGCGCCGGGGCAGTATTGTCCTCGAAATCGGTCTGAAGTGGCTGGGGTCGTGAATTCGCCCGGTGGCCTGCTGCCGGGCAGTTGCCCACATGCTGAAAAGGTGTATATACTAGTTGGAGGTCCAACAATTGGACGTCCACTACCACAGCATCGCCTGCCTCGGAGGTATTGATGAAATCGCTGCTATGTCTCACGGTCAATGGGCGACAGCGTGAAGACGCTGTCGCCGAAAACATGCTCCTGATCGATTACTTGCGCGAGCAGCTTGGTCTTACCGGCACCAAGCAGGGCTGCGACGGCGGTGAATGCGGTGCCTGCACGGTGCTGGTGGATGACAAGCCGCGCCTGGCCTGCTGCACGCTGGCCCATGGCGTCGCCGGTTGCCGAGTCGACACCATCGAAGGCGGTGCGGCAAATGGTGGATTGTCGCGGCTGCAACGAGCGTTCCACGAGCATCTCGGCACCCAGTGCGGATTCTGCACGCCGGGGATGATCATGGCGGCGGAAGGACTGCTGCGCGCCAATCCCCGGCCGGACCAGGCCGAGATTCGTGCCGCGCTGGGCGGCAACCTGTGCCGCTGCACCGGCTACGTGAAGATCATCGAATCGGTCGAAGCGGCTGCTGGCATGCCGGAGGCCGCATGAACGCACCTGATCGCGAAGTGCAACGGGTGCGCGTTGCCGAGGAGCACCGAGGCGTGGGATCGCGCCTGCCTTTTGTCGACGGCGTCGAGAAAGTCACCGGCACGGCGCGTTACACGGCGGATCTGCCGGCGCCCAATGCCCTGGTCGGCATGATTATGCGCAGCCCTTACGCTCACGCGGAATTGCTCGAGGTCGACATCGCCGAGGCCTTGAG
>CAYXZX010000069.1:0-13439 GCA_964469455.1 uncultured Rhodocyclaceae bacterium | reverse complement strand
CGCGCCGACACCATCATGGGCGTCACCTTCTGCGCCGTCGCCGCCGAGCATCCGCTGGCGACGCGCGCGGCACGCGACAACGCCAAACTTGCCGCCTTCATCGAGGAATGCAAGCAGGGCTCGGTCATGGAAGCCGACCTCGCGACCATGGAGAAGAAAGGCTTGCCGACGGGGATCTTCGTCGAGCATCCGCTCACCGGCGACAGGGTCGAAGTCTGGGTCGGCAACTACGTGCTGATGGGTTACGGCGAGGGCGCGGTGATGGCCGTGCCGGCGCACGACGAGCGCGATTTTGAGTTCGCCAAGAAGTATGGTCTCGCCATCAGGCAGGTCATCGACGTGCCGGGCAAGGCTTATTCGCTCGACGCCTGGCAGGAGTGGTACGCCGACAAGCAGAACGGTGTCTGCGTCAATTCCGGCAGGTACGACGGCCTCGATTACCAGCAGGCCATCGATGCCATCGCCGCCGACCTGAAGGCGATGAACCTCGGCGACACGCAAGTGCAGTGGCGTCTGCGCGACTGGGGCATCTCCCGTCAGCGCTACTGGGGCTGCCCGATCCCGCTGATCCATTGCGACACTTGCGGTACGGTGCCTGTCCCCGATGACCAGTTGCCCGTGGTGTTGCCCGAGGACTGCGTGCCGGACGGTTCCGGCAACCCGCTGCTCAAGCGACCGGACTTTCTCGATTGCGCCTGCCCGAAGTGCGGCAAGCCGGCCCGGCGCGAGACGGACACCATGGACACTTTCGTGGACTCGTCCTGGTACTACGCGCGCTACTGCTCGAACGACGCCAAGGCCATGCTCGACGAACGCGCGGCCTACTGGATGCCTGTGGACCAGTACATCGGCGGCATCGAGCACGCCATCCTGCACCTGCTCTACTCGCGCTTCTGGACCAAGGTGATGCGCGACCTCGGCCTGCTGAAGCAGGACGAGCCCTTCGCCAACCTGCTGACGCAGGGCATGGTGCTCAACCACATCTTCAGCCGGCGCACCGACAAGGGCGGCATCGAGTACTTTGCGCCCGAGGAAATTGAACTGGTGCGCAACGAGGGTGGTCATGTCACCGGCGCAACGCTGAAGTCGGACGGTTCGGCCATCGACTACGCCGGCATCGGCACCATGTCGAAGTCCAAGCGCAACGGCGTCGACCCGCAGGCGCTGATCGAACAATATGGCGCCGACACCGCGCGCTTCTTCATGATGTTCGCCTCACCGCCCGAGCAAACCCTCGAATGGTCCGATTCCGGCGTCGAGGGTGCCTACCGCTTCCTCAAGCGGCTGTGGGCCTTTGGCCATGCGCTGGCGAGCCGGACGCCGGGCAAGGAAGCATCGTCGCTGCGTCGCGAGATCCATCTGCTGCTCAAGCAGGCCAACTACGACCTCGGCAAGATGCAGTTCAACACCGTGGCGTCGGCGGCGATGAAGATGCTCAACGCGCTGGAAAAGACACCGGCCGACCCGCACGCCCGGGAAGGATTCTCGATCCTTCTGCGCCTGCTGTCGCCGATCACGCCGCACATTTGCCACGGGCTGTGGCGGGAACTCGGCTATGGCGAAGACATCCTCGCGGCACCCTGGCCGGAGCCACTCGACGAGGCGCTGGTGCAGGACGAGATCGAACTGGTCCTGCAGGTGAATGGCAAGACGCGCGGCAGCGTGTGCGTGCCGGCCGGCGCCGACAAGGCGGTCATCGAGGCTGCGGTGTTGATGTCGGAAGCGGCGCAAAAGTTCATGGAGGGCAGGCCGGCGAAGAAGATCGTCGTCGTGCCCGGTCGCCTCGTCAATATCGTGGCCTAGCCCCATGCGCGCCCTGACACTTCTCTTGGCACTTCTCCTTGCCGGCTGTGGCTTCCAGCTGCGCGGCAGCTTTTCCCTGCCATTCGACACGCTGCATATCGCCCAACCGGAATCGAGCGAACTGCGCGCGGCCATCAAGCGCAACATCGAGGCGTCAACGCAGACGCGCGTCGTCGCCACCGCAGCCGAGGCGCAGGCCACGCTGATTGTCCTGGCCGACCAGTCCCAGAAGAAGATCATGTCGCTCAACTCGGCCGGGCGTGTGCGCGAATACCAGCTCGAGCGCACTTTCGTGTTCACGGTCGCCAATGCCCGGGGGCAGGAATTCGTGCCACAGAGCACGATTCGCATCACCCGCGAAATGACCTTCGATGACGCCGCCGTGCTGTCCAAGCAGGCCGAGGAAACCCTGCTGTGGCGCGACATCCAGAATGACATGGTGCAGCAGCTGATGCGGCGGCTGGCAGCGGCCAAGCTCAAACCCGCGGACAGCTAGGCCATGCAGCTGCGTCCCGAGCAGCTCGCCGCGCATCTCGAACGCCAGCTGGCGCCGCTGTATGTCGTGCATGGCGATGGCTTGCTGGCCATCGAGGCAGCCGACCTCATCCGCGCCGCCGCCCGGAAGAAAGGCTTTGCCGAACGCGAAGTGCTGATGGTGACGCCGACTTTCAAGTGGGACGAGCTTTTCCTCGCCGCCGGCAACCTCTCGCTCTTTGGCGGCGACAAGATCATCGACCTGCGCATTCCTTCGGGCAAACCGGGTCGTGACGGAGGCGAGGCGCTCGGCCGCTACTGCGCACAACTACCGGCGGGCACCGTAACCGTGGTCTCGCTGCCCGAACTCGACTGGCAGGCACGAAAGGCCTCATGGTTCGTCAAGCTGGCCGATGCCGGGATCGCCATCGAATGCACGGCGCCGGGCGTGACGCAATTGCCGGGCTGGATCGCCGCCCGCCTGCAACGGCAGCATCAAAGCGCGCCGCGTCAAGCCTTGGAATTCATCGCGGCCCATGTGGAGGGCAATCTGCTGGCCGCGCACCAGGAGATCCAGAAACTGGCGCTGCTGTATCCCGAGGGCGAGATTTCCCTCGCCGATGTCGAGGCGGCCGTGCTCAACGTCGCGCGCTACGACATCGACGCGTTACGCGACGCCCTGCGCAATCGCGACACCGCCCGCTGCGCCCGCACGCTCGACGGCCTCAGGGCCGAGGGTGCCGCCCTGCCGCTGGTGCTCTGGGCGCTGGCCAGCGAAGCCCGCCAGCGCGCGGCCCGTGCTGCCCTCTTGCACGCGGCACGGATTGACCGCATGATCAAGGGCGTTGCAAGAGGCGATGTTTGGGACGAACTGCTGCAACTCGCCCTGCGCTTGACAAGGACCGCATGATGGACAAGCTGAACGTGAGAGACTACATGACCGGCGTCGGCCGGGCCGCCCGCGCCGCGTCGCGCGGGATGGCCAAGGCGTCGACCGCCGCCAAGAACGCCGCCCTGCTGGCGATGGCAGGAGCCGTCCGCGAGCGCAAGGACGCACTGCTCGAGGCCAACGCGGCCGATGTGGCGGAGGCCAGGGCCAACGGCCTGGATGCGGCGATGATCGACCGCCTGACGTTGACCGCCAAGGGCGTCGAAACGATGGCGCAGGGGCTGGAGCAGGTTGCCCAGCTTGCCGATCCGGTCGGCGAGATCACCGACCTCAAGCGCCGGCCGACCGGCATCCAGGTCGGCAGGATGCGCGTGCCGCTGGGAGTGGTCGGCATCATCTACGAGGCACGCCCCAACGTCACCGCCGACGCTGCGGCGCTCTGCCTGAAGTCCGGCAACGCGGCGATCCTGCGCGGCGGCAAGGAGGCCATCCGCTGCAATCAGGCAATTGCATCCTGCGTGCGCACCGGGCTCGCCGCTGCCTGCCTGCCCGCGACGGCCGTGCAGGTCATCGAGACAACGGACCGCGAGGTGGTCGGCCACCTGGTCGCCATGCCGGAGTATGTCGACGTGATCGTGCCGCGCGGCGGCAAGAGCCTGATCGAACGCATCAGCAAGGAAGCGCGGGTGCCGGTAATCAAGCATCTCGACGGCAACTGTCACGTCTATGTCGACGAGTTCGCCGATCCCGCGAAGGCACTGAAGATTCTCGAGAACGCCAAGACGCAGCGGCTCGGCACCTGCAACACCGCAGAGTCAGTGCTGGTGGCGCGCCGCGTCGCGGCGACGCAACTGCCCGCGCTGGCGAAGATGCTCATCGACAAGGGCGTCGAGATCCGCGGCTGCGCGGAAACGCTGGCGCTGGTGCCCAACGCGAGACCGGCAACCGAGGAGGACTACTACACCGAGTACCTGGCGGCGATCATCTCCTGCAAGGTCGTCGCCGACGTCGGTGAGGCGATCGAGCACATCAACAAGTACTCCTCGGCGCATACGGAAACGATCGTCACCGAGAACTACACGAACGCCATGCGCTTCCTGCGCGAGGTGGATTCCAGCTCGGTGATGGTCAATGCCTCGACCCGCTTCGCCGACGGCTTCGAGTACGGGCTCGGCGCCGAGATCGGCATTTCCACGGACAAGTTCCACGCCCGCGGCCCGGTCGGCCTCGAGGGGCTGACCTCGCAGAAATGGATCGTCCTCGGCGACGGAGAGGTGCGTGGCTGACGCGCACTACCAGGCCGTCCTAGCCGCCCCCGGCTTCTGCCTCGGGGTCTGCTGCAACAACGACGAGATCACCGGTATCGACTTCCTCGAGCCGCGTGACGAGGGAGCGCCGAAGTCGCTGCTTGCGAAGGAGGCTGTACGCCAGTTGCGCGCCTACCTGAAGAATGCGCAATTCGAGTTTTCCCTGCCGCTCGCTCCAGCGGGCACCGTTTTCCAGCGCAGGGTGTGGGCGGGCATCGCGGCGATCCCTGCCGGCAGCACGCGCAGCTATGGCGAACTGGCGGCGGCCATCGCGAGCGGCGCGCGCGCCGTGGGCAATGCCTGCGGCGCCAATCCGTATCCCATCGTCGTGCCCTGCCACCGCGTCGTCGCGGCGAACCACGGACTCGGCGGCTTCGCCCGCAATCGCGGCGGCTTCCTGCTCGAGGTCAAGCGCTGGCTGCTGGATCATGAGCGTGCCCGATAGCGCACTGATCGACGAGTTCATTGACGCACTCTGGCTCGCCGACGGTTTGGCCAGGAACACCCTCGCCGCCTATCGCACCGACCTCACCTTGTTCGCCGGCTGGCTGGCCGCGCAACGGCAGAACCTGGCCAGTGCCGGCGAGGGTTCCATCAACCGCTACCTCGCCCATCTCCACACTCGTCCTGGCGGCTTCAAGACCGCTTCGCAGCGGCGGCTCCACTCGACCTTGCGTCGCTTTTACGGCTGGCAGCTCGATCAGGGGCGCATCCGGACCGATCCGCTGCTCAACGTCGAACGGCCGATGCGTACGGAACGCTTCCCGAAGACGCTCTCGGAAAAGAATGTCGAGGATCTGCTCGCCGCACCCGACACCGACACCCCCCGCGGCCTGCGCGACCGCGCGCTGCTGGAAGTGCTCTACGCCACCGGCCTGCGGGTATCGGAACTGATCGGCCTGAAGATGTTCGAACTGAGCCTCACCGACGGACTGGTGCGCGTATTCGGCAAGGGATCGAAGGAGCGGCTGGTGCCGCTCGGCGAGGTGGCCGTGGAATGGCTTTGCCGCTACCTCGACCATGGCCGGCCGGCGCTGCTCAAGGGAGCGGGATCGGACCACGTGTTCGTCACCGCGCGAAAGTCAGCCGCGATGACACGCCAGATGGCGTGGACGCTGATCAAGAAATACGGCCTGATCGCCGGCATTCCGAAGGAGCGCATTTCGCCGCACGTGCTGCGCCATGCATTTGCCACCCACCTGCTCAACCACGGTGCCGACCTGCGTGTCGTGCAAATGCTGCTCGGCCATGCCGACATCTCGACCACGCAGGTCTATACTCATGTGGCGCGCGAACGTCTCAAGCAACTGCATCAGGTCCATCATCCGCGCGGCTGAATTCAGAGAACCAGACCATGAAAACCGAAGCCCAGGCGCCGGAAACGCCGGCGACCAAGTTTCTCCACAGGCACCGCATCGCCCATTCCAACCACCTCTACGAATACGAGGAGCACGGCGGCACGAAGGTCTCGTCGCGCGAGCTCAACGTCGCCGAACACGCGGTCGTCAAGACGCTGGTGATGGAGGATGACGAGAAGAGGCCGCTGATCGTGCTGATGCACGGCGATCGCAAGGTTTCGACCAAGGAGTTGGCGCGCCAGATCGGCGTCAAGAAGATCGGCCCCTGCACGCCGGACGATGCCCACCGGCACACCGGCTACATGGTCGGCGGTTGCTCGCCGTTCGGTACCAAGAAACAACTGCCGGTCTTCATGGAGAAGAGCATCCTGGACCTGCCGCTGGTCTACATCAACGGTGGGCGGCGCGGCTATCTGGTCGGCGTGCATCCCCACGACATCCTCCGGGTGCTGGCGCCCAGGATCGTCGAAGTCGGCAGGGCCGACTGAATTGGCTACGGCAACATCGGTGGCATCGCGCCGTACCCCGTTCCTGTTCGTCCTCGTCGCCAGCCTGTCGCTGGTGCTGGTCGGCCTGCTGCTCGCCGAGCTGATGAGGCTGGCCGCCTGCCCGCTCTGCATCATCCAGCGGGCGCTTTACCTGGCGCTGGGTCTCGTCGCCGCCATCGGGCTGGCGTTGGCGGCCCGCCCGCTCGCCTCGCGCCTGGCGGCGCTGCCGATGGCGCTGGTCGCCGGTACCGGGGTTTTCGTCGCCGGCTATCAGGTGTGGATCCAGCGCTTCGCGCCGTCGACCAACTGCTCCCCCTATCCGACCTGGTGGGAGGACATGGTCGACCGGGCCGGCGAGATGCTGCCGCTCCTGTTCAAAGCGAGCGGCCTGTGCTCCGACCCGGCCTGGAGATTCCTCGGCCTGTCGATCGCCGAATGGTCGCTCGGCTGGTTCGCACTGTTCCTGCTGGTGGCGCTCCGCGCAATGGCCCGGATGCGTTGAGGCCCCGCCGGGGCCGGCAAGGTTCATCCCTCTTCCCCCGACCGCGGAGCCAACATGGAAGCGATTTCCGACCGTCACCCGCCCAGTGATGCGAAATACTGGGATGCCAGGCTCGAGACCCAGCCGCGCGCGCAGTGGGATGCCCTGAAACTCCGGCTGCTCCAGGCGCATCTGCAGCACGCCTACAGCCACTCGCCCTACTACCGCCGGAGCTTCGACGCGGCCGGCGTGCATCCCTCGCACGTGACGTGCCTGGACGACCTCCGACGCTTCCCGTTCATCGACAAGCAGATCCTGCGCGAACGGCAGCTGGCGGCGGAACCTTTCGGCGACATCGTCGCCGTTCCCGAGCGTGAAATCATCTATATCTCCGCCTCCAGCGGCTCGACCGGCGTGCCGACCGCATCGCCATTCACCGCGCAGGACTTCGACGACTGGATCGACTACGAGGCCCGCCAGTTCTGGTCCTCGGGCCTGCGTCCGGAAGACCGCTATTGCCACTCACTGAACTTTTCGCTGTTCGTCGGCGGCCCCTGCGTGCTCGGCGCCCAGAAGCTCGGTGCCCTGTGCATCCATGCCGGCACAGTGCCCTCGGAGCGCCTGCTGGCGATCGCGCGGCAGTTCCAGGTCACCGCCATCTGGACCACGCCTTCGTATGCCTGGTATCTCGGCGAAACGGCAATCAAGGAGGGGATCGACCTCAAGCGCGACCTCAACATCAAGCGCATTTTCGTCGCCGGCGAGCCGGGTGGCTCGATTCCGGAGACGCGCCGGCGCATCGAGGATCTCTGGGGCGCCTCGGTGTACGACTACTATGGACTTTCGGACATCTTCGGCGCCTGCGCGGGCATGTGCGAATCGAAGGACGGACTCCACTGGGCCGAGGATCACATCCTGGTCGAGGTGCTGGACCTCGACACCGGCGAGCCGGTGCCCGAAGGCGGCAGGGGCGAACTGGTGCTGACCACGCTGAAGAAAGCCGCCCGGCCGATGATCCGCTTCCGCACCGGCGACATCGTCTCCTTCACTTCGGAGCCCTGCACCTGCGGCCGCACCTCGATCCGCCTGCAAGGCGTTCACGGTCGGCTCGACGACATGCTCATCATCAAGGGCGTGAACCTGTTCCCCAGCGATATCGAGGCCATCGCCCGCAAGGATCACGACTTCAGCGGCGAGTACAAGCTGATCGTCGAGCGCGAAAACCATCTCGACCACCTCACCGTCGAGGTCGAGCGCGCGGCAAGTTATGTCGGCGGCGACGAGGAACTCGCGACCCGTTTCAACCGCCACCTGAAATCCGTGACCGGCGTCACCGCCACCGTGCACATCCTGCCGCCCGACACCCTGCCCCGCGCCACGCACAAGGCCAAGCGCGTCGAGGATCGCCGAACAGGGGTGTGGAGTTAGTCATGGGACGGCAAGCCGCGCGCCAATCCGGTCCGTTGCTTCTTCCGGGTCTGGTCATCCCCCCACCGGGTCGCTGCGTCACGCTTGATGCGGGAGGCGGCAAGGGTGTCGCGGAACCGATATTCTGACGGCTGCAAGTCAGCCCTGTCGTTTCAGCCACTTTAACAGCGTCATGTACAAGGTTTCGGCATCCACCGGCTTGGCAATGAAATCATCCATGCCGGCTTCAGCGCACCTTGCCCGATCTTCCGCGAAAGCATTGGCCGTCATCGCCAGGATCGGAACGCGCTTGTCCTTCCGCAGTTGCCGGATGCGCCGAGTCGCTTCCAGTCCGTCCATGTTCGGCATCTGCATGTCCATCAGGATCAGGGCGTAATCGCGCTTGGCGGCAAGGTCTAGCGCCTGAGCCCCATCCTCCGCGACATCCACGCTCAGTTCCACGTCCTCGAGCATGTACAGGGAAACTTCCCGGTTGACCGGTTCATCCTCGGCCAGCAGGATATGTGTCCCCGCGAAGGAACGCTTCAGGGTCGCCTCGGCATCGGTTGCCGCATCGGCGCTTGCCGGGCGGCAGGCGGTGCCGCTCTTGTGCAACCGGACGGTCAGCCAGAAGGTGCTGCCCTTGCCCGGCTGACTGGTCACGCCGGTTTCTCCTCCCATCAGTTGGGCAAAACGCCGGGTGATGGCCAGTCCGAGCCCGGTTCCCCCGTACTTGCGGGTGATGGAGTTGTCTGCCTGCTCGAAGGCCGAGAACAGGCGGGGCATAACGTCCGGGGCAATGCCGGTTCCGGTATCGGTGACCTCGAAGCGCAGCAGGCTGTGATCAGGTGCGTCTTCCGCGACGCGCGCACGCAACTCGATGTGGCCTGAATCGGTGAACTTGACGGCATTGCCCAGGTAGTTGAGAAGCGCCTGCTGCAGTCGTGTGCGGTCGCCCACGAGGCCAAGCGGCATGGGCGAAACATCGGTTTCCAGCGTCAGCCCCTTCGCCTCGATCCTGGGACCGATGATGCTGACCACGTTCTCGATCATTTCCTCGACGCACACCACGGTTTCGTCCAGGGCCATCTTCCCGGCATCGATCTTGGACAATTCGAGGATGGCATTGATGATTTCCAGCAGGTGTTCGCCCGCCCGCTCGATCTTGGTGAGCCTGTCGGCCTGCTGCGGGGTGACGCCGCCCCGTCGCAGGAGGTGCACCATGCCCGTGATGGCGTTCAATGGCGTGCGGATTTCGTGGCTCATGTTGGCCAGAAAAGCCGTCTTGGCGACGTTGGCGGCTTCAGCGGCCTCCTTGGCCCGGGTCAGTTCGAGAGTGCGCTGCCGGACCTGCAGTTCAAGATCGTCGCGATAATTGGCGAGAACCTGCTGGGCCTGCTTGAGGCCCGTGATGTCCATGCAATGGCCGACATAGCCAAGGAAGCTACGGTCGGCACCGTACCTGGGAGTGCCCTCTTCGAGGATCCAGCGGTATTCGCCCGAATGGTGTTTCAGGCGATATTCCCTGGAGAATGGCTCGCGCCGGTCGAACGCGCCTGCATAGACATCAAGGTCGCGTCGGAAGTCGTCGGGATGTACCCGTGCCGTCCAACCGTTGCCACATTCCTGCTCGAGCGTCCGGCCGGTGAAGTCGAGCCACGGCTTGTTGAAGTAGAAACACTGCCGATCGCTTCCCGCCATCCAGATCAGGGTCTGTCCGTTGTCGGCGACGGAGCGATAGAACGATTCCCCGGCTTCCCTGGCAAGCTTTTCCTCATTGATCATGCGAAACAGGCGCCACAGCAGGAAGGACAGAATGGCCGCCAACAGGATGACGAGCAGGCGCAACTGGCTGACCAGGGCCTCGGCAGCCTGCACGGCTGCCAAGTTTCTTTCCTTCACCATGGTGTCGAATTTCGCGATCGCCCGCATGATGCCCGCCTTCGCCTGGTGGTAGGCGTCGTCGTGGAGTGACAGGCTCGCCCTGAGACGTGCATCGGCACTGGTATCGGACTCGATGAGGGCCATTGCCGCAAATTCGATCCTGGTCAAGGCATCGGAAGCGGTCTTGGCTTCATTGAGCAGGGAAAACTCGGCCGGGGTGAATCCCGCCTGGCGCATCAGGTCGAGCAAGGCCGCCGGGGGGCCGGACGCGACGGGACGCTGGCTGTCATCGAGGACCAGATCCCAGTAGATATCCCCTAGTTGCCAGGGACGCGGCGCCTTGCCGTCGCGAATGTCGAGGATTTCCTGGAATTGCGCCTTGAAGCGCGGGTTGCCAGTCGCCACGTAGGTGCGCACCATCCGGGTGAGGTCGTCGGACGACTGGCGCAGTTCGTCGGAAAGGATAAACGACGTGGTGAGTTGTTCATGGGCCCGGTGGTGTTTCTCCTGGGCGCTGATGAAGAACGCAAAGACAACGACGAGCGCGACCACGCCCAGCGCCGTCGCCCATAACGTCCGACCAAGTTTCCCCGATGGTGTCGCGCTCGCCTGGAAATCGCTCAATTGGACCGACCGTCCCGACTGGCTAGCTTGCGTCCGCTAAACGTTTGCACACGTCTCACTGCCTGTACCGCCCGAGGTTATCGATAGACTTTCGGACAGCATACTGGATAAAAGCCGAACCGTACGGCTTACGGTCGGTTGAGCCGGCTCCCTGTCCGTCAGCCCGGAAGGACGAGGGACCGGCCAGTGGTGGCCAGCGTCGACCTTCTCGAAAGTCAGCCGTCGCGCCACGCCGCGTTCACGCGAAGAAATCCCTGAGGCTGTCGAGCACGGCATCCGGCGCTTCGGCCATCAGGGCGTGACCGCTGCCGGGAATGACGGTCAGGCGGGCGCCCGGGATTGCGGCGGCGATGGCCTTGGACGCCTTCGGCGGCGTCATGCGGTCCTGGCCGCCGGCGATGACCAGTACCGGCACGGCGATGGCGGCAAGGCTGTCGAGGCTGCGCGCGTAGGCATTGCAGGCGGACATGTCGGTGCCGAACACGCCTGGCCGCTGGCGCTCCATGAGGCGCTGGTTGACGCCGAGCAGCCACAGGCCGGGCACGGCGTTGCGGCCGATCTGGGCGCTCGCCGAATACGAGAAATTGTTGATCATCGCCACGGCCTTCGGTTCGTCATGCCTGGCGGCGTCGAGCAGCGGCTCGGCGACCGGCATGGGTACGGCGGAGCCGATCAGCGCGATTTTCGCCACGCGTCGCGGATGACGCGCGGCGACCTCGAGCGCCACCAGCGAACCCATGCTGTGGCCGACCAGGCAGGCCCGGGCGACGCCGATGGCGTCGAGCAGCGCGACAATCCAGTCGGCCAGCGCCTCGATGCTGGCCAGCGGCGCGCCGCCGCTGCGACCGTGTCCCGGCAGGTCCGGCGCCAACACCGAAAAGCCGTGATGCGCGAACCAGCGGCTTTGCAGCGTCCAGCAGGAATGGTCCTGCTGCGCGCCGTGGATGAACACTATCACGGGCTGCGCGGCGATCCGTTCCACCTCAGGCGACTTGCCGCCGGCATAGACAAAAGCGGACTGCCCGGCGACGCCGATATCCATGCTCACCCCTTCGCCACGGCGGCCAGACCGCGATTGATGTCGTCGATGAGATCCCGGGGATCTTCGAGACCGATGGACAGGCGGATGGTGCCCGGATGGATGCCCGCTGCCGCGAGCGCCTCGTCGGACATGCGGAAGTGCGTGGTCGACGCCGGGTGGATGACCAGCGACTTGGCGTCGCCGACATTGGCCAGGTGCGAGAAGACACGCAGGGCCTCGATGAACTTGCGGCCGGCGGCACGGCCGCCGCGGAGATCGAAGGTGAACACCGAACTGCTGCCGCGCGGCAGCAGCCGCTTCGCCAGCGCGTGATCCGGATGATCGGGCAGATCGGGATGCACGACGCGTTCAATGGAGCCGTCGGCGCCGGTGCGGCCGGCAAGATGGGCAACGACCTGTCTCGTGTTGTCGATCTGGCGCGCCATGCGCAGCGGCAGGGTTTCCAGCCCCTGAAGAAGCTGGAATGCCGACATCGGGCTCAGGCAGGCGCCGAAGTCGCGCAGGCCCTCGCGGCGGGCGCGCAGCAGGAACGCCGCCACCGTGGACTCGTCGGCGAAGTTCATGCCGTGGAAGCCCTCGTAGGGTTCGCTGAGGGTGGGGAATTTGCCGCTGGCGGCCCAGTCGAACCGCCCCGAATCGACGACGATGCCGCCGATGACAACGCCATGACCACCGAGGAACTTGGTGGCGGAGTGAAAGACCAGGTCGGCGCCGAGATCGAACGGCCGCAACAGGTAGGGCGTCGTGAAGGTGGCATCGACCAGCAGCGGCAACCCGCTGGCGTGGGCGATGGCCGAGACTTGCGGAATGTCGAGCACGTCGAGGCCCGGATTGCCCAGCGTCTCGCCGAACAGCAGGCGCGTCTCGGGGCGAATCGCCGCGCTCCAGGCGTCGGGATCGCGCGGATCGACAAAGGTCGTGCGAATGCCGAAGCGCGGCAGCGTGTATTCGAGCAGGTTGTGCGAGCCGCCGTAGAGCGAGCGGCTGGCGACGATGTGACCGCCCGCGCCCATCAGCGTGGCGACCACCAGATGCAGCGCCGCCTGCCCGGAGGCGACGGCGATCGCGCCGACACCACCCTCGAGCGCGGCCATCCGTTCTTCCAGCACCGCCGTGGTGGGATTCGAGATGCGCGAATAGACATGCCCGCCCCGCTCCATGTTGAACAGGGAGGCAGCCTGGTCGGCATCCTTGAAGACGAACGAGGTGGTCAGATAGATGGGCTGGGCGCGCGCGCCGTACTGGCTGTCGGGCACCTGGCCGGCATGCAGCGTCAGCGTATCGAATTTGTAGCTCACGGCTTCATTCTCCTGGCAAGCGCCGCCCGGGTGTTCTAGCGCGAGCGCTCGATCTGCACGCCGACGCGGTGCACGCCGCGGGCGATACCGAGCTTGGCGATGGAAATTTTCACCCAGGGCGCGCGAAACTCGTCCAGCATCAGCCCGATCACGTACTCGCCGAGAGTTTCCAGCAAATTGAAGTGCCGCTCGGCAAGCTCGGCGCGAATGCGCGCAATCACCACCGCGTAATCGATGGTCTTGGCGATGTCATCGTCGCGCGCCGCCTCGTCGGGAACACCGAAAGTGAGATGGATTTCCAGCGTCTGCGGCGCCGCCTTTTCGCGATCATAGATGCCGACATGGGCATCGACGCGCATTCCTTCGATGAAGATGAAATCCATC
>CAYXZX010000068.1:0-13870 GCA_964469455.1 uncultured Rhodocyclaceae bacterium | reverse complement strand
GCGCCATGACTGAAGGCGAACGCGCTCTGCTTCAGGCCCTTGCTTCCGTTCATGGCCATCAACACGGCCTTGTGCGCCACCAGCCCGAGCGCCAGGATGATGCGAACGTCGGGCGACGTAGCAAGCTCGCTGGCGAGAAAGCGGTTGCAGGTTCGGATCTCGGCCGGCTCCGGCTTGTTCTCCGGCGGCAGGCACTTGACGGCATTGGTGATGCGGCAACCGGTCAGTATCAGCCCGTCGTCCCGAGAGACCGACGCGGGACGATCGGCAAAGCCGAAGCGGTGCAGCGTTTCATAGAGCAGGATGCCGGCATAGTCGCCGGTAAAGGGCCGGCCACTGCGGTTGGCGCCGTGCATGCCGGGCGCCAGGCCGACGATCAGCAGACTCGCCCTCGGGTCGCCAAAAGGCACGACCGGCCGGGCGTGGTAATCGGGATGTCTTTGCCGCACTTCGGCCAGAAAGCCGGCGAGGCGCGGACAGGAAACGCATTCTTCGAGCATTGGGCTAGGATACCGCATGCACATCCGCTGCGACCTCTTCTGCCGCGTCATCGACAACCTGGGCGACGCCGGCGTCTGCTGGCGACTCTCGCGCCAGTTGGCCGTCGAGCATGGCTGGAAGATGAGGCTATGGATTGACGATCCCGCGCCGATCGACGCTCTGGCGCCAGGGCATGGTGCGCTGCCGGTGGCAGTCCATCGTTGGCAGGAACCCTTCCCGGATGTCGAACCAGCGCAGGTGGTCGTCGAGGCCTTTGCCTGCGAGTTGCCGACGTCCTATGTCGAACGCATGGCCAGGCTGCCCCAGCCGCCGGTCTGGCTCAACCTCGAATATCTGTCGGCCGAGGACTGGGTCACCGGCTGCCATGCCCTGCCCTCGCCGCATCCGACGTTGCCCCTCACCAAGCACTTCTTCTTCCCCGGCTTCGTCGCGGGGACCGGTGGGCTGATTCGGGAGCAGGGTGCCGACTTCGGCCGACCTGGCGTTGGCAGCGCTCTGGCCGTATCGATGTTCTGTTACGACAATCCCGCGCTGCCCGCCCTGCTCGAGGTCTGGGCCCACGGCGACGAGCCGATCGTCTGCCGGGTGGCCGATGGCCTGCCGCGAGGGCAGGTGGCGCAGTGGCTGGGCACGCCGTTTAGCCTCGGTCATGCCGAACGTCGGGGCTCGCTCGACCTTGTCGCCCTGCCCTTCTTGCCGCAGCCGGACTATGACCGGCTGCTGGGTGCCTGCAACCTCAACTTCGTGCGCGGCGAGGATTCCTTCGTACGGGCCCAGTGGGCAAGGCGGCCCTTCGTCTGGCAGCCCTACGGGCAGGCCGATGGCGCCCATTGGCCCAAGCTGGATGCGTTTCTGGGCCTGTACGAGCACGATCTGTCCGACGATCGGCGTGCCGCGACGACTGACTTTTTCCGGGCGTGGAACGGTCAAGGCAACATTGCCGCCGCCTGGCCGGCGTTCCGGGCTGCGCTGCCCGCCTTGGGCGACCATGCCGGGCCGTGGGCAGAAAAGATCGCAAGTCCCGGAAATCTTGCGGAAAACCTGGTGCGTTTCTGTGCCGAGCGGCTATAATCTACGGTTTATTTTTCAGCCGCTTCAAGGCCAAGGCACGCAAGATGAAAACCGCTCAGGAACTCCGCTCCGGCAACGTCATCATGGTTGATGGCGCTCCGCTCGTCGTCACCAAGAACGAATACAACAAATCCGGCCGCAACGCCGCCGTCGTCAAGTTCAAGTTCAAGAATCTGCTGAGCGGCGCACCCTCCGAGGCCGTCTACAAGGCCGACGACAAGTTCGAGCAGGTGGTGCCGGACCGCAAGGAATGCACCTATTCCTACTTCGCCGATCCGATGTACGTCTTCATGGACCTGGAGTACAACCAGTACGAAGTCGAGGCCGAGAACATGGAAGACGCGATTCCCTACCTCGAGGACGGCATGCCGGTCGAAGTGGTGTTCTACGATGGCAAGGCGATCTCCGTCGAGATGCCGAATTCCGTGGTCCGTGAAGTCGAGTACACCGAACCGGCCGTCAAGGGCGACACCTCCGGCAAGGTGCTCAAGCCCGCCAAGATCAGGCCCAGCGGCCTCGAAGTGATGGTGCCGATCTTCGTTGCCACCGGCGACAAGATCGAAATCGATACCCGCACCGGCGAATACAAGAACCGCGTCAAATAGCTGGAAATAATAGAGGCCGGAAAAAGGGCAGCCCAGGCTGCCCTTTTCATTTCTCTGTTCGCTACTCCGTTCGCTACTGCGAAGACCAAACGGGTAATCGTGGGATTTGGCCAACTTTTACTAAAGTTTTACAAAGTTCTGTCGTAAAAATGCTTACAACCAACTCCGGATATGGGAGACTTGGGAGGCTGGACTCGCCTCGAGGGGGAGGAAGTCCGGATTCTCTAGAACCGATTTGGAGATTGGCCAATGAGCATGCAACTTGCAGTGGAGTCGCGTCAGCGCAATGACCGTAATGACCTTAAGACCGCAGTCAGGATCACCGAGGAAAGACTGCCGTTTACGGTCAAACTGGTGACCACAGAAGAAGAGATGAACAAAGCCGTTTCCATTCGCCACTCAGCCTACGCGCGCCACGTTCCCGATTTCGCGGAACAGCTAAAGCGCGCGGAAAGCCGTGACTTCGAGGACGGAACAGTAATCCTTCTCGCCGAGTCGAAGTTGGACGGGACGCCACTCGGCACGATGCGCATTCAGACCAATCAGTTCGACCCCTTGGGCTTGGAGCAATCGGTTGACTTGCCAGACTGGCTTGAAGGATTGAATCTTGCGGAAGCCACCCGTCTTGGCATCACCGAGGCTCGCGAGGGCCGCGTGGTCAAGACATTCCTCTTCAAGGCCTTTTATCTCTATTGCCTGCATGCCGAGATCGACTGGATGGTGATTACCGCGCGCAAGCCGCTAGACCGTCAGTACGATGCCCTGCTTTTCCGTGATGTGTTTGGCGCCAACGAATATATCCCCATGCGTCATGTCGGCAACATGCCACATCGTGTCATGGCACTGAAGGTAAACGATGTGGAACCAAGTTGGAGCGCGGTTTCGCATCCTCTTTACGGTCTGTTCTTTCACGTCAATCATCCCGACATCGACGTCGGTGGATCCATCAGCGATACCCATGACTATGGAATTGCTGTTCCGCCGTATGCCAGTCGTTACCTACCGGGATTACTTCCACAATAGTATGGCCACTACCGTCTTCGCATCCGCGCGCGTGGCCATCGGCTCGTCCAGTAAGGATGAGCGGAAAGCCACAGCCGCATGGAACTGCGCAAGACGCTACTAGGCCGATTCGGAGAATTCGAACCGCCGACGATGGAGTCGCTGCTCTGCAGCATCTCCATCGTCGGCATTCCTTTGTTCATCGCTTTGTTCTCCGTCCTGATGATGCTAGTCGGGACTTATCATGGCAGCGACGCGCGAGGTATGCCGGTCGAGTTTTCGGTGCGAGCAGAAACGGATGATGGCATCGAAGCCTTCAGGCCACTACCTCGCAGCGATGCCAACCAATCGGTGCGTCTCCACGATACCAAGCGGGCCGAGACTCCCCTATGGCTTCAGTTCGTCCTTGACCGTTCGGTAGGCGCGGAAACTGACGCGCACCTTATTGAATTTCCTTCCCGCCATGCCAAGTCACTGACCTGCTGGACTTCGGCCGGGACATTCCTCGGCAGTGCCGACAGGGCTGGCAGCAAGGGAGCACTCCGCGCCGTGAAGTCCGGCTTTGTATTGGACGCCATCGACCTCGGACCGGGAACGTCCATCCAGTGCCTCGGCCGATTCGCGGGGCCGGCCAAGGTGACCGTGCAGCGATGGACACACGCCGGCTTGGAGGAATCCATTCAAGGATTCCATCGCGAGTCAGGGTTGCTCGACGGCGGCCTGATCGTGCTCTGCCTGTTTATTCTCGTCAGCGCTCTCGTAAGCCGCGAATCCATCTACGTCCTGTTCGCGGCCTGGCTGTTCATGAACCTCCGAATGGCAGCGCTTTCCACCGGATGGGACATGCAATGGCTCTCCTATACCGTGCCGCCGGAATGGTTGCTGCCGATGCGCAAGTTGACGATGGCAACCTACTACCTCCTGACGATTGCGCTATTCGGCCGCTTGTTCCGCAAGGACATCAACAAGATGGGAGGATCGGCGTTGCTCGCCATCATCCAGTGGTCGTGCTTGCCCATACTGATGCTTGCGCTGGTGGCGTCGTATTACTCTTTCCTGCCCATTCTTTGGGGCACAACCGCGTTTGCCATTGTGGTCATGTGCTTTCTGCTGTTCCGGCTATGCTACGTTGCACAATCGTCCACGGTGTTCTGGTACGGCGGGTCGATCGCGATCGCCCTCTTCGCCAGTGGCTACGAAGTGGCGACGGCAGCGCTGGGCCTCGGCGAATTCATCGGCAAGGTCAACAGCGTTACAGCAGCTTTGGCCTCGGCACTGATGGCGGCGCTGGCCATCGCCGAGCAGGTTCATCACGAACGACTGGAGCGCCTCAAGGCGCAGTCCGAACTACGCCATACTTACGAGGCTGTGCCGGTAGGCCTTTTTACGCTCGACGAGAAAGGCAATTTTCATCGGTGCAACCCTGCCCTGCGTGACATGCTGGGCATCAAGGATGCGTGTTCCGATATCCGCCATTGGACCGATTATTTCGACGACGCCACCTGGGAGCATTTTCGGCGTGTGGCTGCCGAGGATGGCGAACTTGATCTTGCCGGTCGCATCGACGGAACGGCAGCGAAGAAGATCTTTCACATCAAGGCCGCCTTTTCCGGGGGACGGATAGAGGGATCCCTGCAGGACATTACGGATCGCACCCAAGCGAACGAGCGCCTCCGCTACCTCGCCGCGTATGACCCCCTCACCAATGCGCTCAATCGCCGTGGCATCGAAAAAGTACTGGACGAGGCGGTTCAGGGTCTCGCCAACGGTCGAGCGCTCGCGCTTGCCTACATCGACCTCGATCGCTTCAAACTGATCAACGACCTCTACGGCCACATGACGGGTGACGAGGTACTCCGGATCATCAGCCAGCGCATTGTGGCCCATCTGGGTGCGCACCAGAAACTGGGTCGTGTCGGCGGCGACGAGTTCGTCATCGTTTTTCCGGGCACGACCATCCGCCAGGCCACGGACGTGTGCCGTGGCGTGATCGCCAGCATCGAGAACGATCCCTGCCAGATCGACGACAAGGCGTTCCAGGTGAAATGCTCGATCGGCTTGATCGATGTCGCCGATGAGTCCGTCGCCGGCGATGCGATTTCCATCGCCGACCGAGCTTGCCGAGCGGCAAAAGGAAGCTCCGACAGTCTGGTGGTCTATGAGCGTGATTCCGCTGCATTCAGGGAGCGCTCCGAGGAATTGAACATGGTGTCCCGATTCGGCGTGGCCCGGGTTCCTGACGGACTATTCCTGGAAATGCAGCCGATCATGTCCCTGGCCAGGCCTTACGACTCCCACAATTTCGAAGTGCTGCTGCGGCTGCGGGAGGCCGACAACACGATCACACCGGCGGGAAGAATCATCAGTGCCGCTGAAAGCAATGGCCGCATCGCCCTCATCGACCGTTGGGTTCTCGGAACCTTGCTGCGATGGCTGGCGGAGCACCGCTCCCGGCTGACGAAGACGCGCTTCATCTGCTTGAATCTGAGTGGCGCTTCCCTCAACGACGAGCGATTCATCCAGGATGCCTTCTCCATGCTTGCCGAGGCGGGCAATGTCATCGACCTCCTGTGCTTTGAGATTACGGAGAGCGTGGCGCTGAACGATTTGAGCAATACCAACCGTTTCATCGACAAGGTACGCAGCATGGGTGCCAAGGTCGCGCTTGACGATTTTGGCGCCGGCTACACTTCTTTCTCCTATCTGAGGGAGCTTTCGGCGGATGCAGTCAAGATCGATGGCGCCTTTGTTCGCGACGTGATTGCGCATCCGGCGAATCTGGCCATCGTCGAGGCCATAGCCGAACTTTCGCGCAATCTTGGCATGAAGACCATCGCCGAATGGGCAGAGAACGTGGCGATTGTCGAGGCCCTGACCGAAGTGGGCGTCGATTACGTTCAGGGCTTCGCCGTTGCCCGGCCCATGGCGCCGGAACGCATCCTTGCCACGCATTCGTCTGCGGAACTTATCGAGGACCCACAGGTGGCCCGCTTCGTTACCGAGAATGTTCTCCACGCCAGCGACCTTGTCTCCTGGCAACCAGCGGTGGGATCGCGGCACTGGCACCGCCCGCACTAACGCGGGCTACAGCTGTCATCGGCCTCGCGAGATGACGGCCAGTCAGGTCTGATGCGGCTCCGGCAGGGTTTCTGCCAGTCGCCGGATGACTGAACAACCAGCCAGATAGGCCTCGCAAGTCGACATGGTCGCCCACGACAGCGCGGGGGCGGTCGGCAACAAGCGCCCGATGCGCGACGATCGGGCGGTGTCGACGTCGGGTTTCCAGCTTTCCAGAACTTGTCCGACGGCGTCCGGCGAGTTGCAGATGATCAGCATGTCACAGCCGGCATTCCATGCCGCTTCCGCCCTCGCAACCATGTCTCCTGCAAATGCCGCTCCTTCCATCGACAGATCGTCGCTGAAGATGACACCGTCGAAACCGAGGTCTCCACGCAATTTGCCGAGCCAGGCTGGCGAGAACCCCGCGGGCCGATCATCCACCTGCGGGTAGATCACGTGCGCCGGCATGACCGCATCGAGCTCGAGCTTCCGGTAGGGAATCAGATCCACTTCCAGTTCCGCCGGGTTCCTCTCGTCGATGGGAATGGCGAGATGGGAATCCGCCTCCACCCAGCCGTGCCCAGGGTAATGTTTGCCGCAGCAGGACATGCCGGCCGCGCGCATACCCTCGATGAGTGCGCCGGCAAGTGCGGTCACGGCCTCAGGATCGCCGTGAAAAGCGCGGTTGCCTATGACGCCGCTTCTGCCCCAGTCCAAGTCCAGCACGGGCGCAAAGGAGAGATCGACGCCTAGCGCACGCAGTTCCGCCGCCATCAGATAGCCGACGTCGCGCGTGCACTCGCACGCCGCACGCGGCGCTGCCTGCCACCACTCACCGAGCCTTCGCATGGCCGGCAACAGCGTGAAGCCCTCACGAAAACGCTGGACGCGACCGCCTTCATGGTCGACCGCGATCAGCAGCGACGGCCGACGCAATCCGTGGATTTCCGCGCAAAGGGACTGCAACTGATCCCGCGAGACGTAATTGCGGCTGAACAGGATGACACCACCGATCAGCGGGTGGCCAAGTCGCTCGCGCTCGAATTCCGTCAATTCCGTGCCGGCGATATCGATCATCAGGGGACCGTAGCTCATCTTTGCTCCGCGATCACATAGGCAAGAGCGTACTCGCGCTCGTCGCTGATGGAAAGATGAACGGTCAGATGCCGCTCGCTGAGGTAGGCCGCCAGTTCCGTCGAGAACGAGAACTTTGGTTTGCCCAGATCATCGTGGTCGACAGAAATCGCCGTCAGCAGCACCGGCGAGCGAATGCCCGTGCCGAGTGCCTTGCCGAGCGCTTCCTTGGCCGCGAAGCGCTTGGCCAGAAAGCGTTCCGGATGTACGCTGGCCTGGCATGCCGGAATCTCCGAGGAGGCCAGCAACCGACCGAACACGCGCTCCCCGTGGCGTTCACGGAACTGTGCCATGCGTGCCACGGCGACGATATCGGTGCCGATACCGTAGATCACGCCGAGGCTTCCCGCATGAGGCACTTCATGTCCCCGACCGCTTCGCGCATGCCCACCATTACGGCGCGGCTGACAATCGCGTGGCCGATGTGCAATTCCCGTACGCCAGCCAAGGCCGCGACCGGCTGGACGTTGTAGTAATTGAGGGCATGGCCGGCGTTGAAGCGCATCCCGAGTGCGCGGATCGCTTCGCCGGCGGCACGGATTTTCGCCAGTTCCGCCAGCACGGCCGGGCTTTCGGTATCGCGGCCTCGCTCAAAAAAAACATGTGCATAGGGGCCGGTATGAACTTCGCAAACACGCGCACCGATCCGTGCCGCCGCTTCAACCTGAGGCAGTTCGGCGTCGATGAAGACGCTGGTCATGATTCCGGCATCGGCAAGCCTTGCGACCACGACCTTCAGCTTTTCTTCCTGGCCGGCGACGTCGAGGCCACCCTCGGTGGTGATTTCATGCCGCCCTTCCGGTACCAGCATGGCCATCTGCGGCTTGAGTTCACGTGCGATGGCGACCATCTCGTCGGTGGCCGCCATTTCCAGATTCAGTTTGATGTGGGTCATCCCCGCGAGCCGGCGCACGTCGTGATCCTGAATGTGGCGCCTATCCTCGCGCAGATGCACGGTGATGCCATCAGCACCGCCCAGATGCGCCTCGACGGCGGCCCAGACGGGATCGGGCTCGTAGGTGCGCCGTGCCTGGCGGATCGTCGCAACGTGGTCGATGTTCACTCCCAGTTCGATCATGATTCCTGTAGCTCCACGAAGATTCTTCTCGAGTGCAGCGGCTGCCCGTTCAGGTAGTGTGCCATCAGTTGCCGCATCAGCGCCTTGCTCTCGGCCAGCGTACGTGGATCGCCGTAGTCGTCGGCGGCCAGATCGAGCAGCGTCTTGCCCGCGAAAGTCAGTCCTGGCGAATCGCCAATGTCTTCCATGACCCCACGCTCGACCTGGTAGATGTACTGCCGATCCGGCCTTACGGGCTCGCCGCTGTCGGCGATGCGATCCAGTACCAGGCCATAGCCAAGTTCGCGCAGCAGTGCCTTTTCGAAGCGGCGCAACTCTGCGGTTTCCGTCGTTCCCCGCGCGAGCGCGGCGAGCGCTTCCGCGTATGCATCGAACAATGCCGGATGCGCATCCTCGCGTGGCAGCAGCTTCAGCAGGAGTTCGTTCAGATAATAGCCGAGCAACAATCCCTTGCCGCGGAGAAGCGGAACACCGCCCAGCCATTCGGCCTTGGCCAGTGTCTTGACTTCGCCGCCGCCAAACCAGCCGAGTTCCAGTGGCTGGAAACTCAACAACACGCCCCGCAAGCTCGAACGCGGCCGGCGTGCGCCTCGCGCCAGGATGGCCATCCGGCCATGGTCGCGGGCAAAGACATCCAGCACCAGGCTGGTCTCGCTGTAAGGGTGGGCGTGGAGCAGGAACGCAGCCGCGCCGTCGATGCGCTGGCGCTGCGCGCTCATTCGTAACCGAGGCTCTTCAACGCTCGTTCATCATCGGCCCAGCCGCTCTTGACCTTGACCCAGGTTTCCAGCCAGACCTTGCCACCGAACAGCACCTCCATGTCCTTGCGAGCGTCGGTCGAGATGCGCTTCAGCCGTTCGCCCGCCCTGCCGATGACGATGCCCTTGTGCGCCGCCTTGTCGACGATGATCGCCGCATGGATGCGGCGCAGGTCACTCCGCGCATCGACTTCATGTTCGAATTTCTCGATCTCCACGGCGATACCGTATGGCAGTTCTTCGCCAAGATTGCGAAAGAGTTTTTCCCGCACCAATTCGGCGGCAAGGAAACGCTCCGAACGGTCCGTGATGTCATCGCCGGCAAAGGCCGGCGAACCTTCGGGCAGGTGTTTCGCGGCGGTCCTCAGTAACTCGTCGAGGTTCTCACCACGCTCGGCGCTCACCGGCACGATATCCGCGAAGTCAAATTCCTTGCTGACCCGTTCGAGAAAAGGCAGCACCTCCGCACGATCTGCCAAGCGATCGACCTTGTTGACAACGAGAAGCACCGGCCGGTCTTTCGGCAACATTGGAATGATGTCTTTTTCGCCGCCGCCCCAACGTCCAGCCTCGACCAGGAACAGCACGACATCGACGTCGGCCAGGGTCTGGGTGACGCTGCGGTTCATCAGCCGGTTCAGTGCATTGCGGTGCTGCTTCTGGAAGCCAGGCGTATCGACGAAGATGAACTGGCAGTCATCGGTCGTAAGCACGCCATGGATGCGATGGCGCGTGGTCTGCGCCTTTCTCGAGGTAATACTGACCTTTGCGCCGACAAGGCGATTCGTCAGCGTCGACTTGCCGACGTTCGGGCACCCCACGACGGCAAGGTAACCTGTGCGGAAATGTTCCAACGAACTCATCCCAGCGCCATGGCATCAATTGCGCCGCGTGCGGCCGCCTGTTCAGCATTGCGCCTGCTGGTGCCGGAGCCCGATGCCCTGATGCCCAGGGTGGGGATAGCGCACGCAACCTTGAATTCCTGCGCGTGTGCCTCGCCGCGGGTGTCTATCAGTTCGTAAGTCGGCAGCGGGAGCTTGCGCGCCTGCAATAGTTCCTGCAGTTCGGTCTTGGCGTCCTTGGCGGACTGCTTGGGGTCGATTTCGGCGAGCAGCGACCCGTACAGGCTCTCGATCACGCCACGTGCCGCGTCAAAGCCGGCATCGAGATATATCGAGCCGATGATCGCTTCCAGAGCATCGGCGAGGATGGATGGACGACGGAAGCCGCCGCTCTTCAGTTCCCCCTCGCCCAGCCGAATATGATCCCCGAGTTTCAGGGTCTGAGCGATTTGCGCGAGAGTATCCTGTCTGACGAGGTTGGCGCGCAAACGCGACAGTTCACCCTCGCGCAGACTTTGGAATCGTTCGAAAAGAAGCGCCGCCACGATGCAGTTGAGCACCGAGTCGCCAAGAAACTCCAGCCGCTCATTGTGCGGCGAGCCGTAGCTGCGATGCGTAAGCGCCTGGCGCAGCAACTCAGGGCGCGAGAACCGGTGGCCCAGCGTGCGTTCCAGCGCCTCTGAAGCCATCAGCGATTCGAAGCGCCCTCGAAATCGATCACCAGGCTGACTGGCCCGAACAGCGGAATCTGTCGGGAATAGGCAAACGACAAGACCAGCGCATTGCCCTCTTTGGTGACGTCGATGTCGGACCCCTTGATAACATCGTCGATCTGATCGATGTTGGCCCGCCTGTCGAAGGCCCGGCGCACTTCGGCAACAGACGCCGCCCTCAAACTGGCGTCACCGGCAATTGCCTTGATATTCGACATGATCTTGCCATATTCAATCACATGCGGCACGACCCTCATGCCCACAACCGCAATCAACACAATGAACAGGCCGGCGAAGATTAGCCCCGTGAGAGTCATGCCGCGTTGCGCGTTTCTGTTGACGTTCATGTTCTGCCCTTTACTTGAACGAACCGATACGTTTCCAGTCACTGAAGTTCAGCCATATCAAGAACGCCTTGCCAACCAGATTCTCGTCAGGCACAAACCCCCAGACCCGACTATCCTGGGAATTATCCCGATTGTCGCCCATCATGAAGTAATGACCAGAGGGCACAACGCAGGAAAAGCCTTCGGCATTGTAGTGGCAATTGTCGCGATGCGGGAACTGCAGAACATGCGAGAGGAAAGGTGGCGCGTTGTCCTCGATCAGGGTTTCGTGATCGACGCCACCGAGGGTTTCGACGAAACGCGGGGTATAGAACAACCTCTCCTTATCTAGGTAGTCGTCGCCGCGGCGGATGGGCAATGCCTGGCCGTTCACCACGAGCCGCTTGTTGCGATACTCCACCGTGTCGCCGGGAACCCCGACGACACGCTTGATGTAGTCGAGCGAGGGATCAACCGGATAGCGGAATACAACGACATCACCCCGCTGCGGCGAGTTGAGCTCGATGACCTTTTTGTTGATCACTGGCAGCCGGATTCCATAGGTGTACTTGTTCACCAGGATGAAGTCACCGACCAGCAGCGTGGGGATCATCGAGCCGGAGGGAATCTTGAACGGCTCGACCAGGAACGAGCGCAATAGAAACACCGCCAGAATGACCGGAAAGAAGCTGGCGCCATACTCCACCCACCAAGGGTCCTTGGCGTCCGTGGCGCGTTGCGTGCGAAAGACGTAACGGTCGGCAAGCCAGAGCGCGCCAGTGGCAAGCGTGAGCAGAAACAGGATCAGGGCAAAGTTCATTCAATCGACTCTCAGCACGGCCAGGAAGGCATCCTGGGGAATCTCGACACGACCGACCTGCTTCATGCGCTTCTTGCCGGCCTTCTGTTTTTCGAGCAGCTTCTTCTTGCGGGTGATGTCGCCGCCGTAACACTTGGCCAGCACGTCCTTGCGCATGGCCTTGACGTTTTCGCGCGCCACGATGGTCGAACCGATCGCGGCCTGGATGGCGACGTCGTACATCTGGCGCGGGATCAGGCCGCGCATCTTCGCCGCCAGTTCCCTGCCGCGATACGCAGCGTTGGCGCGATGGACGATCACCGAGAGCGCATCGACTTTTTCACTATTGATCAGCACGTCGAGCTTGACGACATCGGCAGGACGGTATTCCTTGAACTCGTAGTCGAGCGAGGCGTAGCCCCGCGACGCCGACTTCAGCTTGTCGAAGAAGTCGAACACCACCTCGGCCAGCGGCATCTCGTACTTCACATGCACCTGGCGGCCGTGGTAGCGCATGTCGACCTGGTTGCCGCGCTTGCCCTCGCAGAGCGTGATGACGGCTCCCAGGTAGTCCTGCGGAACAAATATCTCCGTGGTGATGATCGGCTCGCGGATTTCCTCGATCTTCTGCGTTTCCGGCAGTTTCGACGGGTTTTCGACGAAAACTTCCGTGCCGTCGCGCATCAGCACCTGATACACAACAGTCGGGGCAGTGGTGATCAGATCCTGGTCGAATTCGCGTTCCAGACGCTCCTGGACGATCTCCATGTGTAGCAAGCCAAGAAAGCCGCAGCGAAAGCCGAAGCCCAGCGCCTGCGATACCTCCGGCTCAAAGTGCAGCGAAGCGTCGTTGAGCTGGAGCTTCTCCAGCGACTCGCGCAACCCGTCGTACTGGTTGGCCTCGACGGGATAAAGGCCGGCGAACACCTGCGGCTTGATCTCCTTGAAGCCAGGCAGCGGCGCTGCGGCGGGCTTGTCGGCCAGCGTCACGGTGTCGCCGACCTTTGCGGCCTTGAGTTCCTTGATGCCCGAGATGATGAAGCCCACTTCTCCGGCGGACAATCGCTCCTTCTGCTGCGACTTGGGCGAGAAGACGCCAACCTGTTCGCACAGATGCACGGCGCCGGTGGACATCAGCCGGATGCGATCCTTGGCGCTCGCACCACCCTCCATGACGCGCACGAGCATGACGACGCCGACGTAGTTGTCAAACCACGAATCGATGATCAGCGCCTTGAGCGGCGCCGACGGGTCGCCTTTGGGCGGCGGAATACGCGCAATGACCGCTTCCAGAATGTCGTCGACACCCATGCCGGTCTTGGCCGAACACGGTACCGCCTCCGACGCGTCGATGCCGATCACATCCTCGATCTCGGCCTTCGCGGTCTCGGGATCGGCCTGCGGCAGGTCCATCTTGTTCAATACCGGCACCACTTCGACGCCGAGGTCGAGCGCCGTATAGCAGTTGGCGACCGTCTGTGCCTCGACGCCCTGTGATGCATCAACGACCAGTAGCGCACCCTCGCAAGCCGAAAGGCTGCGCGATACCTCGTAGGAAAAGTCGACGTGGCCCGGCGTGTCGATCAGGTTCAGGTTGTAGCGCTGGCCGTCGCGCGCCTGGTACCAGAGCGCAGCAGTCTGCGCCTTGATGGTGATACCACGTTCGCGCTCGAGATCCATCGAGTCAAGCACCTGCTCTTCCATCTCGCGGTCCGACAGGCCGCCGCAACGCTGAATGATGCGATCGGCCAGCGTGGACTTGCCGTGGTCAATATGGGCAATGATGGAGAAATTACGGATGTGGTCCAAGGCAATGGTGCTTGTCTTTCAGCACCTTGGAATGTTGCGGAAGGCGCGGATTTTATCGGAACCGGCCCAAGTATTCACGCAGTTTTGGTTTATCGAGGAAATAGTGAAAAATTTCCTCCGTCCCGCCAGACAGTACGGGCACGAGATCATTGCATTTCCGCGCCAGTTCCGG
>CAYXZX010000067.1:0-13937 GCA_964469455.1 uncultured Rhodocyclaceae bacterium | reverse complement strand
TAGCCCGACTCCCACGGCTGCGCATAACCGGGAATGTTGAGGTCGGAGACCGAGAAGCCGCACAGGCCGGCCTTGGGCTTGGAGCCGCGGCCCGTGGCACCCTCGTCGCGGATTTCGCCGCCGGAGCCGGTCGCGGCGCCCGGGAAGGGTGAAATGGCGGTCGGATGGTTGTGCGTTTCCACCTTGGCGAGGATGTGTGTAGTGTCCTCGACATAGCCGTACTTGCCGCCCGCGCCTGGAACGAAGCGCCTGATCTTCGCGCCCTCGATCACCGAGGCGTTGTCGGCATAGGCGACCACCGTGCCTTCGGGATGCGCCTTGTGCGTCTCGCGGATCATGCCGAACAGCGACAGCGGCTGGTCCTGCCCGTCCACCGTCCAGGTGGCGTTGAAGATCTTGTGCCGGCAGTGCTCGGAGTTGGCCTGCGCGAACATCATCAGCTCGACGTCGGTCGGGTTGCGGCCGAGCTTGCCGAAATTGTCGACGAGATAATCGATCTCGTCCTCGGAGAGCGCAAGGCCCAGCTCGCCGTTGGCGGTCACCAGCGCCGCCCGGCCGCCCTTGAGGATATCGACAGTGGTCAGCGGCTGCGGTGCGTAGTGGTGGAAAAGCTCATCGGCGGCATCGAGCGATTCAAGCACCGATTCGGTCATGCGGTCGTGCAGGTGGCGTACAACTATGGCTGAATGGGCGACTGACTTTTCGCCGCTTGCCACGTGGTAAGCGATGCCGCGCTCGATGCGTTGAATCTGCGCGAAGCCGCAGTTGTGCGCGATGTCGGTGGCCTTGGACGACCACGGCGAGATGGTACCCAGCCGCGGTGTCACCAGCACCATCGAACCTTTTGGCTCGGCGGGCAAAGTCTCCGGTACACCCAACAGATCCTTGAGCCGGGTGAGTTCGTCCGCGTTCAGGCTGCCGTCCGTCTCGATGAAGTACCAGTGTTCGGCGACCAGCGTTGCGCCCACCTGCTCTTGCAAACGGGCTAGACGGGAAGGCGAAAAGGCGGCAGTGCCGCGAAGCTTGAGAATTCGGGACATAACAGCCGGAGGGAGACGGGTTGCGGGCGATCAAGCGGCTTCGAATTATACTCTGCACCTTTCCATGCCTTTCCCGCTGCCATGACCGCCCATGCCTTCGACGCATCCAGCGCCGATTTCGCCGAAAAGGTGCTCGATGCCTCGCGCCGGGTTCCCGTGATTGTGGACTTCTGGGCGGACTGGTGCCAGCCGTGCCGCGTCCTCAAACCCATCCTCGAGAAGCTGGCCGCCGAATACGACGGCCGCTTCATGCTCGCCAAGGTCAATTCGGACCAGAACCACGAACTGGCGCAGCGCTACGGCGTGCGCGGCATTCCGGCGGTCAAGGCCTTCGTCAACGGCGAAATGGTGGACGAATTCACCGGCGCGCTGCCCGAGGCGCAGATCCGCGAATTCCTCGAGCGACTGGTTCCGTCGCCGGCTGAACCCCTGCGCCTTGAAGCGCTGCAGGCGCACCAGCGCGGTGACCTCGAAACAGCACGCAAGCTGATGGCCGAGGCGATAAAACTCGATCCGCGCAATGACGCCAGCTATCTCGATTACATCGAACTAAGCCTCGAGACCGGCGCCAACGAGGAAGCACGAGAAATCCTCGATGCCGTCCGCGAGCGATGCGCCGACCGCGAACGGGTTGATGCGCTGGATGCCCGCCTCAAGCTTGCCTCCGCCGGCGGCGGAGCAGACGTCGGCGCGTTGCGCGGACGGATCGAGGCCGACTCCGCCGACCTGGATGCGCGCCTGCAACTGGCCAACGCGCTGGCGGCGGGGCGCGATTACCGGCCAGCGCTGGAACAACTGCTCGAAATCGTCCGGCGCGACCGCAGCTGGCAGGACGAAGCCGGCCGCAAGACCATGCTGACCTTGTTCACCCTGCTGGCCGGCCAGCCCCAGCACGAGGATGTCGTCCGCGAATTCCGCGTCGCGCTCGCTCGCACCTTGAACTGACCGTCATGAAGCTTCTGTTCGACCTCTTTCCGGTCATCCTGTTCTTCGTTGCCTACAAGTTCGCCGACATCTACGTCGCCACCGCCGTCGCCATTGGCGCCACCGTGGCCCAGATCGCCTGGGTCTGGTTCCGTCATCGCAAGGTCGACACCATGCTCTGGGTCAGCCTCGGCCTGATCGCCGTGCTGGGCGGCATGACGCTGGCGCTGCGCGACGAGACCTTCATCAAGTGGAAGCCGACCCTGCTGTATTGGGCGTTTGCCCTGGTGCTGCTGGGCTCTGCCGCCCTGTTCGGCAAGAACCTGATTCGCGTGATGATGGCCGCGGCTCAGATCGACGCGCCGGACCAGGTATGGAGCCGTCTCAATCTGGCCTGGGCAGCATTCTTCGCATTCATGGGTGCCGCGAATCTTTACGTTGCGCTGAACTTTTCCACGGATACCTGGGTCAATTTCAAGCTGTTCGGCAGCATGGGCCTGATGCTGGTTTTCGTGCTTGCCCAGGGGTTCTGGCTTTCGCGATACATGCCCGACGAGCAGGACAAGGAGAAATCCTGATGCTGTACATGATTCTTGGCGAGGATGCGCCCGGCACACTGGACAAGCGCCTCGCCGCACGTCCCGCCCACGTGCGGAGGATCGAGGAACTGAGCAACGAAGGCCGGCTGATGCTGGCCGGGCCATGCCCCGCCATAGACGCGCCGGACCCCGGCCCGGCGGGATTCACCGGCAGCCTGATCGTTGCCGAGTTCCCGTCCCTGGCCGATGCCCGCACCTGGGCCAAAGCCGACCCCTATGTCGCCGCCGGCGTCTTTGCCGGCGTCACCGTCAAACCTTTCCGGAAGACCTTGCCATGACCACCGTTGCCGCCATCAAGGACAAACTCGCCACCCTGCAACCCACCCGCCTCGACATCATCGACGACAGCGCCCACCACGCCGGACATGCCGGTGCGCGTGACGGCGGCGGCCACTTCCGCGTCCACATCGTCTCGGAACGCTTTGTCGGACTGCCGACGATGGCCCGGCACCGGCTGGTGTATGATGCGCTCGGCACGTTGATGGAGGGGGCGATACATGCCCTGAGCATCACGGCGCGGACTCCGGCGGAATAAGGCCGGTTGTTCCAGCCCCATACCATTTCCCCTGTACAGACTTTCCAAGCCTAAGGAACCTTCGATGAATCGCTCCATGCGCACCACGCTGCTCGCCGCCTCCCTCGCCTCGTTGTTCTCCGCTGCCGTCGCGGCGCCGCCGGCCAAGGACACTGCCAAGTCCGTCGCGACCGTGAATGGGAAGGCGATCCCGCAGAATCGCGCCGACGTCTTGCTGGCTTCGCAGCTCGCCCAGGGCCAGCCTGACAACCCCAAGCTCCGTGAAGCCGTCAAGGAAGACCTGGTTCGTCGCGAACTGCTCGCTCAGGAAGCGGAAAAGAAAGGCTTCGAAAAGAAGAACGAAGTGCAGGCGCAGATGGGCATGGCCCGGCAGCAGGTACTGATCGCCGCGTATCTCGAGGACTACGTCAAGGCGCATCCGATCACCGACGACATGATCGCCAAGGAATACGAGACCATCCGCAAGTCGCTGGGTGATCACGAATACAAGGTTCGTCATATCCTTGTCGAAGGGGAGGCCGAGGCCAAGGCCATCATCGAGAAGCTCAAGAAGGGCGAGCGTTTCGAGGATCTCGCCAAGCAGTCGAAGGACCCCGGCTCGAAGGACAACGGCGGCGACCTCGGCTGGGGCAACCCGGCGGGCTACGTCAAGCCTTTCTCCGATGCGATGGTCAAGCTGCAAAAAGGCAAGTTCACCGACGCGCCGGTGAAGAGCGATTTTGGCTGGCACGTCATCCAGCTCGATGACATCCGCGACCTGAAGGGTCCCGAACTGGAGCAGGTCAAGCCGCAACTGATGCAGCGCATGCAGCAACAGATGATCCAGAAGCATGTTATCGAGCTGCGCGCCAAGGCCAAGGTCGAGTAAGCGGGAAAGATGCCGACCACACGGGGGCCCAGGCCCCCGTTTTTCATTGCGCCGCGATGCGTAGCCGCCCCTCTCCCTACCTGCTGCTGGTCCTCGCCAATCTCTTCTGGGCCGGCAACTGGATAGTCGGGCGTGCCATGCGCGGTGACATTCCGCCGCTGGCCCTATCGTTCTGGCGCTGGATGATTGCGCTGATCTTCATCCTGCCGCTCGCATGGCCGCACCGCCGTCGCGACTGGGCGACCCTGGCGGAAAGCTGGCGCTGGCTGGCGCTGTTCGGCTTTCTAGGCACCGCGACCTACAACGCGCTCGCCTACGTCGGCCTGCAATACACGACGGCCACCAATGGCCTGCTCCTCAACTCCTTCGTGCCGATCGCCATCGTCGCGCTCGGCTGGGCGTTCATGGGCAAGCGCCTGGGAACCATCGAACTGCTGGGCGTCGTCATTTCCCTGCTGGGTGTGCTGACCATCGTGGCCCGAGGCGACCCGCGAACACTGACCTTGCTGGAATTCAATGTCGGCGACGCCTGGATCATGGCGTCGGTGCTGGCCTGGTCGATCTACACACTGCTCCTGCCCCATCGCCCGCGGGTCCATCCGCTCAGTTTTCTTGCCGGCATCGCCGTCTTCGGCCTGCTTGAACTCCTGCCCGCCTACTGCTGGGAAATGGCTTCCGGTCGCCAGATGACGCTTCACTGGACAACGCTCGCCGCGATCGCCTACACGGGGGTTTTCGCCGCCTTTCTCGGTTTCGTGTTCTGGAACCGGGGGGTTGCGGAAGCCGGGCCGGCCAGGGCGGCCCTCTATTACCACCTGCTGCCGGTTTTCGGCATTGCTCTTTCCATCCTCTTCCTGTCGGAGCAGCCAGCGGGCTATCACGCGCTCGGCGTTGCCCTGATCTTCACCGGAATCTGGTTGAACAGCAGGAGACCGCGATGATCCGAGCCATCAAGGAATGGCGGCGCCAGTGTGCCGTCGGTCGCGTTCAGATCAGCGACGCGCAATGGGCGGCGGCCGAGGCCGACCTGCCGTTCCTCGGCCATCTCGGCGCCGATGATCGATCGCGCCTTCGGGCCATGGCGCGTGCATTCATCGCCGAGAAGGAATGGGCAAGCGCCGGTGATTTGCAACTGACCGCCGCCATTCAGCTTTCCATTGCCTTGCAGGCCTGCCTGCCGATACTGAATCTCGGCCTCGACCATTATCGCGGCTGGATCGGCATCGTCGTCTATCCAGGCGATTTCGTCATTCCGCGCAGCATCATGGACGAGGATGGCGTCGTGCATGAATACGACGACCCGGTGCTCGGCGAAGCGTGGGAAGGGGGGCCGGTGCTCGTCTCATGGTTCGACGACATCGCCGCTGCTGAAGGCACCAATGTGGTCATCCATGAATTCGCGCACAAACTCGACATGCAGAATGGCGCCGTCGACGGCATTCCGCGCCTGCCCGACGACATGACTCGAAGCGCGTGGATCGACGCGCTAGACAGCGCCCTCGAGGATTTTCAAGGTCGCGTCGACGCGGGAGAAGACACGCTGCTCGATCCTTACGCCGCGTCGGACCCCGCGGAGTTCTTCACCGTGATGAGCGAGGCCTTCTTCCAGACACCAGGACTGCTGCGCCAGGACTATCCAGCAGTCTACGAACAGTTGAAGCGCTTCTACCGCCAGAACCCGCTCGTCTAGCCGGGCAACACCGCCATCACGTCGGCCAGCGATTGCTCGACAGTGCGTCCGGAAGTATCGACCGATGCGTCGGCCTTGACGTACATGGCCTCCCGGCCGGCAAGGATGCGCTCGAGATCCTTCATGGCCTCGCGGTTGTCGCTCATCGGCCGTTGGTCTCCCTGTGCGACAACGCGCGCCATGTGTTCCTGTGGCGACGCCTTGAGCCAGATCGTGTAGCACGACGTCAACAATTCGTCGAAAGTGCTCGGTTCGGAAACGATGCTGCCGCCCGGAATCAGCACGAAGCGCTCGTGTGCCTCGATGACGGCCTGCAGGGCGCGCCGCTCGTAGCGGCGATACGCGCCCTGGCCGTAAAGCGAGAAGACCTCGGGCAGCGTCATGCCGGCCTGCTCCTCGATCGCACGCGCCAGTTCGATAAAGGGCACATCCAGGCGCGCCGCCAATCGTGTTCCCAGGGTCGTCTTGCCGGCACCGCGCAAACCGATCAGGGCGATGCGGCCGCGCTTGCCCTGCGTTTCGAAACTCGACAGCAGCAGTTCGCGGGCTTCGGTCAGTTTGCCCGGCGACAAGCGGCTCAGATACTGGATCAGCAATGTCAGTTCCGGCGCCTGCTCCGGACCGACGCGAATCAGGTCCTCGAGCGGCATGCCCATGGCTTGCGCCACCTGACGCAGCCTGAGAACGGAAATATTGCCTTCCCCCCCCTCCAGCTGGGCCAGATAACGCTCCGACACACCGGAGTCGCGCGCCAGGATCTTGCGCGTCATACCCCGCCGCGCACGCAATTCGCGAATCCGGTCGCCAAGCATGGCGAGGTAGCGATCGTCATCGACTTCGGCGTGCTGCGTGATCCTTGCGCGGCGATCGTTCATCAGGTCGGGAGACGGATTGGTGGAAGTCGAATCATAAGCCAGAAGCCGCGCGATAACGTGTCGCCTCGTCGCACAGCCAGGATCTGAATGACTGAAAGCCATTGGTCTCCGACTTGTGTTCCGGATAGATCAGGTAATAGGCCTTGTCGCCACGGCAACTTCGATCGCACGCGATGGCCAGCTTTTCACTCGCAAGTTCCTCTTCGATCAGCATCGCCGGAACCAGGGCCACGCCCATGCCCTGGATCGCCGCCTCGGCCAGCATCGAAAACAACTCGAACCGCGGCCCCGACATGTCGTGAGCTACCTCCATTCCCTGTGCGGCAAACCATTGCCGCCATGCGTAGGGCCGCGTCGAATGCTGAAGCAGCGGCAGCCCGGCGATAAGCCCCGGTTCAATGGCTTGCCGCGAACCGAGCAGGCGCGGGCTGCATACCGGCAACGAGTGTTCCCACATCAGGAAGCATGCTTGGGTGCCCGGCCAGCCGGCATCGCCAAAATAGATCGCCGCATCGAACTCGGTCTCATCGAAAAGAAACGGCCGCGTGCGAGTCTCGAAATTCACCAGGACGCCGGCATGTTCCGCCAGGAAGCCGCCGAGCCGAGGCAGCAACCACTTCGTTGCAAACGTAGGGACGACGGCGAGATCGATGGTCAGTCCCCGTCCCTGATGGGCCATCACGGCCAGGGTATCGCGCTCGACCGCATCGAGTTGCACGGCAACCTGCCGGCTGTACATCATCCCGGCTTCGGTAAGCCTGACGCCCTGGCGCGTGCGCCGGAAAAGCTTCACGCGCAGAAAATCCTCGAGCGCGCTGATCTGCCGGCATACCGCACTCTGCGAAAGCGATAACTCGTTGGCCGCCTTCGTGAAGCTCTGGTGACGAGCGGCAGTCGTGAATGCTACCAAGGCTAGCGTACTGGGAATCTTCCGTCGCATTTTTTAATTATGCGTGTTTTGCATAACTAAATGCAAATTTTTCGCTTGCCCGGCTCCCATTGGCTACCTAGCATGAGCCGCTTCCGATCAACTTTGCTACCGAATCTCATGGCCACCAACCAAGTTCGCTTCAACTGGCAGGATCCTCTAAACCTCGATTCCCAATTGACAGAGGAAGAACGCATGGTGCGCGACACGGCTCGTAGCTATGCGCAAGACCGGCTGGCACCACGCATCCTCGAGGCCTTCCGGCGGGAACACACCGACCAGGCCATTTTTTCCGAAATGGGTGAGTTGGGCTTGCTTGGCCCAACAATCCCGGAGCAATACGGCGGCGCAGGCATGCATTATGTTGCCTATGGCTTGATTGCCCATGAGATCGAGAA
This sequence comes from uncultured Rhodocyclaceae bacterium, assembly GCA_964469455.1. Taxonomy (GTDB): domain Bacteria; phylum Pseudomonadota; class Gammaproteobacteria; order Burkholderiales; family Rhodocyclaceae; genus Fen-999. The sequence goes on along the minus strand of CAYXZX010000067.1, from coordinate 6,080 downwards.
GGTCGATTCCGGCTACCGGTCGATGATGAGCGTTCAGTCCTCGCTGGTGATGGTTCCCATCAACGAGTTCGGCAGCGACGCACAGAAGCGGAAGTATCTGCCGAAGCTCGCTACCGGTGAGTTGATCGGCTGCTTCGGACTCACCGAACCCAACCATGGTTCCGACCCTGGATCGATGGTGACGCGCGCGCGCAAGGCCGACGGCGGCTATCTGCTATCCGGTGCCAAGATGTGGATCACCAACGCACCAATCGCCGACGTATTCATCGTCTGGGCCAAGACCGACGATGGCGCCATTCGCGGTTTCATACTCGAGAAAGGCTGGAAGGGACTGTCGGCACCGGCCATTCATGGCAAGATCGGCCTGCGCGCCTCCATTACGGGCGAGATCGTCATGGATAACGTGCTCGTCCCCGAGGAAAACCTGCTGCCAAACGTCCAAGGGCTCAAGGGTCCGTTTACCTGCCTCAATTCGGCGCGCTATGGGATTGCCTGGGGTGCCTTGGGTGCCGCCCAGTCCTGCTACGAAACCGCGCGCCAATACGTCATCGACCGCAAGCAGTTCGGCCGCCCGCTCGCCGCCAACCAGCTGGTGCAAAGGAAACTCGCGGACATGGCGACTGACATCGCGCTGGCCCTGCAAGGATGCCTTCGGCTGGGACGGATGAAGGATGAAGGCATCGCGCCTATCGAGGCGACGTCAATCATGAAGCGCAATTCCTGCGGCATGGCCCTCGAAATCGCCCGTAACGCCCGCGACATGCTGGGCGGCAACGGCATCTCGGACGAGTTTGGCGTTGCCCGCCATATGGTGAATCTGGAGGTCGTCAATACCTATGAAGGCACGCACGATGTCCACGCGCTGATCCTGGGTCGCGCAATCACCGATATCGCCGCCTTCAGCAGCTAGGCCGCAAGAACCCGGGATCAGTTCCGAAAGTTCTAATTCAGTTGACCCATATCAAAGGATTCCATGCTTTCGCTGTTAGTATGCACTATAGTTCATCGCCTGCAATATGTTGTCTAGCACTTCGAATAGCTCTATATCAACCCTTGGTTTCGAAAAATCCACGGAGGAGGCAACCAGCCAATGAGTGACCAGTTGTTTGACCAATTCAAGACCTGGTACGAAAAACGCCATGACTACGCCCGCGCCTGGAAGCAGCGGACGGGCGGTCAAGTCGTGGCGACGATGTGTACCTACACCCCTGAGGAGCTCCTGATGGCGGCAGGCATGCTGCCCGTGCGCGTCCTCGGGGCCCATGAACCGCAAAATGTGTCAGAACCGCACATCTTCGGCATGTTTTGTCCCTTCTGCCGCGACTCCCTGGCCCAAGGCCTGCTCGGTCGTTTCGACTACTGCGAAGGCGTAACGCTCACCCAGTCGTGCATCCAGTATCGGCAGGCATTTGGTTCCTGGCGCCTGCACGTCCCCACCGTGCAATGGGATTACTACTGCCCGATGCCGAACGACGTGCAAAGCCCGCATGCCCGCAAGGCCCACTATGGCGAAGTCGGCCGCTTCCGCGAGTTCCTCGAGCAACTCACCGGCAAGAGCCTGTCTGACGACAAGCTGAATGAGGCCCTGGAAACGATCAACGAAAACCGCCGCTTGCTGCGTCAGCTGTACGAATACAGAAAGGAAAACAATCCCAAGGTGTTGGGCACCGAGGCCGTATACGCCGCACTGACAGCCCAGTTCGTGGATAAGGCGGAACACAATGCCGAATTGCGCAAGGTGCTGGCCGCGTTGCCGAATCGCAAGCTCGACCGTGACGAAGGGATCCGCTTCATGACCATCGGCTCGGAGAACGACGACATCGCCTTCATGAACATGGTCGAATCCGTCGGCTCCACCATCGTCATCGATGATCAGTGCTCGGGTACGCGCTACTTCTGGAACGAGGCGAAGCTGAACGGCGACCCGATCAAGGCAATCGCCGACCGCTACTGTGACCGCCCGGCATGTCCGACCAAGGACTATCCCAGCCATACGCGCTTCGACCACGTGCTGAGTCTGGCCAAGAACTACAACGCGAAAGCGGCGATCTTCCTGCAGCAGAAGTTCTGTGATCCGCACGAAGGCGATTATCCGGACCTGAAACGCCATCTCGAGTCAAACGGCATTCCGACGCTGTTCCTCGAATTCGACATCACCAATCCCATCGGCCCCTTCCGCATCCGCATCGAGGCTTTCCTCGAAACGCTGCGCGAAGACGACCTGTTCTAAGGGAGGAGACAAACTCATGACCACAGCCGATCTGTACCCCACCGAATCCCTTAAGCTCTGGGGCAAGGCCAAGCAGTTGCGCGAGCAGTACTACCAGAACTACGCCTCCGCCCATGAACGAGGCGGTCTGCGCTGGTCCGGTTCCGCCTGGGCGCTCGACGCGATTCCGACTGCCTTCGGCGACGACGTCTATTCGCTGACCGGCGAGCCCTACGCGGCGAGCGTCTCCCACGACCGCAAGTTTGCCAAGGAATGCATGGACTCCGCCGAAGCTTACGGCTTCGCCCGCGACCTCTGCTCCTACATGCGCATCTACTGGGGTGGCATGCACCTCGACAAGTACGCTTTCGGTGGCAAGTTCCCGAAGCCGGACTTCATCTTCCAGACCCAGATCTGCTGCTCCCACTCGAAGTGGTACCAGCACGTCGCCCAGGTCGAGAAAGTGCCCCAGTTCTACCTCGACGTTGGCGTCGGGCCGTTCAAGGAACTCACCACGGACCGCGTCGAATACGTGGCCAACCAGCTGCATGACGGCATTGCCTTCATCGAGAAGGCCACCGGCCGCAAGTGCGACGACGAGCGCCTGATTCGCGCCATCAAGAACGAAATGCGCTCGACCAGCCGCTGGGCCGACATCTGCGCGCTGAACAAGGCCAAACCGGCGCCGCTTGACGAAAAGACCATGTACTCGCTGTACGTGCTGGCGACGCTGCACAAGTCTTCGCAGTGGTGCGCCGATTTCTACGACGAGCTCTACGACGAAGTGAAGGATCGCGTCGCGCGCGGCATCGCGGCCGTGCCCAACGAACGCTGCCGGTTGATGTCCGACACGCAGCCGCCCTGGGCCTTCCTGAAGATATTCCGCTACCTCGAGACCTTTGGCGCCGTCTCGATCGGCTCGCTGTACACCTTCGGCCTCGAGGGGATCTGGGAGGAAAAGCCGGATGGCTCGTGGGGTGGCCGGACATTGCCGTGGGAAAAAGGCATCGAGATGAAAGACCGCGATACCGCGCTCCGGCTCTATGCCGACTGGAACCTGTCCAAACCTCAGTGGCAGCACTTCTACAACCCGCAGCTCAAGACCGACATGATGCTGCGCATCGTCAAGGAGTGGGGAGTCGATGGTGTCATGCTGCACCTCAACCGCGGCTGCGAGGGGCTGTCCCTCGGCATCATGGAAAACCGCCTTGGCATCGCCAAGGCCGGCGTGCCGGTCATGACCTTCGAGGGCAACATGGGCGACGAGCGCGAGTTCGACGAAGTACGGACCCAGGCGCGCGTTGATGCCTTCATGGAACAACTGGGTCTTCGCAAGAAGGCCGCCTAAGACAAGGAGACTGCCAAGATGATTACCGCAGGAATCGACATGGGATCGCGCACGGTCAAGGTCGTTCTGATCGACACCGACACGCCGGGAGCGCCCAGCGTCAAGAAAACCCACCTGATCTTCCCCGGCGACCTCGATGGCGATGCCGCCGCCGAAAAGGCCTACGATGAAGTGCTGCACGCCGCCGGCCTGAAGCGTGACGATATTCACTCTGTCTACGCCACCGGCGCCGGCCGCGTCATGGTCAACTTTGCCAAGGAGAAGATCACCGAAATGTCGGCGGGAGCCAAGGGCGTCTCCTACTTCTATCCGAACGCGCGCACCATCGTCGACGTGGGTGCCGAGGAAGGCCGCGGCATCAAGACCGACGGCACGGGCAAGGCGGTTGACTTCGCCGGCAACGAAAAGTGCGCCGCCGGAGCCGGTTCTTTCGCCGAGGCCATGAGCCGCGCGCTGCAGCTGACGCTCAAGGAGTTCGGTGAAGCCAGCCTGCGTTCCGACAAGACCATCCCCATGAACGCCCAGTGCACGGTATTCGCGGAATCGGAGGTAGTCTCCCTGATCCACTCCTCGACGCCCAAGGAAGACATTGCCAAGGCCGTGCTCGACGCCGTCGCCAGCCGCGTCTGCGCCATGGTGCGCCGCGTCGGCATCGACAAGGACGTCGTGCTGATCGGTGGCATGGTGCACAACCCGGGTTTCGTCAATTCCCTGAAGACGGCCATGGACATCGACGAAGTGAAGCTGCCCGAGATTCCCGAATACGTGGCCGCACTGGGCTGCGCCCTGCTCGCCGCCGAAGCAAAGCACTGATCACAGGAGCGATAAAGAATGAGCGAACAACTCAACACCAGTGACAAGAAGCCCGAATTCTGGCGGTGGCAGGAGAACGTCTGGGCCGACGAGTCCAGGGACTGGCGTTCGGCCAAGGCGATCACGGTCGGCATCGATGTCGGCTCCGTTTCTTCGCAATGCGTCATCGTCGCCGACGGCGAGCTCTACGCCTACAACTCCATGCGCACCGGCAACAACTCCCCGGACTCGGCCAAGAATGCGTTCAAGGGTGTCACGGAGAAGACCGGCCTGACGCTGAACGACGTGCACATGGTCGTCGGCACTGGCTATGGCCGGGTTAACGTCCCCTTTTCGCACAAGGCCATTACCGAGATCGCCTGCCACGCGCGCGGCGCCAACTACATGGGCGGCAACAAGGTGCGCACCATCCTCGACATGGGCGGCCAGGACTGCAAGGCCATCCACTGCGACGACAAGGGCAAGGTCACCAACTTCCTCATGAACGACAAGTGCGCGGCGGGCACGGGACGCGGCATGGAAGTCATTTCCGACCTCATGCAAATCCCCATCGCCGAACTGGGCCCGCGCTCGTTCGAGGTGGACCAGGAACCCGAGGCCGTATCGTCCGTGTGCGTCGTGTTCGCCAAGTCCGAGGCTCTCGGGCTGCTGAAGGCAGGCTACACCAAGAACAAGGTGATCGCCGCCTATTGCCAGGCCATGGCCGAGCGCGTTGTTTCGCTGCTCGAGCGCATCGGCGTCGAGGAAGGCTTCTTCATCACCGGCGGCATCGCCAAGAACCCCGGCGTCGTCAAGCGGATCGAGAAGCTGCTCGGCATCAAGGCCATGGACACCAAGATCGATAGCCAGATTGCGGGAGCCCTCGGCGCGGCGCTATTTGCCAATACCCTGGTGCAGAAGCAGGGTCCACTTGCGCCAATCGTCGCCTGAGGCACCGCCATGATCGCCAACTACGGCTACAAGGATGGTTCCGGTGAGTACTACATCAGTATCGACACCGACAAGTGCATCGACTGCCCTGCCGGGCGAGCCTGCCTGACCGGCTGCCCGAAGGGCATGTTCGAGACCATGACCGACGACTACGATGACGAGGTGGTACAGATCAAGCAGTCGTTCCGCCGCAGCCTGGCTTATGACTGCGCCGACTGCAAGCCCGCCAGCAATCGGCCGCCGTTGCCGTGCGTCACCGCCTGCACCCCGGCGGCGATCAAGCATTCCTGGTGATCGTGATGGCGGCGGGCGCACCCAAGGCACGCAAGGTCATCCCGATCGCCGCCGGCGCCGGCACCCGCTCGGCACCGGCTGGCGATGGCTGGGAGCGACTGTCCACCCTGTCGGAGCCGCGGTTGAGCGAGATGGCCGAAAACTATCGGACTCTTGGCTACGAAGTCGACATTCGTGACGTCCAGCAGGTCAATGGTGACGGCTGCAACACCTGCTTCGACGCCGGCAAGGAAATGGGCCAGACCTTCGGCACGCTATACGTGCGTCGTCAGACCAGCGGTCCCGCCAGCGACGAACTGTTCGATTGATATCCGACACACATCCCACTAATTCCGGAGGAACCCGAAATGGCTGAACAGCGCATCATGCGCGTATTGAAAAAGGACGATCTCGACGCCATCGTCGCCATCGACACAAAGATCACCCACCAGAACCGCCGCGAGTACTACGCGCGGAAGATCGACACCATCACCGATCCCGAGCGCA
>CAYXZX010000066.1:0-13971 GCA_964469455.1 uncultured Rhodocyclaceae bacterium | reverse complement strand
CCTTATTCCACGGTGACGGATTTCGCGAGGTTGCGCGGCTTGTCGACATCCGTGCCCTTGACGAGGGCGGCGTGGTACGCGAGCAGTTGCAATGGCACGACATGCAGGATGGGCGACAACAGCCCGTAGTGCTCCGGCAGGCGCAGGATATGCACGCCCTCGGTTTCAGGCACTTCGGAATCGGCATCCGCAAAGACATAGAGTTCGCCGCCGCGCGCCCGCACTTCCTGCAGGTTAGACTTGAGTTTCTCGAGCAAGGAATCGTTGGGGGCCACGGAGATCACCGGCATTTCGCCGTCGACCAGTGCCAGCGGACCATGCTTCAGCTCGCCGGCGGGATAGGCCTCGGCGTGAATGTAGGAAATCTCCTTGAGCTTGAGCGCTCCCTCGAGGGCGATCGGATAATGATGTCCTCGGCCGAGAAACAGCGCATGATGCTTGCCGGCGAAGCGGCCAGCCCAACGTTCAATTTCCGGCTCCAAAGTCAGTGTTCGTGACACGGCGATCGGCAGGTGACGCAACGCGGCCAGATGTTTGTTTTCCTGCCCCGCGTCGAGGCGGCCATGCTGCTTCGCCAGCACGAGCGCCAGCAGCGCCAGCGCGGCAAGCTGCGTGGTGAACGCCTTGGTCGAGGCCACGCCGATCTCGGGACCGGCGCGAGTCAGGAACTTGAGCGCCGCTTCGCGGATCAGCGCCGATTCCGGAACATTGCAAATCGTCAGGGTCTTGGTCATGCCCAGCGCCTTGGCGTGCTTCACGGCTGCCAGGGTATCGGCGGTTTCCCCCGATTGCGATATCGCCACGACGAGAACATCGGGGCTCGGCACTGAGTCTCGATAGCGATACTCGCTGGCGATTTCAACCTGGCAGGGCAAGCCCGCCAACTGCTCGATCCAGTAGCGGGCCACCAAGCCGGCATGATGGCTGGTGCCGCAGGCGATGATGAGCACGCCGCGCGTATCGCGCATGATGTCGGGAGCCGACGTGCCAAACAGGTTGGGCGACAACCCGGCGCCACCGGCGATCATCTCCAGCGTGTTGGCCAGCGCCTGCGGCTGCTCGAAGATTTCCTTCTGCATGTAATGCCGGTATTGCCCGAGCTCCACGGCGTCGGCGGACAAGCTCGATTCGAATCGCGGCCGGTCGGCTGTGCTGCCGTCCTGGCGGATGATGCGAATGCCCCGGCGCGCGATCTCCGCGACATCACCGTCCTCGAGATAGATCATGGTGCGCGTCACCTGCAGCAGCGCCGTGGCATCCGAGGCGGCATAGTTGCCCTGCTCGCCCAGCCCGAGCAGTAAAGGCGCCCCGTTGCGGGCGACGATGACGCGCTCCTCGCCTTCCTTCAACACGGCAATGGCATAGGCGCCGACCAGCCTAAGGGTCGACAACCGCACGGCTTCGAACAGATCGGGCGACGATTTCAGCGCTTCCTGGATCAGGTGGGCCACAACTTCGGTATCGGTATCCGAGGTAAACGCATAACCCTTGGCGGCAAGCTCCTGCTTGATCTCGGCGAAATTCTCGATGATGCCGTTATGCACCACCGCAAGCCCCGCGGAAACATGCGGATGAGCATTCCGTTCCGACGGTATGCCATGCGTGGCCCAGCGCGTGTGGGCGATGCCACAGCCGGCCGACAGTCCATCGGCTGCCTTGGCCAGTTCCGCGACGCGACCGACGCTGCGCAAACGGGTGAGCATCGGATTGAGCACCGCCAGCCCGGCGGAATCGTAGCCACGGTACTCGAGCCGGGTCAGCCCTTCGATGAGAACGGGAACGATGTTGTTGGCTGCAATGGCCGCAACGATGCCGCACATGAATTCAATCCTTTTTCTTCTTGACCGGGCGCGTCCAGCCCGGTACGGTGGTTTGCCGGGTTCGCGAGATCGTCAGCTGATCGGGCGGCGCATCGCGTGTCAGCGTCGTGCCAGCGCCTAGCGTGGCACCGCGGCCGACCGTCACCGGCGCCACCAGTTGCGTGTCCGAACCGATGAAGACGTCATCCTCGATGACGGTGCGGAACTTGTTGGCGCCATCGTAGTTGCACGTGATGGTGCCCGCGCCAATGTTCACGCGGCTTCCCACCGTCGCATCGCCGACGTAGGCAAGATGATTCGCCTTGGAATGGTCGGCAATCGTGCTGTTCTTCACCTCTACGAAGTTGCCGACATGCACGTCTTCGCCAAGCACGGTGCCCGGCCGCAGGCGGGCGAACGGGCCGATGATGCTGCGCGGGCCGACCACGGCGTCGTGGATCACGCAATGGGCGTTGATGCGCGCGCCATCCCGCAGTTCAACGCGTCCCTCGAACACGCAATTGACATCGATGAACACGTCCTTGCCGCACACGAGTTCGCCGCGCACGTCGATGCGCGCGGGGTCGGCCAGGGTGACGCCCCGTTCCATCAGCTCATTGGCGATGTTGCGCTGATGAATGCGTTCCAATGCCGCAAGCTGGGCCTTGCTATTGACACCTTCGACTTCCCAGGCGGCGGCCGGCTGGGCGACTTCGACCGCCATGCCCTCGCCGACCGCCAGGGCGACGATGTCGGTGAGGTAATACTCGCCTTGGGCGTTACGGTTGCCCAAGCCGGGCAGCCAGCGGGCCAATGCCGACGTCGGCGCGACCAGAATGCCCGTATTCACCTCATCGATCTCGCGCTCTGCGTCATCGGCATCCTTCTCCTCGACGATGCGGACAACCCGGCCATCGGCGCGCACGATGCGGCCGTAGCCGCGCGGTTCGGCCAGTTGAACAGTCAGCAGCGCCAGCGCACCGCCGTCGCTGACTCTGATCAGTCTGTCTAGGGTCTCCGCCCTGATCAGCGGCACGTCGCCGTACAGCACGACGGTCGGTACGTCGGGATCGAGATGCGGCAGTGCCTGCATGACCGCATGGCCGGTGCCAAGTTGGGGTTCCTGCCTAGCCCAGGCGAGATCGGCGGCATCGAGCGCTTTGCGCACGCGCTCACCACCGTGGCCGTAAACGACGCAAATGCGGCCCGCCGCCAGCTTACGCGCTGTGTCCAGCACATGGCTGAGCATGGGCTTGCCGGCAATGGGGTGCAGCACCTTGGGGAGGTCGGAGCGCATCCGCTTGCCTTGGCCGGCGGCGAGAATGACGATGTTCATCAGATTCCTTAACGGCTGCTGTGGGTCGATATTAATGGTACATGCCAAACGAAAACGCCGGTTTGTCACCGGCGTTTTCGTCCATCGCTCGCGTCTTCAGCGCGGCAACAACGAACGCCCCATCAGGAATTCGTCCACCGCGCGCGCACACTGGCGGCCTTCGCGAATCGCCCAGACCACCAAGGATTGCCCGCGCCGCATGTCGCCGGCAGCAAAGACCTTCCCGACGCTGGTCGCATAGCTGCCGGTGCCGTCAGTTGTCGCGCTCGCGTTGCCGCGTGCATCCTTGGCGACACCGAAACCATCGAGCACCGAGGCCACCGGGCTGGTAAAGCCCATGGCCAAGAAAACCAGGTCAGCCTTGATCTCGAACTCGCTGCCCGGAATCTCGGTCATCTTGCCGCCCTGCCAGTCGAGGCGGACGCACTTGAGTGACCGGAGCTTGCCCGTCATTTCTCCGTCACCACCGATGAACTCCTTGGTGGCAATCGACCAGTCGCGCTGGCAGCCTTCGTCGTGCGATGAGGAGGTGCGGAACTTGGTCGGCCAGTAGGGCCAGACCAGCGGCTTGTTCTCGCATTCGGGCGGCCTGGGCAGAAGTTCGAATTGTGTGACGCTGGCCGCGCCGTGGCGATTGGAGGTGCCGACACAATCCGAGCCGGTATCACCGCCGCCAATTACCACCACATGCTTTCCCGCCGCTGAAATGGCGTTCTTGCGGCCACCACCCACCTCCTTGTTCTGCGGAATCAGGAACTCCAGCGCGTAGTGCACGCCTTTGAGTTCGCGCCCGGGAATCGGCAGGTCACGCGGCGTCTCGGAACCACCCGCCAGTACGATGGCATCGAAATCCTTCATCAGCCTGCCGGGTGCAATCACCTTGACCGCATCGCTGGCGACACCTCCAGGCAGATCGGTGCCAATCATCGTCTTGGTGACAAACCTGACGCCCTCGGCCTGCAGTTGTGCCGCCCGCCAATCAATAAGGCGCTTGTCGAGCTTGAAGTCGGGAATGCCGAAGCGCAGCAAGCCGCCCACCTGTTCATTCTTCTCGAACACGGTGACGTCATGGCCGGCGCGCGCGAGTTGCTGCGCGCAGGCTAGCCCGGCCGGTCCGGAACCGACGACGGCAACTTTCCTGCCGGTCTTGACCGTGGCGACCATCGGCACCACCCAGCCGTTCTCGCCGGCCTTGTCGATGATGGCATGCTCGAGCGACTTGATGCCCACCGGTTCGGCGTTGATGCCGAGCGTGCAGGCAGCCTCGCACGGCGCTGGGCAGATGCGTCCCGTCATCTCCGGGAAGTTGTTCGTCGAGTGCAGAATCTCGATCGCCTCGCGCCAGTTGCCGCGATAAACCGCATCATTGAAGTCCGGGATGTTGTTGTTGATTGGGCAGCCGTTGTTGCAGAACGGAATGCCACAATCCATGCAGCGCGCGCCCTGAACCTTCGCCTCGTCGTCGGACAGGTGCCCGACAAATTCCTTGTAATGTCCGAGCCGCTCAGCTACGGGTGCATACGGTTCGGAAAGTCGCTCGAACTCTAGGAATCCAGTAGGCTTGCCCATCACGCCACCTTTCTTTCTTGGACGGCCGCCATGTCCTTCAGGGCTCGGCGATATTCATTCGGGAAGACCTTGACGAACCTGGCGCGGTAGGTCGCCCAATCGTCCAGAATACGCCGCGCCACTTCGCTGCCGGTTTCGGCCGCGTGTCTTTCGATGAGATCCTTCAGCAGAGCTTCGTCCGCCACGTCCTTGTGGCGCAGCATGCCATCGCCGGCCTGCTCCGTAGCCGCAAGTACTTTTTCCAGCTTGACCATGGACAGGTTGCAGAATTTCTCGAAGACACCTTCTTCGTCGAGTACGTAGGCGATGCCGCCCGACATGCCGGCGGCGAAGTTACGGCCGGTACGGCCGAGCACAACGACGGTTCCACCTGTCATATACTCGCAGCCATGGTCGCCAGTGCCTTCGACAACGGCGGTCGCGCCGGAATTGCGCACGCAGAAACGCTCGCCGGCCACGCCACGGAAGAACACCTCGCCCTCGATGGCGCCATACAAGACGGTGTTGCCGACGATGATGTTCTCGCAGGGCTTGCCGCGAAACGCCTTTGGTGGCTTGACAATGATCCTGCCACCGCACAAACCCTTGCCAACGTAGTCGTTGGCTTCACCCGTGAGATCGAGCGTGATGCCTCTGGCCAGGAAGGCACCGAAACTCTGCCCGGCCGTGCCGGTCATCCGCACCCGGATGGTATCGTCCGGAAGCCCCTGATGGCCATAGCGGCGGGCCACTTCATGGGAAAGCATGGTCCCGACCGTGCGGTTGCGGTTCTTCACCGGTACGTCAAAACTGACTTTGGTGCCTTGCTCGAGCGCCGGCTTGGCTTGTCCGATCAACTGGTGGTCAAGCGCCCTGGCGACATTGTGGTCCTGCGTCTCGCAGTGTGAGCGAGCCACTTCCGTACCAACGGCGGGCATGTGGAATATGCGCGAGAAGTCAAGGCCACGCGCCTTCCAGTGATCGATGCCGTCCCGCATATCGAGCAGGTCAGAGCGGCCAATCAATTCGTCGATCCGGCGAATGCCCATCTCGGCCATCAAGCGTCGCGCTTCTTCGGCGACGAAGAAGAAATAATTGACGACGTGGTCGGGTTGCCCGGTGAAGCGCTTGCGCAGCACTGGGTCTTGCGTGGCCACGCCAACCGGGCAGGTATTGAGGTGGCACTTGCGCATCATGATGCAGCCTTCCACCACCAGCGGCGCGGTGGCAAAGCCGAATTCGTCCGCGCCCAGCAGCGCACCGATCACGACGTCGCGCCCGGTCTTCATCTGGCCATCGACCTGCACGCGTATGCGACCACGCAGACGATTCAGCACCAAGGTCTGCTGAGTCTCGGCCAGACCGAGTTCCCACGGCGTGCCGGCATGCTTGACGGACGAGATTGGTGAGGCGCCGGTTCCGCCATCGTGACCGGCAATAACGACATGGTCTGCCTTGGCTTTCGACACTCCGGCCGCGACCGTGCCTACACCGACCTCGGAAACCAGCTTGACCGAAATCGACGCCTTCGGGTTGGCATTCTTCAGGTCATGGATCAGTTGGGCCAGATCCTCGATCGAGTAGATGTCATGGTGCGGCGGTGGCGAGATCAGGCCGACCCCTGGCACCGAGTGCCGCAGGAAGCCGATGTAGTCTGACACCTTGTGGCCTGGCAACTGGCCGCCCTCGCCGGGCTTGGCGCCCTGTGCCATCTTGATCTGGATCTGGTCGGCATTGGCCAAATATTCGGTGGTGACGCCGAATCGGCCCGAGGCCACCTGCTTGATGGCCGAACGCAGCGAATCGCCTTCCTGCAAGGGAATATCTCGCTCAATACGGTTGGCACCGATCACGCTCGCCACCGTCTCGCCATGGCTGACCTTGCGGAAGCGGCGCGGGTCTTCACCGCCCTCGCCGGTGTTCGACTTGCCGCCGATCCGGTTCATGGCGATGGCCAGCGTCGAATGGGCTTCCGTGGAAATGGAGCCAAGCGACATGGCACCCGTGGCGAAGCGCTTGACGATCTCGCTCGCGGGTTCCACCTCGTCCAGCGGCACGGGCTTGCCGGCCGGCTTGATCTCGAACAAGCCGCGCAATGTCATGTGGCGCCTGCTCTGGTCGTTGATGATCTTCGCATATTCCTGGTAGGTTTCGAACTTGTTGGAGCGTGTCGAATGCTGGAGCTTGGCGATGGCATCCGGCGTCCACATGTGCTCCTCGCCACGAATGCGGAAGGCATATTCGCCGCCAATGTCGAGCATGTTGGCAAGCACCGGATCGCCACTGAAGGCCGCGGCATGCGTGTTCAAAGCCTCAAGCGCGACCTCCTTCAAGCCGATGCCCTCGATGCGCGTCGGCGTGCCGGCGAAATAACGGCTGACGAACTCGGACGAGAGGCCCACCGCTTCGAAAATCTGCGAGCCGCAATACGACTGGTAGGTCGAGATGCCCATCTTCGACATGACCTTCATCAGTCCCTTGCCGATGGCCTTGATATAGCGCTTGTGGCACTCAGCCGCTTCCGGCTTTCCGGGCAATGCTGGCGCCAGTTCATCGATGCTGGCGAAGGCAAGCCAGGGATGAATGGACTCGGCACCATAGCCCGCGAGCAAGGCGAAATGGTGCACTTCGCGGGCATCGCCAGTCTCGACCAACAGGCTGCAAGCGGTGCGCAAGCCCGCCTTGACGAGGTACTGATGGACGGCAGAGCAGGCCAGCAGCGATGGAATCGGCGCGCGCTCGGCCGTGACGTTGCGGTCGGACAGGATGATGACATTGCTTCCATGCCCGACGGCGCGTTCCGCCGCTGCGCAGACCTGATAGAGGGCGCGCGAAAGTCCCGCCGGACCTTCGGCGGCAACGGTCGTGATGTCGATGACCTTGGACCGGAACACGCTTCCCGTCAGCGCATCGATCTGCTTCAGCTTGGCCATCGTCGCCGGTGCGAGGATGGGTTGGTGTACTTCCAACCGCGGCACAGGCTCACTTTCGTCGATCTTGAGCAGATTGGGATTCGGGCTGACCAGGGAAATCAGCGACATGACGATCTCCTCCCGAATCGGGTCGATCGGCGGATTCGTCACCTGCGCGAACAGTTGCTTGAAGTAATTGAACAGCGGCTTGTTGCGGTTCGACAGCACGGGCAGGGCGGCATCATTGCCCATCGAGCCGGTTGCCTCCTCGCCGTTGGTGGCCATCGGCTCGAGAACGAACTTGATGTCCTCCTGCGTGTAGCCGAAGGCCTGCTGCAGGTCGAGCAACGGCGCGGTCAGCTTGTCTTTCGAGCTGACCGCCGGCATTTCATCGACATAGTGCCGCGATTTGTCGATCCATTTGCGATACGGCTTGGCGGCGGCGAGCGAATGCTTGATTTCCTCGTCGTCGATGATCCGTCCCTGCTCGAGATCCAGCAAGAGCATCTTGCCTGGCTGCAGGCGCCATTTCTTGACGATGCGCTCCTCGGCGATTGGCAGCACGCCGATTTCCGAGGCCATGACAACGAGGTCGTCGTCGGTGACAAGATAGCGTGCCGGCCGCAGGCCGTTGCGGTCGAGGGTGGCGCCAATCTGGCGGCCGTCGGTAAAGGCCACTGCCGCCGGGCCATCCCATGGCTCCATGAGCGCCATGTGATATTCATAGAAGGCGCGGCGGTCCTCGTCCATCAGCGGGTTACCGGCCCAGGCCTCCGGGATCAGCATCATCATGGCATGCGGCAGGCTGTAGCCGCCCATCACCAGCAATTCCAGCGCGTTGTCGAAACTGGCGGAATCGGACTGTCCGTCATAGATCAACGGCCAGATCTTTTCCAGATCTTCGCCAAATAGCGCGGAAGAAATATCGTGCTCACGCGCCCGAATCCAGTTCACGTTGCCGCGCAGGGTATTGATTTCGCCATTGTGGGCAATCAGGCGGAAAGGATGCGCCAGGTCCCAGGTCGGGAACGTGTTGGTGGAGAAGCGCTGATGCACGAGCGCCATGGCGCTGACCAGGCGCGTATCCCTGAGGTCGACAAAGTATTTTCCGACCTGGTCGGCCAGCAGCATGCCCTTGTAAACGATGGTGCGAGTCGATAGCGAGGGAACATAAAATGTCTTGCCGTCGGCGAGTTTCAGGGCCTGCACCCGATGGCCCGCTTCCTTGCGGATGACGTAGAGCTTGCGCTCGAAGGCATCCTGGTCCGGCACGTCGGCACCGCGACCGATGAAAACCTGCCGGATCACAGGCTCAAGGTCCCTGGCGGCCTGGGCAAGGCCCCTGTTGTCGCAGGGAACATCGCGCCAGCCAAGCAACTTCTGCCCCTCATAACGCACAGTGCGCTCGATCGCCGCTTCACAGGCACGCCGGCTTTCGGAATTACGCGGCAGGAAGATCATGCCGACGCCGTACTCGCCGGTTGCCGGCAGCGTTACGCCCTCAGCAGCCATTTTCTCCCGTAGAAATGCATCGGGAACCTGAATCAGGATGCCGGCACCATCGCCGAGCAACGGATCGTAGCCGGTGGCGCCACGGTGCTCCAGGTTCATCAAGATCTGCAAGCCCTGGTCGACAATGGCATGGCTCTTGGCATTCTTGATGTGGGCGACAAAACCGACGCCGCAGGCGTCGCGTTCGTGAGCAGGATCGTACAAACCCTGCTTGTCGGGCATGGTCATTGGCGTTTCCTTTGATGTTGGCCAGCCGCCCGGCCTGGCAGCGCCCCGGCACGGGAAATGGCGGGACCCAAAGCGGTTCGGCGCGTCGAAACGCGCCGAACTCTCGAGCTGACCATTTCGGGCGAACCTTGAAATATACCGAGATTCGCCACGCCCTTCAAGGCGCTCCCGCGCAGCAGGAGCGCCCTCGGGCAAACGTCTAATAGGTGCCTTGGGACATCATTGCATCGGCCACCTTGACGAATCCAGCGATGTTGGCGCCATTGACGTAATTCACGAAACCATCCTTCTCGCCATGCTGCACGCAGTTGGCGTGTATGTCCTTCATGATGCGGTGCAGTTGAGCGTCAACCTGTTCGCGCGACCAGGGCAGGCGCTGGGCATTCTGTGTCATCTCGAGGCCGGAAGTGGCCACGCCCCCGGCGTTGGATGCCTTGCCCGGGGCATAGAGGATGCGAGCGCCCAGAAAAACGTCCACCGCCTCCAGTGTCGACGGCATGTTGGCGCCCTCGGCAACGCACTTGACGCCATTCTTGACCAGTTCCCGAGCATCATTGCCATCGATCTCGTTCTGCGTCGCGCTTGGCAGCGCAATGTCTACCGGCACGTGCCAAGGATTGATGCCTGGCACGAACTTCAGGTTGAATTGCTTGGCGTACTCGGAAACCCGGCCATACCGGTTGTTCTTGATATCCATGAGGGCTTCCAGCTTTTCCCGTGTGAAACCGGCCTCATCGATAACCGTACCGTCCGAGTCGGAGCAAGTAACCACTTTGCCACCCAAATCGATGACCTTCTCGATGGTGTATTGCGACACATTGCCCGACCCCGATACCGACACGCGCATGCCGTCGAACGACATGCCCTTGCGCGCCAGCATTTCCTGGACGAAGTACACGACACCATAGCCGGTCGCCTCGGGGCGAATCAGGCTACCGCCGAAAGACATGCCCTTGCCCGTGAAGACGCAGGCGGCATTGTTGGACAGTTTCTTCATCATGCCGGCCATGAAGCCGACTTCGCGGCCGCCCACACCGATATCCCCGGCGGGAACATCGGTGTCCGGTCCGAGATGTCTGTAAAGTTCAATCATCAGCGCCTGGCAAAAGCGCATCACCTCGCCCCGGCTCTTGCCTTTCGGATCGAAATCCGAACCGCCTTTGCCACCGCCCATCGGCAGCGTGGTCAGTGCGTTCTTGAAGGTTTGCTCGAAGGCAAGGAACTTCAGGATCGAGAGATTGACGGAAGGGTGAAAGCGCATGCCCCCCTTGAAAGGCCCGATGGCCGAACTGTGTTGTACGCGAAATGCGCGGTTGACCTGAGCTTCACCGCGATCGTCGACCCAGGCAACGCGAAACTGAATGGCGCGTTCGGGTTCGACCAGTCGCTCCAGAAGACCCGGCTCCGCAT
Organism: uncultured Rhodocyclaceae bacterium; assembly: GCA_964469455.1. GTDB lineage: Bacteria > Pseudomonadota > Gammaproteobacteria > Burkholderiales > Rhodocyclaceae > Fen-999. The sequence continues at coordinate 3,226 of CAYXZX010000066.1, read as the reverse complement.
ATTGTGGATTGGCGGAGACGAAATTCCACAGGCTGCCCATGACCTCCTGCACCGCTTGGAGGAACTCGGGCTGATTCGGGTCGCGCGCACGGACGTAGTCCATGAAGGCCGACAGATTCTTGTATTTCATTTTTCACTCCCAGTCAGTTTTAAAATTCTGATGCACCAATTCGAGCTCAATGATTGGTGCGGCACCACGTTGGCGCATGATTCTATGCCCTAAATCAAGGCATAAATTGGCCAATTCGGAAAGTCAGCCTTCGTGAAGCGCCGGGTCAGGCGCGACAGGCTTCGATCGCGGCTCGGACGAACTCCGGAGGAGCATCGCCGTAAGTACAGGCCTCGCCCAGTCGCTTCAGCAGCACCAAACGAAGGTGCCCCGCAACTACTTTCTTGTCGTGGCCCATGAGATCGAGGTACCGCGCCACCGCCAGCGGGGCACCGGTCACCGGCAGTCCGGCACGGACCAGGAGATTACGGACGCGATCGACATCGGGTGTGGTCAACCAGCCCAGTCGCCTTGAGAGTTCCGCGGCCATCACCGTCCCAGCGGCGACCGCCTCGCCATGAAGCCATTCACCGTAGCCGACGCCGGTCTCGATGGCATGGCCAAACGTGTGGCCGAGATTCAACAGGGCACGACCGCCCTCCTTCGCCGTTTCGCGTTCGTCGCCGGCAACCACCTCAGCCTTGTTGGCACATGAGCGCTCGATGGCAAACGACAGCGCCTCCGGATCCCGGGCCATGAGTCGATCGACATTATTTTCCAGCCACTCGAGAAAAGGCAGATCGCGAATCAGGCCGTACTTGATGACCTCTGCCATGCCGGCTGAAAGCTCCCGGTTCGGCAAGGTAGCCAGCGTATCGGTATCGGCAAGCACCAGGCGCGGTTGCCAGAAGGCGCCGATCATGTTCTTGCCACGCGGATGGTTGATGCCGGTCTTGCCACCGACCGAGGAATCCACCTGCGCCAGCAAGGTCGTAGGCACCTGGATGAACGGGACGCCACGCTGGTAGGTCGCCGCGGCAAATCCGGCGAGGTCGCCGACGACGCCTCCACCCAGGGCCACGATGGTGGTGGCGCGGTCACAGCGATCGGCCAGCAGCACATCGAAAATCCGATTGAGCGTTTGCCAGTTCTTGCTCGATTCGCCATCGGGCAAAATGACTTCCGTAACCCGTAAGCCCGCGGCTCGTAACGGCCCGGCCAGTCGAGCAAGATAGAGCGGGGCGACCATTTCGTTGCTGACGATGGCTACTCTTGGCGTGGAAAGCTCAGATGCCACCAACTCGGCCCGCCCGAGCAATCCGGAACCGATGAATATCGGATACTGCCGCTCCCCGAGGGCGACATTCAATGTCAGCATCGCTGCTTCAACTCTCTCTCTATGCGCTGGACCAAAACGCCGGCAGCGCCTTCCTTGCTGTCGACGACCAAGTGCGCAACCTCCCGATAGAGCGGATCGCGCTCCGCAAACAGCATCTTGAGCCTGGATAGAGGATCGGCCACCTGCAGCAAGGGCCGATTGCGATCATGGCGAGTGCGCTGGTAAAGCACCTCCGGTGGCGCGCATAGATACACCACGATCCCGTTGTCGCGGAGACACCGCCGATTCTCGGCAGCCAGCACCGCGCCGCCGCCAGTCGCCATCACCAGATTCGGTTCCCTGACCAGTTCAGCCAGCACTTGGCTTTCACGCCTGCGAAACCCCGCCTCGCCCTCGATATCGAAGATCAGCGGAATTCGCACGCCCGTGCGGGCCTCGATTTCCTGGTCGCTGTCAACGAAACGACGATGCAACCGCCTGGCCAGTTGGCGCCCGACCGTAGTCTTGCCCGCGCCCATGAGGCCAACCAGATAGATATTGGCGGAACTGCCATCGGCTTCACAAATCACGGCCGGATTCTAACAGTCGACAATAAAGGGCCGGCAAAGCCGGCCCCCCATCGCACTGAACGACCTATCAGCGCAGCGACAAGGTATCCGCAACAATCTTGGGCGTAACGAAGACGAGCAATTCGCGGCGGTTGTCGGTCTTGTCGGTCTTGCGGAACAAATATCCGAGCACCGGAACGTCGCCCAGCAACGGCACGCGCGTCACCGTATTCCGCTCTTCCTGGACGTAGATGCCACCTATGACCACCGTGCCGCCGTTCTCGACCAGCACGTCGGTCTTGACATTCTTCGTATCGATGGCCAAGCCATAGGATGTAGACAAGGAAGGATTGACGTTGTCCTTGTTCACCTTCAGGCTCATGAGAACCTTGCCATCGGGAGTGATGTGCGGCGTCACGTTGAGCGACAGGACTGCCTTCCGGTAGGCGACGGTAGTGGCCCCCGAACTGCTTGCTGACCAGTATGGCAATTCCTGCCCGTCCTCGATAGTAGCTTCCTTCTGGTCGGCGGTCAGGACGCGTGGGCTCGAAATCGTCTTGCCCTTGCCGTCAGCCTCCATGGCGGAAATTTCCAGCGTCAGAATCTGTGACAGGTTCCGGTTGAACAAGGACAGGGCAAACTGGCCGGCCGGATTAGTCGCGGCAAGGTTTACGATCTGCTGATCCTGATAAACCACCGACGTTTTCGGTGACGCCATGTCGAACGTAACCTTGCCGTCATCCGAGATGTCGGTAATGCGGCCGGTCGGCACGTAGGTACCCCACGGCATCAGTCGGTTCGTATCGGACGTGGAGCCAGCAACTCCCCAGCGCATGTTGCCCAGCGAGTGCCCCCCCATGGCCAATCCCTTTGCATCACTGATGCCCAGACGCGCACCCAGTGACTTCGAGAAGGTGTTGTCGGCCTCGACGATCCGAGCCTCGATCAATACCTGCCGCACAGGGACATCGATCTCGGTGATCAGGCGGCGGATCTCGCCCAACTTGGTCGGCGTGTCGGTAACAAACAGCTTGTTGGTACGTTGGTCGAAGATGGCGCTACCGCGATCGGACAGGATGCGTGCTGGCAACTTGGCGGTCGCCGCTGTCGGCATTGCCGAGGCGGAGGCTCCGGCCCCACCACCGCTCGCGCCGCTGACCGTGCTGATACCCCGCAACATCTTCTCGACGACATCCGCCTTCTGATAATTCAACTGAAAGCTCTCGGTCCGTACCGGCTCCAGTTCGGCAATCGCCTGTTTCGATTCCAATTCGAGTTTCTCGCGTGCCGCCAGTTCGTCACCCGGCGCAATCCAGATGACGTTGCCATTCTTGCGCATTGCGAGACCCT
>CAYXZX010000065.1:0-14396 GCA_964469455.1 uncultured Rhodocyclaceae bacterium | reverse complement strand
GCGCGTGCGGTTTGCCTCGCTCGGCAGCGGCAGCCGGGGCAATGCCCTGGTGGTCGATGCAGGGGGCACCCGCGTGCTGGTCGATTGCGGTTTCGGACCGCGCAATCTGGCGGCGCGCCTGGGGCGGCTCGGTCTCGAGCCGGAGGACATCGACGCGATTCTCGTCACCCACGAGCACAGTGATCACCTGGCGGGCGTGTCGCCCTGCGCAAGGCGTCATGATCTCGATGTCTATCTCACGTACGGCACGTTGAGCGCCGCCCGGTTCGATGGCGTATCGGTGCGCGTGATCGACAGCCACATGTCATTTGCGATCGGCGATCTCGAGATCAGACCTTTTCCGGTGCCCCACGACGCGCGCGAGCCCGCTCAATTCGTGTTCTCGGATGGCTCGGCCTGCCTGGGCATCCTGACCGACGCGGGACGCGTGACGCCGCACATGGCGGCCATGCTCGGGCGCTGCGATGCGCTGGTGCTGGAATGCAACCACGATGCCGGAATGCTGGCAAGCGGTCGCTATCCGGAGCACCTGAAACGCAGGATTGCCGGCCCTTACGGCCATCTCGACAACGCCACGGCGGCGGAACTGCTCGCGCAGCTGGACACCGGCCGCGTCAAGCACGTGATCGCCGCGCACCTGAGCCAGGAAAACAACCGGCCGGATCTGGCGCGCGCGGCGCTGGCGGAAGTGCTGGGCTGCCAACCAGGCTGGATAGGCCTGGCCGATCAGGACGACGGCTGCGACTGGCGCCAGCTTTACTAGAGGCCGGCCCCAAACGGCGACAAAGAAAAAGGGCCAACCGCGGTTGGCCCTTTTCTGTCGGCAGACGAAGAACGATTACTTCTTGCCTTCCATGCCGCCCATCCCCGACATGCCGCTCATGCCTGACATGCCGCCCATGCCGGCCTGGCCCTGCATGCCGCTCATGCCGGACATGCCTTCCATGCCCTTCTGGCCTTCCATGCCGCTCATGCCTGACATGCCACCCATGCCGGCCTGGCCCTGCATGCCGCTCATGCCGGACATGCCTTCCATGCCCTTCTGGCCTTCCATGCCGCTCATGCCCGACATTCCGCTCATGCCGGACATTCCGCTCATGCCGGACATACCGGACATACCGCTCATGCCCGACTGGCCGGCGGGCGCCGCGGGAGCGGCGGGAGGAGCTTCCTTCTTGCCACAGCCGGCAACGGCGAGGGCGACGAGCGCAGCTACGAGGAGAGAATGTTTCATTTGGGATCCCTTTATCGATAGAGGAGTTGACGCAAAACCCTTTTCAGCCTTGGGCGGGAGTATCCGTCCAACTGACAATTATATCCATAACAATTGTTTTTCTGCTCGACTTGCGCTAACGCCAGCCTTGCCTGCCTCCTGCTCATGACAGATGGGCAAACCCGCAGCGGTACCAGTCGTAAAGTGTCGCGGTTCCGCCTTCACCGAGCTGAAGTGCAGGCAGCCGGCGATCATCGGCAAGGCGCCGGAAGACCGCCTGATCCTGGCGTGCCACCATGACTGACTCTCCGTTGATATAGAAGCGGCTTCCGGCAAACAGCAACTGGCTGCGCGCGTCGAGTCGAATACCCTTGCGGGCGAGGGCGGCGGCGAAACGCTTCCCGGTGAGCGGCTTCTCCGGCGGATCGAAGAAGACGTGCGGCTTGGGTTCGGTGAGATAGCTGCCGAGAAAGTCGCGCACCGTATCCTTGTTCCAGGCGATGTTGGCCAGCATTCCAGCGACCTGATCGATCATCGCCGGGCCGATTTCGGCCGGGTGCTTCTGTCGCGCAAGCGCCGGGTCGCGGTAGCGGCCCGTCATGTTGACGCGGTCTTGAAGGAACATCAGAAACTGCTCGGCCAGATCCTGCGCTGGCGCGGCGCGAAAGCCGACGGAGTAGGTCATGCATTCACCAATGCCGACGCCGTCGTGCGCCCATTCCGGCGGCAGGTAGAGCAGGTCGCCGGGTTCCAGCACCCAGTCGTGTACCGGACGAAAGTCCTTAAGGATGCGGATCGGCAGGCCGTCGATCAACGTCTGGTCCTTCTGGTTGCCGATGCGCCACCGGCGCTTGCCGATGCCCTGGATCAGGAAGACGTCGTAGCTGTCGAAATGCGGTCCAACGCCGCCGCCGTCCGTCGCATAGCTGACCATCAGGTCGTCGAGCCGCGCGTAGGGAATGAACGCGAACTCACGCATCAATGCGTCGGCGTTGGGCAACAACATATTCAGACCCTGCACCAGTGCGGTCCAGGGCTTGGGCTTGCGGCGCAGCGCCGCGCGCGAGAATGGGCCATGATCGATGGTCCAGCCGCCGACCTGCGAGACGAAGCGCGATTCGACGTCGTCGCGGCAGGCAAGATCAAGCATCTCGTCGCGCGACAGCAAGCCGGTGAAACCGGGAATGGCGCCGCGCACCAGCAGAGGCTTCTTCTGCCAGTACTCGGCGAGGAATTGGTCGGCCGTCATGCCGCCGAATAATGTGGAGTGGAGGGCAGGATTCATCGGGCCATTATAATCACGCCCCTTTTTCCGCCATTCCCGTTTACGCGATGCCCGAGGCCCTGATCGAATCACTGGACAACGAAGGCCGTGGCGTTGCGCACGTCGATGGCAAGGCGATCTTCATCGAAGGCGCGCTGCCGGGCGAACGCGTGGAGTATTCGAGCTACCGCCGCAAGCCGACCTACGAGCAGGCACAGGTGGTGCGCGTCATCAAGGCGTCGAGCCAGCGCGTCACACCGGCGTGTCCGCATTTCGGCGTCTGTGGCGGGTGCAGCATGCAGCATCTCGAACCGGCGGCGCAGACGGCGGCGAAACAACGAGTCTTGGAGGGCGCGCTCTGGCACCTGGCGCGGCTGAAGCCGGAAACCGTCTTCGCGCCCATCTCGGGGCCGGCCTGGGGCTATCGCCATCGCGCGCGGTTGTCAGTGCGCAACGTCCTGAAGAAGGGCGGCGTGCTGGTCGGCTTCCACGAAAAGCGCAGTAGCTACGTGGCGGTGATGGATTCCTGCAGGGTGCTGCCGCCGGCGGTCTCGGCGCTGATTCCTCGGCTCAAGCAACTGGTCGGCGCCATGTCGCGCCCGGATCGCCTGCCGCAGATCGAAGTCGCCATCGGGGAAGGGCAGAACGTCCTGGTGCTGCGCAATCTTGAGCCCCTGACCGCGGACGACGAGGACAAGCTGCGCCGTTTCGCCGACGCTCACGGCGTCGTCTGGTACCTGCAGCCGGGCGGGCCGGACACGGTGGCGCTGTTCCATCCGGCCGATGCGCCGCCGCTCGAATACCGCTTGCCCGATTTTGGCGTTTCGCTGCGTTTTCGGCCTACCGACTTCACGCAGGTGAATCACGGCATCAATCGCATGCTGGTGCGCCGCGCGATGAGCCTGTTGCAGCCCAGGTCGGGCGAGCGCATCGGCGACCTGTTCTGTGGCCTGGGCAACTTCACGTTGCCGATCGCCACCGCGGGTGCGCGCGTGGTCGGCGTCGAGGGTAGCAAGGCGCTGGTCGAGCGGGCGCGCATGAACGCGGAACTCAATGGACTCGCGAATCGCTGCGAGTATCACGTCGCCAACCTGTTCGAGGCGACGCCGGAGAGCCTTGGGGCGCTCGGGAGCTTCGACAAGCTGCTGATCGATCCGCCGCGCGAAGGCGCGGTCGAGGTGGTCAAGTCTTTGGGCGAGACCGGCCCGCGCCGCATCGTCTATGTCTCGTGCAATCCGGCGACGCTGGCGCGCGACGCGGCGATCCTGGTGCATGAGAAAGGCTACGCGTTGCGCGGCGCCGGCATCGCCAGCATGTTTCCGCATACCTCGCACGTCGAGTCCATCGCGCTGTTCGAGCGCTAGAAAGCAAGACGCCACCCGCAGGTGGCGTTCCGCGACGACTGACTTTCGCGCGGCTTAGTCGCGCTGGCCGGTAAACGCCATCAGCAGGTTCAGCAGGCTGACGAAGACGTTGTAGATGTCGAGATATACCGCCAGCGTCGCCGAGACGTAGTTGGTTTCGCCGCCCTGAACGATGCGATTGATGTCGAACAGGATGTAGGCGGAGAACAGCACCACCGCGATCACCGAGATCGCCAGCGCCAGCGCCGGGATCTGAAAGAAGGCGTTGGCCAGCGCCGCGACCAGTACCAGGATCAGGCCGGCGAACAATAACTTGCCGAGACCCGACAGATCGCGCTTGGTGGTCGAAGCAACGCCGGCGAGCGCGAAGAAGATGGCGCCGGTGCCGCCGGCGGCCATGGCGATCAACGAACCGCCATTGCTGAAGCCCAGCGCCACCTGCAGGATGCGCGACAGCATCAGGCCCATGAAGAAGGTGAAGGCAAGCAGCAGCACGACGCCGACGCCGCTGTTCTTGTTCTTCTCGATCCCCCACATGAAACCCCAGGCGATGCCGAGGAACAACAGGAAGGCCATCATGGGGCTGCCGGCGAGGAACGAGAAATTCAACTGGATGCCGACCAGCGCACCGAGCACGGTCGGTATCATCGACAGGCCGAGCAGGGCATAGGTGTTGCGAAGAACGCGGTTTTGTTGCAGGGCGGAGCCGGCGATCGATCCGGTACGCAGAATTTCGTGGTTGCCTTGCATGCGAAACATCTCCTACGGTTTGGAAACAGCCATTAGAGTGGGGCAAATCGGTGAAAGTTTCAAGCCCGCCCGCGGCTAGGGCTATCGTTCGTCGCGGATGAAGGCTGCGGCGGCGGCCGTTTGCGGCTGACGAAAGAAGTCGTCGACGCGTGTTTGTTCGAGTACCCGGCCATTCTCGAGGTAGATCACTTCATCGGCCAGCCGCCGTGCCTGGCCGAGATTGTGCGTGGTCAGCACGATCTTCGTTCCGGCCGCGGCGATCTCGTTGACGATGCGTTCGACCTCGCGGCTGCTGGCGGGGTCGAGGCTGGCCGTGGGTTCGTCGAGGAACAGCACCTCCGGCTCGAGTGCCCAGACACGCGCCAGCGCGATGCGCTGTTGCTCGCCGCCCGAGCAGCGGCGCGCCTGGCGCGGCGCGAGTTCCGGCAGCCCGACACGGGTCAGCGCCGCCAGCGCTCTCTGCCGGCGCGCATCGGCGTCGACGCCGCGCAGCCTCAGCCCGTATTCGATGTTGGCGAGCACCGTGGCGCGCAGCATGACCGGCCGCTGGAACACCATCGCCTGGGTCAACGGCCTCGGCCAGAAAACACGGCCGGTGCTTGGACGCAGCAGGCCGTGCATCAGGCGCAGCAGCGTGCTCTTGCCGGCGCCGTTGGGGCCGAGGATCGCCGTCCGGCCACGGCTGACTCTCAAGCCGATGTCCTCGACGATGCGCACGCCGCCCTCGGTCAGCCCCAGTCCGTCGAGTTCAACCCAGTGATCCGCTTTGCCCATCAGCCCCAGCGTCTTTCTGCCCACTGGCGTAGCAGATAGGCGCCGGCGTTGACGGCCAGCACGACGCCGATCAGGATCGCGCCCAGCGCCAGCGCCAGTGGCAGGTCGCCCTTGCTGGTTTCGAGCGCGATGGTGGTGGTCATGACGCGGGTGACACCGTCGATATTGCCACCGACGATCATGACCGCGCCGACTTCGGCGATGGCGCGGCCGAAGCCGGCCAATGCGGCGGTGGTGAGCGAGAACCGGGCGTTCCACAGCAGCGTGCGCGCCGCGCGCGGCCGGCTGGCGCCGAGGCTGCGCAATTGCTCGCGATGCTCGCGCCATTCCTCGTCGATGACCTGGCGGGTGAGTGCGGCGATGATGGGCGCGACCAGCACTGTTTGGGCGACGACCATCGCCAGTGGCGTGAACAGCAGCCCGAACTGGCCGAGCGGACCGGCGCGCGAGAGCAGCAGATAGACGAGCAGGCCGACCACCACCGGCGGCAGGCCCATCAGCCCGTTGAACAGCACGATCAGCACGCGCCGGCCGGGAAAGCGTCCGACCGAAAGCAGCGCGCCGATCGGCATGCCGAGCACACAGGCGATCAGCGTCGCGCCGAGGCTGACTTTCAGGCTGAGCCAAACGATCGCGGCGAGCGTGGCATCGCCCACCGCCACCAGGCCGCCGGCGAGCGCGAGGCTGTTCGCCAGTTCATTCACTCGGTGCGCGGCCTTTATCGTGCATTCGGAAAGAACAGCTGCTCGCCGCCGATCCTGTAGTCGGCGATGGCCTGCTGGCCGGCGGGCGAAACGACCCAGTCGACGAACTTCTGGCCGTCGGCCTGCTTGACGTGCGGATGTTTCGCCGGATTGACCAGAATGACGCCGTACTGGTTGAACAGCCGGTGGTCGCCTTCGACGAGGAGGCCGAGTTCACCGCGATTCCTGAAGTTGAGCCAGGTGCCGCGGTCGGCGAGGATGTAGGCGTTCATCGACGCGGCGGTGTTGAGGGCGGGACCCATGCCCGACCCCGTGTCGCGGTACCAGGGTCCTTTTCTGGCATCGAGGTCGATACCGGCCAGCTTCCAGTAGCGCAGCTCGGCGGCGTGGGTGCCGCTCTTGTCGCCGCGCGAAACAAACGGGGCCTGGGTTGCTTCGACCCGTCGCAGGCCTTCGAGGATGTCCTTGCCGGTGGCTTTGGCCGGATCGATCTTCGGGCCCACCAGGATGAAGTCGTTGTACATCACTTCCTGGCGCTTGACGCCGTGGCCCTCGGCGACGAATTTCTCCTCGGCCGCCTTGTCGTGCACGAACACCACGTCGGCGTCGCCGCGCCGGGCGAGGTCGAGCGCCTGCCCCGTTCCCAATGCGACAACGCGCACCTTGACGCCGCTGGTCTTCTCGAAGGCCGGCAACAGATGGGCGAACAGGCCCGACTGCTCGGTCGACGTGGTCGAGGCGACGGTGATGAAGCGCTCCTGCGCATTGGCGGCATGGGCGGCCGTGAACGCGACGGCAATGAGCAGGGCTTGGCAGAGGCGGTTGAAAGCGGACATGTTTCGTGATCCCCGGTGGTGTCGGCTGGCGGGAGGTTAAAGTAGCGGCGAAGGAATCCGAATATGTCGAAGCCTGCAACAACACCGCGAATATCCTCGTCGGCGCCGCGCCTGCGCTGGAGCTGGGATCTCGGCTTCGATCTCGGCGACGCGGATACCCGCCGCCTGCTGCAACTGCTGACGGCGCTGCTGGACACTCCCGCGCTGGGCCGCGCCGCAGTCGCCGCCGGGATGTCGTATCGTGCGGCGTGGGGCCTGCTGCGGCGTTGTGAGGAAGAGTTCGGGCTGGAACTGGTGGTGATGGAACGCGGCCGCGGCACGCGCCTGACGGCGCTCGGCGAATCGCTGGTGGAAATGGATGGCGCGGCGCGCCTGGCCCTCGACAAGGTTCACGCGGTCTGGGAGTCGCGCATGCACGGCCTGATGGCGCCGATGACGCGCAAGGCCGACGCGGGCGGCGTGTCGCCATGGCTGACTTTGCATGCCAGCCATGACCTGGCGCTGGCCGATTGGATCGAACACGGCCGCCATGTGCCGGTCGATGTGACCTGGCAAGGCAGCGAGGAAGCGCTGGCGGCGCTTGGCCGTGGCGAGTGCGACGTCGCCGGGTTCCACGCGCCCGAGACGTGGACCGCGGATCGCCTGACGGCGTGGCTGAAGCAGTGGCTGAAGTCGCGCCTGCACGTGCTGGTGCCGCTGATGCGTCGCCAGCAGGGGCTGATCGTGGCGCGCGGCAATCCGTTGCGGCTGCGTTCGCTGGCCGACGTGGCGGCGCGGCGCGCGCGCCTGGTGAATCGCCAGCGCGGTTCCGGCACGCGTACGCTGATCGACCAGCTGCTGGCTGCCAACGGCCTGCTGCCCGGCAGCATCGACGGCTACGCCCACGAGGAGTTCACCCACGACGCCGTGGCCGCGACGGTCGCCGGCGGGTCGGCCGATGCCGGCTTCGGCATCATGGCCGCGGCGGCGCGCTACGACCTCGACTTCGTGCCGCTGGTGACCGAGCGCTACGGCTTCGCCCTGCGTCACGCGGCGCTGGATACCGAGGCCGGGCAGACGTTGTTGCGCCGCCTTGCCGGCCGTACCTTCCGGCATCGGCTGCTCTCGCTGCCGGGTTACGAGCCCATCGCAGGTAAGGCAGGTCGGTGGGAAGACTTCCTGAAATGAACGTCCTCGATCGCCATCTCGTTCGGCGCTTCTGGGCCATTGCCTGGCCCTACTGGCACAGCGATGAAAAATGGAAGGCATGGCTGTTGCTGGTGCTGATCCTTCTGCTGTTGCTCGGGCAGGCGCGTGTCGCCGTGCTTCTCAACGAGCAAACCGGCGAATTCACATCCGCGCTCGCCGCGCGGCAGGAGGAGCGCTTCTGGACGGCGATCCGCTACTGCCTCGGCTTGCTGGTGGTCGCGGTGCCGATGTACGCGTGTTACTACTTCACGCGCGACAAGCTCGGCATCCACTGGCGGCGTTGGCTGACCAACCGTTTCCTCGACAGCTATTTCTCGCAGCGGCACTACTACGAGCTCAACGCCAACACCGGCATTGACAACCCGGACCAGCGCATCGCCGAGGACATCAATACCTTCACCCAGCGTTCGCTCTACTACCTGCTGGTCCTGGTCGGTGCGGCCATGCAGCTGGTGGCCTTCAGCGCGCAGCTGTGGTCGATCTCGCGCGTTCTCGTCTACTTCCTCGTCGTCTACGCCATCTTCGGCACGACGATCACGCTCGTGGTGTTCGGCAGGCCGCTGCTTGGCCTCAACTTCATGCAATTGAAGCGTGAGGCCGACTTCCGTTTCGGCATGGTCCGCATCCGCGAGAATGCGGAGCCGATCGCCTTCTATCGTGGCGAGGATCAGGAATCGCGGCAGGTAAGGAGCCGTTTCGCGGCAGTCTTCGACAACTACAACCGCCTGATCCGCAGCCAGCTGTTCCTCAACCTGTTCCAGTATTCCTACAGCCTGCTGACCATCGTGCTACCGAGCGCCATCATCGCTTCGGACGTGCTCTCCGGGGAACTGGAGGTCGGCAAGGCGGTGCAGGCCGGCGGGGCCTTCGCGGCCATCCTGACCGCGATCTCGGTGATCGTCGAAAACTTCGAGGGGCTGAGCCGCTTCGCGGCCGGCATCGAGCGCCTGAATACCTTTTCCCTCGTGCTGGCGGCGCCGCCAGGGCATCGTCCGCATGGCAAGAACCTGATCGAGTCGGTCGAGGGCGCGACCATCGCGCTGGAGAATGTCACGCTGCTGACGCCGGGCGGCGAACGCATCCTGATCAAGGATATCTCGCTGGCCATCGAGGCCGGCCGCGGCCTGATGATCTTCGGCGAGAGCGGCACGGGCAAGAGCTCGCTGCTGCGCGCGATCGCCGGGCTCTGGTACCGAGGCAGCGGACGTATCGTGCGTCCGCCGGCGGGCGATATCCTGTTCCTGCCGCAGCAGCCCTACATGATCCTCGGTAGCCTGCGCAGCCAGTTGCTCTATCCCAACACGGCGCGTGAAGTGGACGACGCCGAGCTGTTGAACCTGCTCGAGCGCGTGCGCCTACCCGACGTGGCCGAACGTTTCGGCGGACTCGATGCAGAACGGGACTGGGAAAAGGTGCTGTCGATCGGCGAGCAGCAGCGGCTTGCCTTCGCGCGCGTGCTGCTGTCGAAACCACGCTACGTGGTGCTCGATGAGGCCACCAGCGCGCTCGATCCGGCCAACGAGGGACGCCTTTACACCGAACTGGTTGCCGTGGGCGCGACGCCGGTGAGCGTGAGCCACCACGAGGCGATCCGCGGCTTCCACGCCGAGGTGCTCGAACTCACCGGCGAGGGCGGCTGGCGCCTGAATCGCACCTGATGCCGGCGTTCCACGACGGCTGACTTTCGAGGTGATCAGCGCGCGGTGGAACCGGACGGCGCGGCGCGCAGGTACTGCCGCGGCCAGGCAGCCGCGAGGCCGAGTTCCTTTGCCGCCATCGTCGGCCAGTAGGGATTGCGCAGCATCTCGCGGCCGAGCAGCACCATGTCGGCTTGTCCCGTGCGCACGATGTGATCGGCCTGCGCGGCGGACGTGATGAGGCCGACGGCGGCGGTCGGGATGCCTGCCTCGCGACGCACGCGGGTTGCGAATTCGGTCTGGAAGCCTGGCCCGGCCGGTATCTGCGCGTAAGGCACCAGGCCACCGCTGGAAACATCGACGAGGTCGACGCCCAGTCCCTTGAGGATGCGACAGAGCTCGACTGTTTCGTCGGCGTTCCAGCCGCCCTCGACCCAGTCGGTGGCGGAGAGGCGGATCAGCAGGGGCAGCTGCGCGGGCCACTCGGCGCGCGCGGCGGCAACGACCTCGCGGACCAAACGCGTGCGGTTCTCGAAGCTGCCGCCCCAGCCATCGCTGCGCCGGTTTGAGAGCGGTGACAGGAACTGGTGCAGCAGGTAGCCATGCGCGGCGTGAATCTCGATGGCGTCGAAACCCGCTTCGCGCGCACGGCGCGTGGCGGCGACGAAGGCCGCGATGACGCGGCGGATGCCGGCTTCGTCGAGTTCCTCCGGCACGGCATAACCTTCGCCGAAGGAAAGCGCCGACGGCGCCACGGGCGTCCAGCCGCCTTCGCCGGCCGACAGCGAGCGTTGTGGCTGCCAGCCGAGGCCGACGCCGGCCTTGCGGCCGGCATGAGCCAGTTGCACGGCGATCGTGCATCCCTGCTCGCGCGCGAAGCGCGTGATCGGCTTGAGCGGTTCGGCGTGCCGGTCGTCCCAGAGGCCGAGGTCGCCCGGGCTGATGCGGCCTTCGGGAAGCACCGCCGTCGCCTCGACGATGATCAGGCCCGCACCACCAACGGCGCGTGTGCCGTAATGGACGAAATGCCAGTCCGAGGCTGTGCCGTCGTGGGCCGAGTACTGGCACATGGGCGGTATGCCGATGCGGTTGGCGAGCGTGATATCACGCAGCTTGAGTTCGGTGAACAAGTGGGTCATGGGCATGGCCTCGGGCAGTGATATATGCGATGGTACGGAATGGAGGGCAAGTGAAAATGCTAGAATTTTAATTGTTCAAGTCTCTAGCGGCGACGAAAGGTGATGACATGCGAGCGCGCCCGGCGATAACGTTCCTGTTCCTGCTCTCCTGGTGGACCTCGGCCCTCGCCGAAACGCCGGTGATCACGGTCAGCACCAACAATACTCCCATGGATCGCAAGGCCCTGCAGCAGCTGTCGCAGGAAGCCTTTCGGCGTGCCGGCGCCGAATTCAAGCTGGTGAGCCTGCCCTCCGAGCGCTCGCTGAAGTCTGCCGATGCCGGCGAGGTCGACGGCGAAGGCCTGCGCGTGGCCGGCTTGACGGCGCAATATCCGAACCTGGTCCAGGTGCCCGAACGCTATGTGCGCATCAGCTTCGTGGCGTTTGCCAAGGATGCCACGATCAATCTCGACAACGGTTGGGAAAGCCTGAAGCCCTACAGCGTGGCCTTCATCACCGGCTGGAAAATGTTCGAAGCCAATGCGACCGGCGCGCGCGCCGTGACCAAGGTGGATAAGCCCGAGCAGATGTTCCAGATGCTCGATGGCGGGCGCGTGGACCTCGCCCTCTACACGCGCGCGGACGGCCTGGCACTGGCGCGCGGGCTCGGCTTGCCGTCGATTGCCCCGGTATGGCCCGCTCTCAAGGATGTGGATATGTACCTGTACCTGCACAAGAAGCACGAGGCGCTGGTGCCGCGGCTGGTGCAGGCGCTGAAGGCCATGAAGACGGACGGCAGTTACAACCGCATCCTGTCGGGGATTTATGTCGAATAAGGGGCATGCCTGAGCCCGCCAAAAATGCCGGTCTGACTGGTTCCGGCAGCATCTTCCGCCTCAGCAGCCGCGTCGCGCGGCGCCTGTGGTTCTGGGCCTTCGTCGTCGGCGCCGTCGCTACCCTGCTTGTCTCGGTCATCGAAGGCGCCGTGGATTATCAGCGCCACGTGGCCGAACTGGAACTGCATGTGGCATCCATCGGTGAAGTGGCGGCGCCGCCTTTGGCGCAGAGCGTCTGGGTGTTCAACCGCGAGCAGATCGAGACGCAGTTGAAGGCATTGATGCGCTTCCCGGATGTGTCGGCGGTGCGCCTGCAGCTGGACAAGGGCGAAGATCTGCGCTACGGCGAAGCCGTGCCTCGGGATCGGGCGCTCGAACGAACCGTTCCTCTGATTTATACCGACGCTGGCGCTGGCCATGAGGTCGGCCGCCTGGTGCTGACCAAGGATCTCGGTGAGGATCGCCTCAAGCTGATGCGATCGTGGGTGATCAGCCTGGTCGCCAACGCCGCGGTGATTTTCCTGATTGCGCTCCTTTCGGCTCTGATCTATCAGGCGATCGTCGCCCGGCGGCTGGCGGCGATCGGCGCGGAACTGCTCAACGTGACGGCTGACGACTTGCGCCACCGGCCAATGGTTGAGATTCCTTCGTCGGCGGATGCTGCCAAGCGTGACGAACTCGACGATCTGCTGGTTTCAATCGCCACGCTGCGGCGGACCGCCAGCCAGGCACTCAGGGATTCGGATCGCGAGCGCGGCATGCAGCGGACCTTGATGGATGCCATTCCGGACCTGGTCTGGGTCAAGGATCCCGAGGGCGTCTATCTGGGCTGCAATCCGATGTTCGAGCGGTTTTTCGGTGCCAAGGAGTCGCAAATTCTCGGCAAGACCGACCATGACTTCGTGGCGAAGGAACTGGCCGACTTTTTCCGCCGGCACGACAAGGCGGCCATCGAGGCGGGGCGGCCCACAGTCAACGAGGAATGGCTGACCTTTGCCGACGGAGGTTATCACGGGTTGTTCGAGACGACCAAGACGCCGGTCTGGTCGCCCGACGGACAACTGATCGGGGTGCTCGGCATCGCCCACGACGTTTCGGAAGCGAGGCGGGTGCAGGACGATTTGGCGTTGCATCGAGACCGGCTGGAGGAACTCGTCAGGCTGCGCACCGAGGAACTCAGTTCGACCAACCGCCAGTTGAACCTCGCCAAGAACGCCGCCGAATCGTCGAACTTGGCCAAGAGCACGTTCCTCGCCAACATGTCGCACGAAATCCGGACGCCGATGAACGCCATTCTCGGCCTGGCGCACCTGCTCCGGCGCGAGACCGCGGTGCCCGAACAGGCGGACAGGCTCGACAAGATCACCTATTCGGCCAAGCATCTGCTCGGCATCATCGATGACATCCTCGACCTGTCGAAGATCGAGGCCGATCGTCTCATGCTCGAGGAGACCACGCTTAACATCAAGGCCAGCCTCGATCATGTCCTGAGCATGATGTCGGATCGCGTCAGGGCCAAGGGCCTGGAAATGGTCGAGGAACTGGATCCCCGCCTGCTGGAACTGCCGCTGCTGGGCGATCCGCTTCGCGTCGGCCAGGTGCTGATCAACTTTGCCGGCAACGCCGTCAAGTTCACCGAGCGGGGCCGGATCGCGGTACGCGCCACCCTGGAGCAGGCGGGCGAGGACAGGGCGAAGGTGCGCTTCGAGGTTCAGGACACGGGCATCGGCCTGTCGAGCGAAGCCCAGGAGCGGATCTTCGATGCTTTCGAGCAGGCCGAGGCCTCCACCACCCGCAAGCACGGCGGCACGGGCCTGGGGCTGACCATCAGCCGGCGCCTGGCGCGCTTGATGGGCGGCGACACCGGGGTTGTCAGCGAAGTCGGCCGCGGCAGCACCTTCTGGTTCACCGCGTGGTTCAAGCGTGGCTGTGTCGAAGTCCCGATGGCCGCGACCAATGGGCACCGTTTCAAGGTCGGTTGCCGCGTGCTGCTGGTCGAGGACAATGAAATCAACCAGGAAGTGGCGCTCGACCTGCTGGAGAGCGAAGGGCTGGTGGTCGATGTCGCCAGCCATGGCGGCGAAGCGTTGGCAAGAATGCGGGCGGAGTCCTACGACCTCGTGCTGATGGACATGCAGATGCCGGTGATGGATGGTCTGGAGGCGACGCGGCGCATCCGCGAACTGGGCATCGAAACGCCGATTGTCGCCATGACCGCGAATGCCTTCGAGGAAGACCGCCGCCGCTGCGAGGCCGCCGGCATGGACGACTTCATTGCCAAGCCGGTCGAGCCGGACAGCCTGTACGCCAAGCTGGCGCGCTGGTTGCCCGACTCGGATTAGCGCTTCATCTCAACCGCAGCTACCCACCGCGCCGCAGGCGGTGCAGAAGTCGCAGCCATCCTTGCGGATCACGGTCATGTTGCCGCACTCGGCGCAGAGGGAGCCTTGGGTGATCTTGACCGCCCCCTTGTCGGCCGGCGTTTCGAGAATGCCCATCTCGCGCGTCGGATAGCCATTTTCGTCGAGGATGCCGAGCATGGCGTAGCGGTGCATGATCAGGCGGGCGATGTAGGCCACGGTGGACGGCCAGTTCTGCTGCTTCTGGCTGCCCGGAACGCGCGCCATGAAGTCGCCGAGCGGCTCGGCGTAGTTGGTCAGCTTGCGCAGCTTCATGCCGATCCAGGCCGGATCGAGCACGCGCATGTCGAGC
>CAYXZX010000064.1:0-14409 GCA_964469455.1 uncultured Rhodocyclaceae bacterium | reverse complement strand
CGTCATAACGCTTCAGCGACTTCCCCCTCTCCTTCTCCACCTGGCTAAGGTCCACCGAGGAAGTGCAGGAACAAAGGGATAACAACATGACTGCCGATACAACGAGCGACAGAAACGTGATTGGCGGTAGCGACCAGCGTCGACTTATCAAGACAACAACCCTCCCCCAAAAATATAAACCCGACTGAAGCCGGTTATACAGGTTACGGAAGGCTTACCGCACGCTCTATCCAAATAACGCAGCGATTATCCAACAACTGCTGCCGTTTCCTGCTGCAATGCAGCAGGAAACGCTCTTTCAAACAGCATCTTCAAGCGCTAAAAAGAAGTTTCTCCACCCACGTAAATCTTGATCGGAACTCCAGACAGCGCTTCCCCTGCGTCCTTGCCCACCCGGTAGGTTTCCTGGAAGTACAGGGAATGCGTTCTGTCTTCCGTCATGATGTGAGGATGCATCGAACAAACCATATTTTCCGGCAATACAAAATCATAGCCTTCGCCGATCCGCGGCATTTCAATCATGGTCATACCGATGGAATGCCCGGAGACATGACCAAGGCGATAGCCGCGGTCATGAAACGGCTTTGAACAGGCACGATGAACCTCGACGGCCGTGTTGCCCGCTTTCATGTGCGCCTTGGCCAGTTCATGGAACTCCCGATAGGCGGTGAACATCTCCTGGGTTGTTGCATCGACTCCCTTGGGAGCCAGCACTCGCGAAAACTCAACCCAGTGGCCACCTTCACCAGCGATCTCCAGGCCATAAACCATGGCGTCGGTGTCCCGAACCTGTCTGCCGGTCGGGAATACCATTTGTGGCAGGATTGACCCGTCAGGACCGGTGCAGATCATGTCCATTGTCTTGCGCGCCGTGCCCGCCGAGGCAAACAGATCCTCGGCCACCCCCATGAGTTGCGCCTCCGTCATCCCGTCCTTGTAAGCGCCAAGCACAGCGAGCACACCAGCCTTGTTGATCGCCATGGAATGCCGCACCGAAGCGATTTCCTCTTCGCTCTTTTGGGCCCGTGCGTAATCAAAGGGAATATCGAAGTCGATCAGGTCAAGACCAGCTTTCAGCAACGCGCCGTAGTCGCGTACCGTCATGATGTATTCCAAGCCATAAACGCCGATCTTCCGCGCCCCCTTGTCCTTCAGGAAGCCAGCCATCCATTCGCCACAATGCGCGGGGAATTCTCTCTTCTCGATGAAAGTGGCGCTGTGGTCGCCCACCCAGGTTGCCTCTCTTGGGAACACTGCCACCGGATCCCCGGTAAGCGGCACAATCACGTAGGCATATCGATGCAGGATGTGGAAACCGCACATGTAGCGGACCGCGCCTTCGAAACCCGTATATTCGCTGCCGCTTACAATCAGGTAGTCGAGACCCGCCGATTGCATCGCCTTGCGAATATTGGTATAGCGCCGGTCGATCTCGGCCTTGCTGGGGGTATAAGGGCTGATGTACTTGTCCATGCTTAGTCTTTCAGGGTCCAGGAAAACTCCAATCCCTTGATCATCACGGCCATGGCATCGTTGAGCGGCGTGGCCACCCCGATCTCCTTGCCGATCTTCGCGATACCGCCGTTGAGGGCATCCACCTCGGTCGCACGGCGCGCGAGAACGTCTTGCAGCATGCTCGGTTTATGGTTGTAGGCAACTTTCTTCCCATACTCGAGCAAGGCCACGGGATCACCATCGAGCGTAACGCCCAACGCCTTCGATACGGCCATGCCCTCCTCGGCCAATGCCAGCATTACCGGCCAGACCTGCTCGCATGCAATTCCGTGCGGGAGACGCGTCAGCGCACCCATGGCATTGGATGCTGAATTAAAGATGAGCTTGGTCCACAATGCCCCGCGGGAATCCTCCATGGGCAGGCATATCATCCCGCCCCTGTTGATGGCATCCGCCAGCTGATTGACTTCCTGCATGGATGCCGGCTTGGGCAGAAACGGACCGATCCACGTCTTGCCACCGGTATCCTGATTGACAACGCCGGGGGCAGTGATATGCCCTGCCGGGAACGTGGTGCCCATGATGACACGGGGAACGAACTCGGCGATGATTTCCTCGTTGCCGACTCCGTTCTGAACAGAGCACACCGCACCGTTTCGGAAGATGGGGGCAGTCGCTTCCATCGCGGGCCTGGTATGCAGCGTCTTGGCGGCGATGATGCCGAAGTCGCATTCCGGAATCTCCTTCGCATCGGATCTGGCCCTGACGGGCGCCACGAAGTCGGCAAGGCCGGTCAGGCGCAGGCCATTCTCGTTAATGGCATCCACATGCTCGCGGTTCGGGTCGTAGGCCCAGACTTCGACATCGGACAACCTTGCCAAGTGGGCGCCAAACAGACTGCCGATCGCGCCACAACCAATGATGCAGACTCTCATGTGTTCACCCGTTCAGTGTTGATTGAATTTCCAGCTCGCCTCACGAGCCTTGACCAAGCGATACATCGTTTCGCTAATAGGCGCAGGGACTCCCGCCTCTACGGCGGCACGCACGATGGCTCCGGTAATCCAGTCGACCTCGGTCAGACGCTTGGCCCGCACATCTTCGAGCATCGACGGTGCATGGGCATAGTCGTCGTCCCCGGTTTGCCCGTGGCTTGTAGCCTCGACGTTCATTTCCCAGGGGTCCTCGAACAAAACAATTCCCTGCGCAGCGGCGACACGCTTGCCCTCGTCCATCATGGCATGCACGAGATGCCCGAGATCGGTGATCGCGCCTCGTTGCGCAAATGCCTTGACGTGCGGCAAGTCTGTCACTGCGGAAATGCTGTTCACGGCGGCGTTAAAGATCAGCTTCGACCACTGTGCCGGAAGCAGATCGGGAAATGCCTTGGCTTTCAAACCCGAACGTTCTATCAGTTGCTCGACCATCCTGACCTGCTCGAAGCTCGAGGTGCCTTTTGCCCAAGGGCCCATCCAGGTCGCGGTATCGAGTTCGTATTCGACATGAATATCCGAATGCCGGTTGCCACTCATGAAAGTCACTGCGGAGATGATTGGCCAAGCCCCGTACTTTGCAACCACTTCCTCGCAACCCAGGCCATTTTGTACGGTCATGACCTGGGCATTCGGAAAGGATCCTGCCAGGCGCTTCGCAGTGTCTTCCACATCACTGGCCTTGGTCGCGATGATCACCAGATCGACATCGCCCAGATCGGCCGGATTGGTCGATGCAAGGATTTTGGTATGCCTCTCGGTCTTGCCCGAAGATCGAAGCCCATGCCGATTGAGTTGATCGGCGTGGTCTGATCGCCGGGTGAGAACCGTCGATTCAGCAACGCTGCCAAGATGGCAGGCAAACAAGCTACCGATCGCGCCGGCTCCGGCGACGCAAGTTCTATTGATGGGCTTGATCGTCATGATTCCTCGAGGGACCTATATCCGCAATATGGATCGTTCATTACCGGTGTCATGCAAAAGCCGCGAGCCCGGTAATAGCCCGACCTAGAATAAGTGCATGGATATCGTGCGTTCCCTCGTACGTATTCACGACTTCGAGATTAACCAGATGCCGCGCGACCCCAAACTCGTCGCTGATGCCATTGCCGCCCAGCATGTCACGTGCCATTCGCGCGATATCCAGCGCCTTGCCGCAGGAATTACGCTTCATGATTGACGTCAACTCGACCGGTGCTTGATGGCCGTCCTTTAGACGCCCCAAACGCAGACATCCTTGGAGTCCAAGCGTTATCTCAGTAAGCATGTCGGCGAGCTTCTTCTGAACCAGTTGATTCGACGCCAAGGGGCGACCGAACTGCTTGCGGTCAAGCGTGTACTGGCGAGCCCTCTGATAGCAGTCCTCGGCGGCACCCAAGGCGCCCCAAGCAATTCCGTACCGGGCGCTATTCAGACAAGTAAATGGGCCTTTCAGGCCACGAACTTCCGGAAACAGATTCTCGTCGGGACAGAACACTTCATCCATGACAATTTCACCCGTAATTGACGCACGCAGTCCCACCTTTCCGTGAATCGCCGGCGCAGAGAGTCCTTTCCATCCTTTTTCCAATACGAATCCGCGAATAGCGCCTTCGTCATCCTTTGCCCAAACAACAAATACATCCGCAATAGGACTATTGGTAATCCACATCTTTGCGCCCGAAAGGGAGAAGCCTCCTCGTACCCGCCTTGCCCGGGTCACCATGCTGCCCGGATCCGAGCCATGATTTGGCTCGGTCAGCCCGAAGCAGCCGATCCATTCCCCTGTTGCAAGTTTCGGCAAGTACTTCCGTTTCTGGGCTTCGGTACCAAACTCATTGATCGGCACCATGACCAGGGAACTCTGCACACTCATCATGGAACGATAGCCGGAATCGATTCGCTCGACCTCCCGGGCAACCAGACCATAAGGCACATAGCCCAACCCCGCTCCACCGTACGCCTCCGGGATCGTGATCCCCAGCAACCCCAACTCACCCATTTCACGAAAGATCGTCGGATCGGTCCTTTCGTGGCGAAATGCCTCCAGAATGCGCGGCGCCAGTTTTTCCTGGCAATAGGCGTGCGCTGAATCACGCACCATCCGCTCGTCCTCATTGAGTTGATCGTTCAGCAATAATGGGTCATCGGCATTGAATGTGGCGTTGGCCATGGCAGATTTCCTAAGGTTGAGAATACCCGATTTGATCTAGCGCTCTTCTCTCTTAGAGAGCCGAATTCAACGGGGTACTTATCTAGAACGAGACTAGCGAACCGCAACCACGAAGTGCGGTTGACAAACTGGGGTGAATTCTTACATCCGCTAGTCAATCAGCGCTTGTTCGACTATGCGATCTTGTTTGTCCCATGATGCAACTATAGTTAGCTGCATGGGTGCCATACGTCCTGGGTTGGCAATCACCAAGCCCGAAACAGTAGCAGCACGAGTAACTGTCGGGCCGAAGAACCAATGACCTAGAAGCCCTAGTAGTTGCTGCTACCGTGCTGGGCGATGCGCTACCGCTGCGCGGTTCTCCGATGGGACCGAGTTGCCTTTGACACGCAAACTGCCCGGCGACAGACCAAAGCGCTCCTTAAAGGCTCTACTGAAATGAGCCGAATCATTGAACCCACGCCTATAGGCAATCTCACATATCGTCAATGACGACATCGCAGGGTCGAGCAAGTCTTCCCGGCCCGCCTTGAGCCGGCGATCCCATATCCACTTGCTCACGGTCGTGCCACACTGTTGGAACAAGCCATGAAGATGGCGCACTGAAATGAAGTTCGCCTCGGCAATCTTTGTCGGGGTCAATTCGTGATCCGAGAAGTTCTCTTCCAGATAGGAAAGAATACGGCACAGGCGGGCCGAGTGGTTCTTTTCACTATCCTGGCTTGACGCCTTTACCCGCGATCGCACAACGGCTCCAAGCAAGCCAAGGAAACTATCCGCCAGTGTGTACTGCTCTACCTCATTGAGATCGCCGCCCTGCTCCAAAGTCAGGGACTTGAGCAAACATATCACCGCAGGCACCAAGCCAGCTCCATCGATGATCGTGGCACCAAAATCACGGACTTCCCGGCCCAGAACACGCTCGTGAAAAACACGATGAGGTATCCGCAAAATGATCTTGCGATCCTTTTCGGGATAGCTGACGCTGTACGGGATACCACCGGGCACGATAGCCAAGGCATTCTGCCCGAGCACGAATCTGCTATCACCTTGGGTAATTTCGGCGGTGCCCTCCAGTTGAACATGAAGCAGCACATCAAAAATCCGATCCACGAGAATATCTTCGTCGCGACGGCAAACCGTGACCGGATCACTTTCGATGCAGTAGATCGACAGGCTCGCCAGCTTGATGCAGTTTACTGAATAATGGTCGAAGGGCTGGCCGTGGTCATATGCTTGGACACGGACTACGGCGCTTGATACGTCATGAAGCAGACTAGAGCACCCCGAACTAGCCGACACATCCATCCAGCTTTCTCCTGCAAGGTAGAACGCCAAACCTGAACGTCTTGCCCGATTGGATAGACAAACACCCAAGTCTTTGATTTGACCAAGGCCCCTATACGGGGCATCCTCAGCCACGGGTGCTATTGGTACCACACTCCTCTTTGCCGGGTCAAACGCATTCGATACTGCACCGCAACATAGCTTAACTTGTTTTCCCGACGGCCTCCGTGATTTCGCGGAATTCGTCATCGCTCACCAACGCGTGCGTAGCTACCGATCGCTCCTTGACCCGCGCGAGGACGTCACCAAACTTGTCCTCAGGCAGTTCCAAGCCTAGTTCCTTCACCTTGATCTCAATGTTGGCGAGACCGCTCTTCTTGCCAAGAACAATGCCCCGAGTCGCCCCGACCAGTTTCGACGAGTAAGGCTCGATGGCATCCGGCATATGGAACTGGGCAGCAACCGCGCCACTTTCTCTGATGAACAATGCGTCCCCGACAACCGGTTTCCACCGGTCAACCGAATATCCGCCAGCCTTGCGAACGGTTTCCGATACTTGGCGGGCCTTGGTAAGATCCATTTCCACCGGAACGTTGTAAAGACACTGCAAGGCAAGTGCGACCTCGCAAATGTCCGCATTGCCGGCGCGCTCACCCATGCCGTTGATCGTTCCCTGGATCCAGGTTGCGCCGCCACGAACAGCGGCGATGGCGGCAGCCGTAGCCAACCCAAAATCGTTGTGGCCATGCCAATGGATGGGAATCCCTGGGCCAACCCAAGAAGCAACCTTGCGGATCAGAACTTCGACCGCCTCTGGGGCACACGCACCTATGGTATCGACCACCGACACCTCTTGCGCTCCGGCCTTGACTGCAACTTCGTACATGGTTCGCAGAAAATCGAGATCCGAACGAGTTGCATCTACCGGGAAAAAATTGACCCGCATGCCGTGGTCGCGCGCATGCGTAATGGCTTCGCTCATCCGCGCAATCACCTTGTCGCGCGTAAAACCGTACGCCTTCATTTTCGATTCGCTTGTGGCGATTTCGATCAATATCGATTTCGTACCAAGCTCGATATGCGCGTCGATGTCTGCCTTCACAGCACGCGCGAACCCCCAGATATCCGAGGATAGATTCGCGGCCAGAATTCGCTCAACCGCCTTGGTATCCTCGGCTGAAACACGCGGGAACCCCGATTCGATACGCCCAATCCCGAGTTCCGCCAAATGACAGGCGATCTTGAACTTGTCATCCGCCGAGAATACGACACCGACCGCTTGCTCGCCATCGCGAAGGGTGGTGTCGTAGAAGCGCACCGTCCGGCTACGATCGAAACCTTCCTGAATCTCCGGCCCTGCGTTGATGTGGCCGGTCCAGATGAGGTCTGGTGCTGCAACGTAACTCCTGGTCATAAATTGTGCTCCAAGCGTCCTTGATTTGTACTAGGCAATGGCGATCGGACGTACTAGAGATGCTTCCCCGCCTTTGATCTTCAACGGCAGGACCACCACGGTGCTGACGTAGTGCTGGTCCGCTGCCAGCTTCTCCAGGTCCAGGCTCTTCATGGTGTAAATGCCTTTTTCGACAAGAATGATCCGATGACTGTTGAAAGGTGCCGGAACCCCCAGCGAGAGATTATCGGTACCCACAAGCTTCGGCTTCCTGCCAGCCACCCAATGAGCGGCCTCATCACTCAGCCCCGCCCATTTGAATAGATACGTATCGCGATCAGTCTCAAAGAAACGTCCATAGCCGGTACGTACCAGCAGACAGTCTCCCTCCTGCAACGAAACACCCTGCCGTTGCGCTGCCCCTTCCAGATCTTCCAGCGTGATCGCGTAGCGCTCGGGCAGGATATCCATGCCCTTGTAGGCAGGAATATCCAGAAGAACGGCTCGCAGGAGCAGGGGCGGCACTTTTTCCATGCTATGCAGGGGCTCCGGCAAGTCCTTGAAACCGACATCCCGCTGGTAGGGTGTGACATCGATCCCCATTACCTTGAGGTCCTGCGACATGTGAATCGGAAGATCGAAATGCGTGCCGGAGTGCATTGATGTGATGATCAGGCTAATGGCATCGGAAAAACCCGGTTGGATACCCATCTCATCGAATGACTTGCGTACGTATTCGTGATAGCGATACAGATAAAACTGAAATGGTGGATCGAACGGATGAACCGGCATGCTCGGCCAATAGGCCTGACCGAGATCGTAAACCTTCGCTCTGGACAGAACGTCAAATAGATCTTGACCGCTCATTTCTCACCGTCTCCCCGCATATGTTGTATGAGTACTCCACTTTCGCCACCGGATCGTCATCTCTGCCCCGCCAAGTGCCGATCACATCCAGCCAGCGCGATGTCCCTACGAGGCACTGGGTGGTAAAGCGTGTTGCGCTGTACCGGTATGCGGTCCAAGCCGGCGATGACAGCGTCCATGTCACTCGGCGTCATCTCCTGGCCATGTGATGCACCGGCGGCACGACTAATGCTCTCGTACATGAGGGTTCCGCCGAGGTCGTTCGCGCCAGCCTGCAAAGTTGCTCGCACCCCTTCGCGCCCCATCTTCACCCATGACGTTTGAATGTTGCCAATATGTCCATGCAGTGCCAACCGTGCCACCGCATGCATGAGAACCGCCTCACGGAAGGTCGGGCCTTGTCGCGCGCGGCCGCGGCGGTAGAGCGGCGACTCCATGTGCACGAAAGGCAAAGGCACAAATTCCGTGAATCCACCGGTTTCGGACTGAAGATCACGAATTAGCAAGAGATGCTTTGCCCAGTGCAAAGGCCTTTCGACATGACCAAACATGATGGTGGCAGTACTTCTAAGGCCTACGCCATGAACCGCGCGCATCACCGCCGTCCACTGATCGACGGTAACCTTGTCCGGGCACAGCACCTCCCGGATTTCCGGAACGAGAATCTCCGCTGCGGTGCCGGGCACGGAACCGAGGCCAGCCGCTTTCAACTCCCCCAAGTACTCCGGCAAGCCGAGACCGAGCGTCTTCGCTCCCTGCCAGATTTCCAGCGGCGAGAAGGCATGGACATGCATCGCCGGGAGCACTGCCTTGATCGCCGCGCAGATGTCGAGGTAGGTCTGTCCCGTATAGGCAGGGTGAATGCCTCCCTGCAGGCAAACCTCGATCGCTCCTCGCTGCCACGCTTCCCGTGACTTCGCCTGAATATCTTCCAATGACAGGTTGTACGCCTTGCCACGAAGATCGGCGTGTGACTTCCCCTTGGAAAATGCGCAGAACTGACACTTGTAGGAGCAGATGTTCGTGTAGTTGATATTGCAATTGCACACGTATGTGACAACGTCGCCGTTGACGGCGACTCGCAGTTCGTCGGCCGCGGCGCAAACCATGCGAAACTCCGCGCCCCGCGTTTCGAACAACTGCGTCACCTCACGTTCGCTCAGACGCTCGCCGCGGGCTGCCTTCTCGGTGTGGCGGAATATCTCGCTGCCCAGAAAATGGAGCAGGGTCCCCGAGTCTGGAATATCGGGTACTCCGGGTGGAGCCACGTCCGCGCCAGGGCACCATGTTTCTGTTCGCGGGAAGCCCGATGCATCGACTCGATTACGGACGGACTGTTGCAGAGCCGGATCGATCCACTCGGAAGAACCCTGAACGTACTTCGGATATACGGCCAGCCGGGGCACAAGCAACTTGCCCGCGATTTCAGTCTCTCTGGCCAATAAGCGCAGGTGCGGCCACGGGGCTTCGGGATTGACGTGATCCTGCGTGACCGGCGATATCCCGCCAAGGTCGCTGATCCCGGCGTTGACAAGCGCGCGCAATCCATGCGGCGAGAGATTCGGAGGCGCCTGAATATTGGCGTCCGGTCCAAAAATGATACGAGCCACCGCCACTGTCCAGCAGAGTTCCTCCAGGGACGGTTCATCGGTGTTTGCCATCTTGGTTCCCGGCTTGCGCCGGAAATTCTGAATGATCACCTCCTGAATATGACCATGGGCATCATCAAGGTCGCGCAAGGCAAGCAAGGCCTCGATGCGCTCCCGCCGCGTTTCCCCGATTCCGATCAGAATTCCCGATGTCATCGGAATCCGTAATTGACCAGCCTCGTCAAGCGTCGTCAGGCGCGCCGCTGGCAACTTATCGGGCGAACCGTGATGCGGCCCTCCGGCGGCACAGAGCCGCGACGAAGCGCTTTCGAGCATGAGCCCTTGCGAAACCGAAACCTTGCGCAACCGATGCAGATCGTCGAAGTCGGTGACCCCCGGATTCACGTGCGGCAGCAATCCGGTCTCAGCATGCACCAGTAGAGCCATTTCGACCAGATAATCAATCGTTGTCGCGTGACCCATGCTTGCGAGCGAATCGCGGGCAGCGGCATAGCGCAATTCTGGCTTGTCGCCGAGCGTGAACAAGGCCTCATGACAGCCGGCGGCCACGCCTGCGCGCGCAATATCCAGCGCCTGCTCGGGCGTCAAGTACGGGGCCTCTACGCGTCCCGGTGCCTTGGCGAACGTGCAGTAGTGACAAACATCCCGACACAACTGCGTGAGCGGAATGAAAACCTTCGGTGAATAAGTCACCACCGAGCCGTGCCCGCTGTCGCGTATCGCCGCGGCAATTTCGCAGAGCCTGGTGACGTTGGTAACGTCGGATAGCGACAAAGCCGCGCCGTGATCAGGTCGATCGTTCAGAAAATTCTCAAGTTCCATGAAGATCCTGCTGGGTTACCACGGCGCGATGGAACTTGCCCTATTCGACCACGCCGCAGATGTTCATCATTACTTCGATATAGACGCGGACGATGTCCACCATGTCGCCAATATGAACATGCTCGCCCTGATGGGTCGAGAATCCGCCGCCACCCGTCCTGATCCGTCCCGCTGATCCGTAATTCACCGTCGGAATGCCGTAACGATTCATGTGGGCTGCGTCACTATACCAAGTCTCGATGCCCCGTTCGGGCGCCTTCCCCAACTGGTTGGCATGAGCGGCCGTAATCTGCTTGATCAATTCGCTTTCTTCGGGAATGGAGGTGCCAGGCGCGGAAAGGAAAATCTCGCACTTGGTTCCCTCCAGCTGGGGGTTCTTCCTGACTACCGCATTCACCATGTCCCGCACTTCGTTGAAGGCTTGAACGGGCAACACGTTCGGTACCGTCCGGACGTCGAGATAGATGACGCAATTGTCCGGCGTGCGCGCACCCCGCCACGGCCAACCACCTTCGATGGCCGACACGTTAACGCGCGGCTGAAAGTCAGCCACGGCGTGACGCCGACAGTAATCGGGAATCCACTCGTGAATCGCATCCAGAATGACTCGCGACTTGTTGATCGCGTTACGATCGACTTCCGACCACGCGGTATGGATCAGATGACCGGGAACCGTGATCTTGATCCATGTAGTGCCGCAGTGCTGGGATATCAGCATCATGTTGGTCGGTTCGCCGAGGATGCAGTAGTCCGCCACCGCGCCATGGGTAATAGCGTACTTCGTGCCGACACCGTAACCCTGGTATTGGCGGCCCTCGTACTCATTGACCGGCGACTTTTCGATTTCGCCGGCCACGCCGGCAATGACCACGTCGGCGCCCAGTTTGATCCCGGCTTTGCGAATCGCATCGCTCGCGGTGATATAGGTCGCCATGGCGCTCTTCATGTTGAACGAGCCCATGCCGTAGATCCACTCGTTGTCGACCAGGGTGCCCTCACACTTGTAGCCAATACCACGATGCGCCTGCTCCGGACCGAACGAAGTGTCGAGGTGGCCGTTGAACATCAGCGACTTGCCACCACCCTTGCCTTGCAGCCTGCCGACCGCGTTGTAGCGCTCGTCGCCGATTGGCTGAAGCACGGAATCGAATCCGGCACCCCTCAACAAGTCGTTTACAGCGCGAGCCATCTCGCCTTCGTATCCGGTCGGGCTCGGAATGTTGGTCAAGTCCATGGTCATCTTGACCATGCGCTCCCGATCGATCTGATCGATGGCCTTGCGGACCAGATCGGAACTCACTCGATTTGCCATCGTATACCTCGCTATTCGACGATGAAGGTCGTCAGGGTGCCCAACTTGTCGACATTGCAGTCGATACGATCGCCGCCCTTCAGATAGACCGGATTCTTGCGCCCAGCAATGACGCCTGGGGGGCTACCCGAAGTAATCACGTCGCCCGGTTCGAGCGTGATATTCGACCACCAGGACACCATGTCCGCGATCTTGTAGTGAACATTGCCCGTGCTCGAACGCTGACGTTCCTCGCCGTTCAGCGTCAGGACCATGCCCAGACTATTGACGTCACCGACCTCATCAAGCGTTACCAAGTATGGTCCCAGCGGACACGAACCATCGAAGCTCTTGCCCAGCAGAATGACCTTGTTCGAGTGCTCGCGTGCCTGTATGTCGCGTGCCGAAAGATCGTTGAAGATTGTCAAGCCGGCCACGTAACCCAGCGCTTCTTCCGGCGACACGCAAAACGCCTTCTTGCCGATGATGATGCCGACCTCGATTTCGTAATCTAGTTGCTTGGTGAAATGCGGTATCTTGACCTTGGCATTGGTGGGCACCACGCTTGACGGCGCCTCGAGGAAACCCGTGGGGTGCTCGAAATGGAATTCCCCCCAATTGTGCGACTGCCACTCGGGCTCTTTCCATGTAGTCAATTCCGACAAGTGGGCCGGGAAGTTGCAGGAGGTATGCATGATCTTGCCCGGCCGGGGAACCGGCGCGGCAAGTTCCACGTCGTACGCTGGTATGACGTTGGACTGACCCAGACCCGCCACTGCGGATAGACTGCGCGCCCGGTCCATCGCCGCCCCGCCCCCCTCGAGGAAGGAAATCATGGAATCCGGCAGGGCGCCGTTGCTTGCCCCGTGAATGTCGAGGACGCCACCATCAGGCAATACAACACCGATAGTCCTCTTGCCACTTGACTTGATCGTAAAACTAGCCAGCTTCATCTTGCCCTCTCTGTCAGTTCATAAGCGCCGCGCATCGTGCGCGGCGCGTGCGTCGTACAGCTCAAGCCGCTGCAATCGGACCTGGCTTCAACTTCGGGAGAACCTCTGCGCCCATCAGCCGGATGGTTTCGAGATTGTCCTCCACCGTCTTACCCACCACTTCAAGCAACGGCAGGTTGAGGCCGGCGTCAACCAATTCCTGGGTAATCTCCAGACACTCCTCGGGAGTTCCGGAGATCACCGTGAAGCGGCGCATCATTTCGTCCGTGACCAAGTGGGTGACATTGTCCTGCGTTCCCTCGGCAATGGCCTTGCGGAAAGGATCCCAGGTGCTGTCGGGCAAACCGGAGCCGGCGAGGATCACATCATTCTTGATGTTGCGGATCTTGTTGACGACGTAGGTTCCCGTATAGCTGCGCGTCGCATTGCGTGCCTTGTCGCCGTCGCGCGAGCAGGCACAGAGGATCACACCGCCGACGGGGTAGTCATCGGACACCTTCCGACCGGCGGCGGCGGCACCGGCCTTCATGTTGTCAATCGCGTACCGCACGAAAGCGGGCGAGGTCAAGCCGGCAAGGAGCATGCCGTCTGCGTCCTTGCCGGACAGTTTCTGCATGAAGGGGCCCGTGGCCCCGACATAGATGGGGATGGACGTGCGGAGGCCACGTCCAGCGCGATCAAAGGCCGGCATCGATGACTTGTAGTACTTGCCCGTGTAGGCGAATTTCTGGCCGCTGAAAACCTTGCGCATAATGTCCATCGACTCCTGATGAACCTGGACCGGGCGCAGCTTTTCGATGTCGTATTCGAGATACTCGATGCCCACCTTGCCGACGCCGATGCCCATGACGAATCGACCATTGGAAAGTTCGTCGATGCCGGCCGCCTCCGAAGCCTGTATGGTCGGATGGCGCATGTAGGGAGAAGTAATGCCGAGCCCGACCGGAATCTTCCTGGTGGCCTGAGCGACGACAGCCAGTGTCGTGAAACAGCCCCGCGCTTCAAGCCCATACTGACGGAACCAATGATAGGCCTCGGCGATCCAGAAACCGCCGCTCATGTTTGACGCTTCCGTTTGCTCCGCATAGGCACGAATCGCAGACAACGGCTCATAGGACTTGAAGATAACGCCCATCTTGGGCTGAATGGTTTTGGTCATTGCACTGGCTCCCGCAAATGATTAGTCTTGAGAAAGAATCGACAGGGTAAGGAATCCGACTGGCGCAATGTCACAATGTATCAAGGTTTCTGCGTCGGATTTCACGGCATCGTAGGCCCTCTGGCCAAGTAGCGTCTTGCCCGCTGGGGCGGGTTCTCTTGATCATTAGTGCAAAGGTAGATGGGTTGGGATCAACCAAGACTCCGACGTCAAAACTGCACTCCGAGGCAAGGGTCACTTGACTAAAGGACAAGACGTCGCGCATTGTTCGCAATACCATGAAGCTTGGACGCGGTTTCGTTGAGGACACATTAAGCGTAAGAAGATTTCGCAAGATCAGGACCACAGCCAAGGCATCGAAGCAAGAAAATTTGCAACGCCAGTCGCTTCGTGCGCGTAGGCCGAATCCTGCGGGCCGTAGAAAAACA
>CAYXZX010000063.1:5925-14477 GCA_964469455.1 uncultured Rhodocyclaceae bacterium | reverse complement strand
ATGCCTGACTTTGCGGATAGTCGCGCGACTCGTGTCCCAGGCGGCCGCGGAAATCGGCTTCGCACGCCGTCAGGATTTCCTCGAAGCGCTCCGGCCGGCGAAAAGCGTCGCAGCGCTCGAGCAGGCGCACCACCGTGGTCGGCCGCAACTGGTCGATCTTGTGCATGTCGCCATGGAACCGGGCCACCAGCAGCGCCACGTCGCGGCAGTCGGCGGGCACGCGCAGGCGCTCGCAGACGGGGCCGAGCAGGGACACGCTGCGCTGTTCGTGGCCGTGGTGGCGCGGCAGCACGTCGGCCGGAGTCGTACCCTTGCCGAGGTCATGGGTCAGGGCGGCGAAGCGCGCCGGCAGGGAAAGCTTCATGTGCGCCGCCATGTCGATCACCATCATCACATGCGTGCCGGTGTCGATCTCCGGATGGTAGTCGGCGCGCTGCGGCACACCCCAGAGGCGGGCCATCTCCGGCAGAATTCTCTGCAATGCACCGCACTGGCGCAGCAACTCGAACATGCGCGAGGGTTTCGTTTCCATCAAGCCGCGCGAGATTTCCTGCCAGACGCGCTCGGACACCAGATGATCGACTTCGCCCGCCGCCACCAGATCGCGCATCAGCCCGACCGTTTCGCCCGCCACGGTGAAATCGGTGAAACGCGCGGCAAAGCGCGCCACGCGCAGCACGCGCACGGGATCCTCGACGAAGGCCGGCGAAACGTGCCGCAGCACCTTGGCGGCGAGGTCATCGCGGCCACGATACGGATCGACGTAACTGCCGTCCTCGGCCCGGGCGATCGCGTTGATGGTCAGGTCGCGCCGCGCCAGATCCTCGTCGAGCGTAACACCGGCATCGGCATGGAACGTGAAACCCTTGTAGCCGGGCGCGGTCTTGCGCTCGGTGCGCGCCAGCGCGTATTCCTCCTGCGTCTGGGGATGCAGGAACACCGGGAAGTCCTTGCCGACCGCCCGGAAGCCTCGCGCCGCCATGTCGTCTGGCGTGGCGCCAACCACCACCCAGTCGCGGTCCTGCACCGGCAGGCCCAGCAGTTCGTCGCGGACGGCGCCGCCGACGGCATAGATCTTCACTTCACCAGCTCGTAAGGTGTGGTCTGGAAGGTGACATTGTCGCCGCGCATCAGGCATTCGTGCTCGGTGGTCTCGCCCGTGAGATAGCCGCCGGGAGCGAGAAAGCCGATGGTCACGGAGAACAGCCGGCGCGCGCCGATGTCGCGCACGGTCACCCATTTGACCCGATGGCTCTCGACACGCATCCGCTCGACAGAGCCGCCATTCGCGCTAGCGAACTGTTCGAGGCAGCGACGAGCAACGTCCGCGTCATCCTCGGCCGTACCGATCGTATGGCTGGCACCACCCGGCGCACCGCGCATCTTCTCGCCACCCGGACAGCCGCGATCGCTGAAGAAGGTCTTGCCCTTCTCGTCCTTGCACCTGTGCACTTCGGCTTGCACCGAGAAGGAAAAGGCCAGCGGCAGGGCCGCGACGGCCATCCGGAACACCGTCTTCATGCCGTGGCTAGAATAGCTCGATGTCGCCGCCGCTGGCTTCCACTTCCTGCATGCGCGCGGCCATGTACTGCTCGAGCGCTTCCTTGACCGGCACGCCGCGCATGACGGCGTCGAACATGGCGCGCTCCTCGACCATGGTGTACTTCGAGGCGATCAGCTGCTGCAACGCCGCCCACTCGCCGGGGTTGTAGCGGCGCGCCGGGCTGTTCACCAGCTCCGACAGCGAGGCCAGGCTCTGACAGACGTGATCGAGGCGCTGCACCAGCCGATCGTAGAACTGGAAGGCGATCACCGAGTGCTGCGCCTGCTGCGCCACCAGGCGGGCGCTGTCGCGGACTTCGCCGATCTCCGGCTCTTGGACGCGCTCGCCCAGGGCGGCCATCCTGCGGTCGATGTCGTCCAGCAGGGTCGCCATTGCCGTGAAGGACTCGGTCAACACGTTCACCGACGTGTTGGAATCGCGCATCGCCGCATCGACCTGGCCGGCCGCCAGCTCCAGCATCAACACCGTCTCGCGCACCTGGCTCCAGGCCAGATCGGGCGCATGGGCCTCGGTGCCGCGCGGTGTTCCGTCGTTCTGCTCCGACATCTTCGTCTCCCTGTCTGCGAAGGCGACATGTTAGCGCCTCCCGGCGGGCCCGGCGGCGCGATGAAGCCGGGAAAACCGGAGCTACTGGACGCGCTCGGAACCGCGACCGATGAACGAGATGGGAAAGACCGCCTCCGGCCCGGCGCCATAGCTGGGCGCATTGGCGTAGTCGGGCATTTGCTCAGGCAAATTGCCGCCGGCCTGCATCAGCTTCTGGATCAGCACCTGAACCTGGCCGACCAGCCAGTCCTCCTCGACCCGGGTCGGCATGAACCGCAGCTCCCTCACACTGTCAGGCACCTCGGCGGGCATCATCGTCTCGTTCGCAGCGAACGCGGTGGCGAAGAAGGGGCCGGCAACGAAGCGCAACCGCCACCCGCCGGCGCCGTCGCCTTCGACGATGAAAACACGGGCACCCTCGGCGCGTTGCTCTGCGTCCTCGCTGCGCTCGCCGAATACCGGCGCGGCCGCGAAAGCCGCGCGCCCCGGGTTGCTCTGCACGTAATGCACGGCCTGATCGAAGATCATCCGGCCGTCATCTTCATCATTGCTGGTCGCGCTCATCATGGTTCGGCAATCGGTCATATCGGGTTCCGCTCATAAAAGCAGAAGGCTGGTCGGCTTGCAACCCCTTTGGCACCATGGCAACTATGCCCGCGACTCCGATGCGTCCGTGGCAAGGACAAGGCGAACACGCAGCCCCCCCATCGAATTCCGCGACAACTTCAGGCTGGCGCCATGCAATGCCGCAATCTCGCTGACGATCGCGAGACCGAGGCCACAGCCGTTGCCGGGCGTGCCTGGCATCCTGTAGAAGCGTTCGACAACCAATGGCAGCTGTTCCTCGGGAATGCCAGGGCCGCTGTCCTCGACCTCCAGGAACGGCTGGCCGTCGACCGCTCCGCAGCGTACGGTAACGATGCCGTTGTCGGGGGTGTATCGAATCGCATTGTCGATCAGGTTGGCCAGCGCCTCCTGCAGCAACCATTCGCTGCCCAACGCGTCGACCGGAGCAATGTCGAATCCCAGGTCGAGATTCTTCGCCAGGGCGGCGTCGATGAACTCCGTGGCTGACTTTTCCACCAGGTGTTCGAGAGCCACCTTCTCGAAAGCGTGCGTTCGTTCGCCGATGCTCTCGGCCTTGGCGTAAGCCAGGAGCTGATTCAGCAGATGCCCGAGCCTCGCCGTGGCCTCGTCGATACTGGCAAGCCGCGCCGGGTGGGCATGAAACAGTCCCTCCCCGGCGGCCAGGTCAAGTTGCGTCTGCAATCCGGCGAGCGGCGTCCTGAGTTGATGCGCGGCGTCGGCGATAAACCTTCGTTGCACCTCGGTGGCTTCGCGCAGGAGGCCGAAAAGCTGATTCAGCCGGACCAGCAGCGGACGAAGCTCGGCCGGAGGCGCGACGACCTCGATTTCGCTCAAGTCATCGGCAGAGCGGGCGGCAATTTCCCGTTCCAGTTCGGTCAGGGGACTCAAGCCATGCCGGGTGCCGAAAAAAATCGCCAACACCGTCGCGGCAATGACCGTCGCGTTCTGCAGGAGCATCGCCATCAGGATCCGATTGCTCGATCGCTGACGTCGCTTGGTGGTTTCGGCGACGGTAATGCCGATCCTTGAATCGCCGTGATCGATCCAATACTCGGCCGCCCGGACCTTCGTCCCCGAATAGACAATGTCCAGGAAAATGATCTTGCCCGTCTTGCCGGCTTTCCGGAAAGGCAGGCCGGCGTCACCGACAAACAATCGGCCTGTTTCGTCCCGAATCGAAAAATACCGTTCATCCGGCGCAATGCTGCGCAGCATGGCTTCCGCTTCCTCGGCCAGGTCGAACGTCAGCGCGGCCCTATCCGCGCGGACATGCGCCTCGAGATCATAGACAGCGTCAGCCAACGATTCGTCGTAGGCATCGTCCGTCGTTTTCCGCGCCAGACGATAGTCGAGGTAAGCTCCGAGGATCAGCAGCACCGCGAGCGGAACAACCAAGGTGAGTATCAGGCCCTGGCGCAGGCTCTTGAAACGCCATCCGCCAGGCAGGAGGCTACCGAAGGGGCGCGTCGACACGGTACCCGATGCCCCGAATCGTCCTGATCACCACTGAACTGGCGGCGAGCTTGGCCCGCAGGCGCGACACGTGAACTTCGATCGCGTTGGGCGTAATGTCCTTGTCCCACCCGGCCAGCTTCTGGACCAGCTTTTCCTTGCTGATCACGGCGGGCGAAGCCAACAGCAACATTTCAAGTATCGCCCATTCGCGGTTGGTCAGCTCGAGCGGCGCGTCATTCAGCGTGGCGACGTGGCGACGCGTGTCGAGACAGAGATTGTCATGGCGCAGGCAAGATTCCGTCCTGGCGTTGGTGCGCCGGATCAAGGCGCGCATGCGCGCCGCCAGTTCGGGCAGGCGATATGGCTTGACCAGGTAGTCGTCGGCACCGGCATCGAGCCCGCACGGTATCTTCGACGTCGTCCCTGGCGGTAAGAATCAGTGCGGGCAGCTTTTCGCCCCGGTCGCGCAACTGGCGGATGAACTGCAAGCCGTCGGCTTTCGGCAAGCCGATGTCCCCCAGGAGCAGGTCAAATGATTCCATCTGGACGAAGCGGTCCGCGTCTTCGGCACTTCCGGCGACATCGACCGTATAGCCCAATTGCCGAAGGCCCTGCTTCAGTCCGCGAGCTACCAGGACATCGTCTTCAACCACCAGTATGCGCATGGGAGGAAGTTACTCCATCCGAACGAGCCGTTCATTCTCTCTCACGTTGCCGCCTACTCAAGGGCAAGATCCTGCGGCGTCACCCCGCCCTCGGGTTCCTTGTGGGCAATTCCGTAGTGACAGTCGATGCAGGTGCGTCCACCCGTTGCCATTTTGAGATGCTGCTTCCGCGCGGTCTTGCCCTGCTTTTCCGGATCCATGGTTTGCGTGTCGTGGCAGTGACGGCATTCACGCGAATCCGATTCCTTCATGCGTTGCCATACGCGCCTGGCCAGCGCGATGCGGTTCTTCTCGAATTTCTCGCGGGTATCAATGGTACCCATCAAGTGATGGAACACATCGTTGGCCGCCATCAGTTTTCGAATCGCCGTATCGACGAATTCATGCGGTACGTGGCAATCGGCGCACGTGGCCTTGACCCCGGAGCGATTGCGCGCATGGATGGTTTCCTTGTACTCCTCGTAGTTATTGTCCTTCATCTCGTGGCACGAGATGCAGAACTCGACGGTATTGGTTCGGTCGATGGCCGCCCTGCCCACGACGGCGATGGCCATGCCGATAACCAGCCAGAGGCACGCCAGCAGCGCGAAGCGCGCCTTCGGCTTGGGTTCGTTCATAAGATTTCCTTTCGCTCAATGCCATCGCGAGCTTGGCAGCGCCAAGCTTGCGTTTCCCTGACGCGCCGTTTCGTCAGGCAAATGCAAGCCAGCGGGCAGGAAAATCGGCCCATCATCAACATCGCGACAAGGACCATCATGCTTGCCGACGCTGCCGTTCGAAGACTGCTGCCGGTTATCGCCGTCTTGAGGAAGACCCTGGGATTGGCAATTGCCGTCGCCGCATCCTGGCTGGCAATCAGCCCGGCCCACGCAGTACCCAGCTACGCCCGCCAGACCGGCTCGGAATGCGCCGCTTGTCACGTCGGGGGATTCGGCCCGCAACTGACGCCTTACGGCATCAGGTTCAAGCTGGGCGGCTATACGGAAACCGACGGCAAGGAAGGCAAGGTTCCATTGTCGGGCATGCTGGTCGCCAACTGGACCCACACGAAGAAGAGTGCCAGCGCGGGAGATACGCTCGAGCGCTTCGACGCCAACAACAACACGGCGATGCAGGAGGCCTCGGTGTTCCTTGCCGGTCGGCTTTCCGACCATGTCGGGACGTTCATACAAGCCACCTACTCCGGCATCGATAGAAAATCGGCGCTGGACCAGGTTGATGTCCGCTACGCGCGCACCATGCAGATCGCCGACAAGGAAGCCACGGTTGGGCTCGCGCTCAACACCAATCCGACGGTCACCGATCCGTTCAACACGCTCGGCCAGTGGCGCTTCCCCTATACCGCTTCCGATTTCAACGCCGGCTTCGGGCCATCGCCATTGGTCGAGGGGCTTGGGGGCAGCGTCCTGGGAGCGAATGTCTATGCCCTGATCGATGGCAGCTTCTATGCCGAACTCGGCTTGTACGACACGCTGTCCAAGTCGGCGCTGGACAAGGTGAACGCCGACGACCCCGGCAGGTTCAAGGGCGTGGGCAGCTATTGGCGCGTCGCCTATTGGAAGGACATGAAGCGCGACAACTTCTCCGTCGGCCTGTTCGGCTTCGATGCCAGATTGCAGCCCGATCGCATTGCCGGCCCGGGCGACAAATATCGCGACCTTGGCGTCGATGCGTCCTATCAGTTCCTCGGCAACCGGCAGCACGTCTATGCGCTCAATGCCAGCTACGTCAGGGAATGGCAGACGCTGAACTACACCTTTGGCGAGGGTGACGCCGACAACAAGAGGAATCGCCTCGACCAGTTCCGCGTCGCCGGCTCGTATCACTACGACCGGACCTGGGGCTTGACGGCATCCTTGTTTTCCACGCACGGCAGGAAGGATGCCACTCTCTACGGCGATTCGTTGAATGGCCGCCCGAACACCTCCGGATACATCCTCCAGGCCGACTGGACCCCCTGGGGCAAGGAGCATTCCTGGGGCGCCCCCTGGGCCAATGTTCGGCTAGGCGTCCAATACACCGGCTACAACCGGTTCATGGGCGGCTCGAGCTACCTGGATGCCGACGGCAATCTCCGCCGGGCCAAGGACAACAACACCCTCATGCTGTTCCTCTGGACGTCCATCTGATGAATAACTCAAAGAGAACTTCAAGAGTTGCATTTGGCACTTTTCTGGCATTCATGTACGCCGGATCGGCGCTTGCCAGCGGCAATCCGCAAAAAGGGCAGGATCTTTTCGCGGAGGAATGCGGCGACTGCCACAGCGTCGCTCCCGGGAAAAACAAGAAGGGGCCGACACTTCATGGCGTCCTTGGCCGAAAGTCAGGGTCGGTTGCGGATTTTTCCGGCTATTCCGATGCCATCAAGCAGGCGGGCCTGGTCTGGACCACGGACAAGATCGACGCCTATATCACCCAGCCGAAAAAGATCGTGCCGGCCGGAAAAATGAAATACGACGGCCTGGAAGACACCGCGTCACGAGCCGATATCATCAGCTACTTGCAGACCATCAAGTAGATGCCGCGGCGACGGTCTCGGCATTGATACGCGCGGGCATTGCACGACCTGCCGTCACCACGCATCGCCCGGGCTCAAGGTTCCGAAGAACGGCCGGCCTTGCTCCTGCCTTGATGGCGCCACACCCGTGACTGCTCGCGCTCGAAACGCTGCTCGGCTTCGTCAAGATGACGGGTCAGCACATGGGAAATGAGGTTCACGCCAATGCCGGCGAAAACCGCTGGCAGCAGGTAAAGCGTCACGGACAATTCCGTCGCGAATATCGAGTCGTCCATCAGCGATGGCGTCGCTTTCGATTGGCCCGCCAATTGCTGAAGCAAGATCACGTCGATCGCGGATAGCGCGATGAGCAATACGGCGAGGGCCAGGACTGTCCACCGCGAAATCGATCTTGTGAGCAACAGGAATCCGTAGATCGCGCAGGGCAGGAATACGGACGTTGCCACCAGCATGAAGAACTCGACTTTCAGGAAGACCGTCTGGCCCATTTTCAATGTCGAACTTGTGCGGGCAATGGCGTTGCGACGAGGCAGCGTTCTTGCCCGTTCGGACAAGCGCGGTCGATCTTGAATGATGAAACAGGTTTGCCGTCTGCGTCGTAGTTGCCGACTTGGAATGTATCGGCGGAAACGTTGGCGGCCATAAACCCGTGCCCCGACCGGGCGAAACGCAGATCCGGCGCCTCTTCCTTAAGCGCATACAACGCCGTACCGCCAGCGCCATTGATGAATTGAAAGGGCTCACCGTCACGGACAATGACCTGTTGATTGTGGTCATGGCCCGACAGGTACAGATCAACCTGCGCATCGCGCATGGCGGGCAGGATGATCGCCGCAATTCCGGGCGCCGTATCGCGATGGGCACCGTATGAGCGTATCGGATGGTGGCCAACCACCACACGCCAGACTGGCGCGTCGTGCACGCCGACTCCGCCGCCAAACTTGTTGCGGATGAACTCGGCTTCCTTGGCCAGTTCGTCCGGGGCGAGGCTGGTATCGATGAAGACGACGCGCAACAGCGGCCGGCCCTGAAAACTGCCGAAGTCGGCACTGTAGTAATAGTCGGGCATGCGCCACCGGTTTGACCCAGCGTGCTGTCTCGAATACTCGATCTGGGCTTCGGCCAGGGAATGCTTGGCAGCCCGCGCCGTCGAATCCGGAGCGCGATCCCCAGCGCCGTGATCATGATTGCCGAGCACGGCGTAATAAGGCACCAC